>SLJM01000210.1 GCA_007135085.1 Myxococcales bacterium
AAGATTCCCACCCTGGTCCGTCAGTTGGAAGACGCCGACGAGAGCTGGGAGAAGATGCAGCCCCTCGATGAATTCGGGGTCGACTGGGGCGACAGGCACGCTCTGTTGTGGGAGCTGATGCGACGCGGTGAATACACCGCCTGGGATGACCCCATCGTGTGGGGGGAGTTGGCCTCGGAGTCGGGGATGAAGGCAGCGTCGGCGCAGGATATCGTCGATTTCCTGGGCAAGGTCACCTCCTTTGATAAGGAGCGTGGCGGCGGCGGGGGCCATGACGACTATTATGACGAGGGCGAATATTACGACGATATGGGCTACGACGACATGGGCTACGACGAGTTCGGAGGAATGGGAGGATATAGCAAACCTCCCTTCGAGGCCGCGCGGCTGGCTCAATTTTGGCCCCTTCATCTGGACGCGATGGCCATGCACGCCTACGCCGAAGATCGAGAGCTGGTGGAGGGGGCGGCCGAGAGCTTCTCCGAGGATATCCAGCGGGGACTCCAGCTGGTGCGGCGACGGTTCGGGGTGCTCGAAAGAGAAGAAGTCGCCGACAAGGTGGTGACCTCCCTGGCGTCAGTGGAAGTATGGGGCGGTTTGCCCGGGCCGATCTGGGATTGGGATGACGGTGAATTGGTTGCGCTGAAGAATAATTATGGTGGTGAAGAGGGAGAAACGGCAAAGCAGCGATTTGTCGAGCAATTTGCCGATGGCCCGACCTGGGGTCGGGCTATCCTGGAGGCACTCGGTGAGGAGCGGGATCGGCAACCGCTCTTTGATAATATGTTGCCCGCCTGGCCGGTGGCCGACTCCGAGGAATTGGCGGGGTTGCTCGAGCACGTCGCTTTTCACGGCGATGGGCCAGATAAGGTCTACGAAGCGATGGCTCAACGAGATGATGAGCCTCAATTATTGATGGAGATCGCTCAATCGCTGGTCGAAGAAAATAAGAAGAGAAACGCCGAGGTGGTGGCCATCTGCGCCGTGCTGAGCGCCCGGCGGCGCGATGAGCCGGCGCCGCCGTCGGCGCTGGAGATGATTGACTTTGACGCGTTGGGATCGACGTCGCAGCGCAAAGCTCCGGCCGGGCTGGACGCGTTGGTGCAGGCCCTGCGAGCGGCCGGCGAGGAAAAGGGCGTGGCCCGTCTCATCGAGGTCTTTGACGGCCAATATACGAAGCGCAAGCCCTTCGTGGCGATCTGCGCCTTTCCCGAAAACGAAGCGCTGTTGACCAAAGCCTTTAAGGTCACCGAGGAGATGGCCACCGGCGACTACGGAAACTTCAGTAATATGGATGCTCCCGTACTGGGCTTGAGCCTGGTGGGGCCCTCTCTTCTGGATCGGCTGGTCCAGGAATTTGAGTCCGCCGAAGCCCCTGTGGTGCGCGATACCTGCCGCCGGGCCATCCTGGGGATCTTGGCCGACACCGACGAGCCGATAGATCCGAAATACGATGCCTTTATTAGCCTCGTCGATCTGGAGGACGAACAGATCCGAGATAGCGATCTTTCCTATCGGCTGGTGCCCGATTATCTGGCGGTGCTCAAAGCGATGCCCGAGCAGCGTGCTATCGAATTGATTCTCGGCGATCTCGACGAGAGTTCCCCGACCTGGCCGCGGGCCATCGCGGCGCTCAAGGAGTTCCAAAATCCGGGCCTTTTCGACAAGCTCTTCGGCCTCATCGCCGCCGGTCATTCCACAAAGGTGGGCAGCCACGATTGGTTCGGGGAGATTCGGGGGATCTATTATCAACATCAGGAGGCGATCAAGCCCCATCTGGGTCCCGTGTTGGCCAATAACGATGATACGGATCTGCATAATACGATTCGCGGCATGGTGGGCGCTGAGGTCTACGATGAATTGCTGGCCGCTGCCGGCGCAGAGTCGGTGGCCGACACCAATCAGGCCGCCAAGATCCGTCGCCTGTCCAATGCCTATTTCGAGGCTGTGCCCGACGCCGCACGCCGCACGATCTATATCTTCGAGCGGGGCGACGAGCCGCCCGAAGAGGGGACGCTCAATCGTATCGGCGGACGTCCTTTCGGGGCCGACGACTCGAATTGGCCGTCGAAGAACGGGGATAAGGATCTTCCCATGACGCATATGTTTACTCTCGATCTGAAGACGACACCGGGCATCGCCGGAGTATTTAAGGAGGGAGTGCGGGCGGTGTCGCTATTCGTGCGTTCTCCCGGCGGCAACGAGGCCTGGACGCCCCATAACGCTGACAGCGAGGTCATGGTGCTCAGCGACGACGAGATCGAGGAATTCGAAGGTGAGTTGCCCGTGGGCGACGATCAGGCCCGGGCCTTCAGTGTGGAAGAGGTCGAAGTGCCCGGCGAGGCCTTCTTCGTCCAATATGGCACCAACCCGGCTCTGGAGGAGATCAAAAATGCGGTCTATCAGGCCCGGGCCTGGGGCGGGGCGCCCGTGCCGATCTGGTTGCAGGGCGATGAATATGCAGGCACTTTTCTGCTGCAGTTTGACGAGGGCTTCGTCTATATGAACCTCGGTGATTGCGGCGTGATGTACGTCTTCGCCGATACAGCCTTCTGGCAGTGTCATTGATTGTGAGACAAACGGCTGATGAGCAGTGAGCCGGAAAAATTCGAGCGGTTTGTGGGGCTCGCCTTTCCCGTCATGGTCGGTGGAAGGGTATTGGGGGCGGCTATATCGCCCCTCTTATTCGCCCACCTGCCGGTGCTGCTCATTTTGATGAGCCCCTTTTTGATTCACCTGGTGGCCGTGGCCCCCCTGGTGGGGGCTTCGGTCTATTTCCCGGTGGCTCTGGTGGTGACCACCATGCAGGCGTTGGTGGGATTTCATTTCGGACGTTCCCTGGGGGCGCGGGCCCTGGAGTGGTTACTCAAACGGGTGCCTTTCCCGCCGGTGCTCGCCGAAAAATTATTGGGATTTGTGCGTCGCACCTCGGTGCTGGCCGTCTTCGCCGTGCCCGGCCCCATCATGGGCACCGTCGTCGGTGTGGCCGGAGTGCGTCAGCGCACCTTCCATCTGCTGGTAGCCCCGGCCCAGGCCATCTGGGTGACCGCCGCCTATTTCGTCGGCGAGGCGCTGCTCGAATATATCGAGATCGCCAGGGAGTTTGTCATCGCTCATGCCTTTGCCCTCACGGGAATCTCCGTCTTTCTGGTCAGCCTCAGACTGATCTACGGTCGATTCATCAAGGGGCGAGTGAGCAAATATGTAAAGCGATGGAAAAAAATGCTCGGTTGAATTGGCGCAAAGCCCGCTTAGATTGCTCGCCGCCAAATGGATGAACCCAATCATTGGAGGAAGAAGAGTGAATTTCTTGCACAGCATGGTTCGAATTCGCGATATCGAGGAATCCCTTCACTTTTATTGTGAATTGCTCGGCCTGGAGGAGGTGCGGCGAAAAGAGGTGGAGTCCGGCCGCTATACGCTGATCTTTTTGGGAGCCCCGGGCGACGATAAAGAGACCGTGGAATTGACCTATAATTGGGACGTCCCCGACTCCTATGGCGACGCCCGCAATTTCGGACACCTGGCCTTCGCCGTCGACGATATCTACGAGACCTGCCAGCGCCTTCAGGACGGAGGGGTGACCATCAACCGCCCACCCCGAGACGGGCGAATGGCCTTTGTGAAATCCCCGGACGATATCTCCATCGAGCTCCTCCAGAAGGGCGAAGCCTTAGAGCCAACAGAGCCCTGGGCGTCGATGGAGTCCACCGGTTCGTGGTGAGCGCCGTCAGGGCGCCTGTCATTTGAAGCTCAGGATGCGATATCGGCCAGGTCCAGGCCTGCTACGCCGTGGCGCACCAGGGCGTGGGAGCGGGGGACCAGGATGTCGACTCGGTGGGCAGTGGAGACGACGATGTCTAGCTGTTTGGTGTCTAACTCGATGCCCGGTCGAAGGGCGGCGACGAAGCCGTCGGGGATGACCGCGCCGATGATCAACGTCTCACCGTCGTGGCGCAACTCGTGGAGCAAGATCATCGCCCCCGATTTATTTTCCACCACCAACTCGTTGTCGTCGTAGCGGATCTCCAACCCGTCGACGGGGATATCGCCTACCCGATAGGGTTCAGGGCCGAATTTGATGGCCTCTTCGTTGACCTGCGCGTCGATGATTTCGAGAAACTCCGAGGTATAGTCGGCCAGGTATCCGCAATATTGATAGGTCTTTCCCTGGCGGGTCAGATCGACGATGACCCGGGTGAAGAGGTGTTTTTCCAGGAGGGGATCGAAGGCGTTGCCGGCGTGGCCGATGATCTCTGCCGAAAGGGTGGAGACTCGCTCCTCATCTCGGGTAAGCACAGTCGCCGCCGGCTGAGCCC
>SLJM01000328.1 GCA_007135085.1 Myxococcales bacterium
AAGTCCTGATAGAGAAAATCGAAGTTGTATAGATCGGTGGCAAATTGCCACCGCGTTCCCAGAAGCCAGGGCTCGGAAAACCGCAGATTGAACAGGGTTCGAATCGCCGAGTGCTGCACGCTCAACTGCAGAGCCTGGCCGCGGCCGAAGAGGTTCTCCTGAGAGACCTGGCCCTGGAAGATGAAGCTCTCCTGACTGGACAGGCCGGCGCCGAGCTGAAAGGTCCCGGTGGGCCGCTCGCCAACCTGCACCTGCAGATCCACCGTATCTGGAGAGGCCGTGCGCTGAGAGGTGATATTGACCTCTTCGAAAAAGCCAAGCCGCTCCACCCGCGCTCGCGATCGCTCGATGTCGGAGGCCGAGTAGAGGTCGCCCTCTTCGATGGCCAACTGCCGCCGAATCACCAGGTCACGGGTCGTCGTATTGCCCCGGATCTCGATGCGCCCGATGCGCACCTGCTCGCCCTGACGAATATCGAAGGCCACGTCCACTTCGTTGATCGCCGGATCGATCCGCGTCAGGGGGTTGACCTGCACGTTGGCGTAACCGGCGTCCTGATAAAAACGAGACAGGCGCATCATATCTTCTTGCAGCGCCCCATAGCGGAAATATTCCTCGTCGGGCAGGCGCAGCATCGCCATGAGCTCTTCGCGATCGGCGAGTAAATCGCCCTGCACGTCCACCTCGCCACGGCTATGGCGCGGCCCCTCGTCGATGCGAATGGTCACGTAGAGGTGGCGCTTGTCGTCGGAGAGCCGAATCGTCGGCATCTGGACCTGCACCTGCACGTAGCCCTGGTCGTAATAATAAGCCGTCAGCCGCTGGAGATCCTCTTCGAAATCATCTTCCTTGAAGGTGCCCATCTCCGTAAAAAAGGACAGCAAGTTGCCCTCTCGAGTAGCCATCACTCGCTGCAATTCCTCGTCGGGCAGCGCCTCATTCCCCAGCAGGGTTACCCGCTTGACCTGAACCTGGGCAAACTCCTGGATAATGAAGGTGACCACCGCCAGGTCGGGCCGATCTTCGCGGGTGGTGACCTCGAAGTCGACGTCAGCCAGAAAATAACCTTCCTCATGATAGAGATTTCGGATCGCCTCGGCGCTGGCATTGACCCGTCCCATATCGAGGATTGAAAAGCGCTGAACCGTGACCACTTCGGCGATATCGTCGGTGTCGATCGAGTCGGCGCCCACGTATTCGATGCGGTCCACCGCCGGCTTTTCCTCGACGATGAAGGTGAGGGAGACCTCATCGGCGCTGACACGCTGGGCTTCGACGCGAATATCTTCGAAAAAACCGAGATCGTAGACCCGGTGGATGTCGTCGCTCACGCGCTCCCGATCCAGGGTGTCTCCCGGCCCCAATTGAATGCGATCGATGATCGTATCCGCCTCGACGCGGCGATTGCCACGCACCTCGACGTCGACGATGGTGCGGCCCACCAACTCACCCTCGTCCAGCTCCGGTGGTTCCGGGGGCTGGGCGGGCACCGCCTGGGGCTGCTCCATGGTCGGCGGCGTCAGTTGTGGCGCCTCGCCACCGGGCTGCTGAGCCTGAGCCAGCGTAGGCATGGCGAGCACAAGGGCCGCCACAAGCACCAACAATCCCACCGACGCGCCGATCTGCCTCTGGCGCGACCACTCACTATTACCTGCACTAAATTCTCGAATCACTTGCCTTCCTGCGACGACTCCTGGTGCGGCTGGCGACAGCGACTATTCGTTGACCGCTCGCTGCTCGGCAGCGACTTGATCTTCGACGGCCTCCACGAGCCTGCGTTGGCCGGCCTGTCGAGGTTCACATTCCATCAATTCCTCGGGAATCCTACCTCGCAAGCGCGGGTCCCCCGGTGTCTGGGGAATCAATTGCCCGTCGTCTACGAGCACCCGAAGCGGCATCGTCTGTGCCAGGCGCGGATCGTGGGTGACAACGACGATGGTCACACCCGTGGTTTCGTTCAGTTCGCGCAGGATGGCATGTATCCCAGCGCCGGTCCTGAGGTCAAGGTTCCCCGTGGGCTCGTCGGCCAGCAACAGCCGTGGTTTCTTGAATAACGCCCGCGCCACGGCGACCCGTTGTTGCTCCCCGCCGGACAGCTCACCCGGTTGATGATTGAGTCGGTGACCAAGGCCGACGTCACCTAGCAACTTCTCTGCTCTCTTGGATGCCTCGGCGCGGTTCATCCGACCGATCAGCCCGGGCATCATCACGTTCTCGAGGGCCGTAAACTCCGGCAAGAGGTGATGAAATTGAAAGACAAAGCCGATCTGATCATTGCGAAACCGGGCCAGCCCGGCCGACGAACGAGCAAAGATATCCTCCCCGTCGAAGAGCATCTTGCCCTGCGTGGGCGCATCGAGAGTGCCCATCAATTGCAGCAGCGTGCTCTTGCCCGCTCCGCTGGGGCCCATGATGGCCACTTGATCGCCGGGAAAGATCCGAAAATCGAGATTGCGCAGCACCGATACTCGGTCCCCGCGATGATCGAAGCGCTTGAAGATCCCCCGCATATCGATAAGCGGCGTCTCTGTAGTGAAATCAGTCATTGCGCAACCCTTCGACGGGATTGAGGCGTGCCGCCTGATAAGATGGATAAAGTGTGGCCAGGAAACTGATGGCCACCGCGCAGATGACCACGGCGGTCACCTCCACTGGATTAATATCGACGGGCACGGTGGTGATATAATAGACGTCCGGATCCAAGGGCAGCCCCACCGTGGCCAATACGTAGCAGATGCCCAGCCCGGCCCCCAATCCAAGGAGGGCCCCCGACGTACCGATGACCAGCCCCTGGTAGATGAAGATCCGCATGATTCCGCCGTTGCTGGCCCCCATGGACTTCAAGATGGCGATTTCTCGCGCCTTTTCGATGACGATCATGATCAACATGGCGACGATGCTGAAGCTGGCCACCAGGATGATAAAGGTGAGGATCACGAACATGGCGATCCGCTCTAAGCGCAGCGCAAAGAAGAGACTGCTGTTGAGTTCTTGCCAATCCAGCACCTCCAACTCTGGGCTGAAGGCCTCTCGCAGCGCCTCGGCAATACTCACCGAGGCCTCCACGTCATGGGCGCGAAGTTCGACGCCCGTCGGGCCCGCCACGTCGAAAAGCCGGGTGGCATCAGACAACGCCGTATAGGCGTGGTTGGCGTCGTATTCGTACATGCCGCTGTAGAAAATCCCCACCACTCGAAATGGACGGCTGCGAGGAATCGGCCCGGTGGGGCCCATATCGCCCTGTGGGGTGACCACGTTGATCTCATCTCCCAGGCGCACCCGCAGCGAGGTAGCGAGTTCGGTGCCGATGACGATCCCCGGCAGGCTGCGTCCCTCTACCTGCGCTGACCCGCCGGTGTCGAAGATGGGCGGCATCTCGTCGTCTTCATCATCGAGACTGGGCAGCTCGGGCAGATCGAAGGGATCGTCGCCGTCGTCGAATAACGACGGCATCGCCCCGAATCCATCGTCACTCTCTTCGCCTTGATCGGCCGGGTCGGCCTGGTCTTCGTCGTCAAAATCTGGAAGGGGCGGCAGCCCTCCCTCTTCGGGGGCCGGAAACAGCTCCTGAGGGTCTTCTTCGGCCTCCCTTTCTTGTATGTCGCCGACGGACTCCAGATCATCGTCTCCCGCGCCCGATAGATGGTCGAGCAGGTCCTCGGCTTCGCTGACGCGACGCTCCTGGACCTCCTCCATCATCTGGCTGTCATCGCGCAGAAAATCGAGCTCTCCCTCCTCTAATTCCCGCAACAACATGCTCACGTCGCGCACGCGATCGACGTCGACGCCGCGCAAGATGACGCCGCTGAGGTTGGTGGGCGACGACACCATCACTTCGCTCTCGATAAAGGGCGACGCCCCCTCGACCCCCTCGAAGGTGGCGGCCTCATCGGCCAGGGCTGCGGCGTCCATCAGGGGGTCGCCGCCGGGATCCTGAATGACGATATGAGCCCGGGCCCCCAAAATCTTGCTGGTCAGATCTTCCGTAAATCCGCCCATGACGCTGAGCACGACGATCAAGGCCGTCACGCCCAGCCCCACGCCGCCCACGGCGATGAGGGTGATGATGGACAATACACGGCTTCGCCGCTTGGCCATCAGATATCGTTGACCGACAAAACTCTCGTAAGCCATCGTCTCTCATCCCGGGAACTTCTCGCCACAAATGGGCATTTATACTATCCCGGATCGATCTTGGGAAAATTCGCTCTTCCGAAAACTCCGCCGGCCTTCATCGCTCTCTCTACAGCCCACCGCCGGCATAGCTCCAACTCCGGCGGGGGCTTGAGGATTCCCTGAAGGAACAGAG
>SLJM01000346.1 GCA_007135085.1 Myxococcales bacterium
CAATTAAAAGCGGCGGCCCGCCAATTGGAATCCCATTATCGGGAGATGCAGGAGATCGAATTCACCATCGAATCGGGCCGCCTCTGGTTATTGCAGTCCCGCCGAGCCACCCGCACCGGCCCGGCCGCCGTCAAGGTCACCCTCGATATGCTCGACGAGGAATTGATCGACGATGAAGAGGCGGTCCTGAAGGTGGACCCGATTCACCACGTGCCTGAATTGTCCACCCCGCGAATCGATCCCGCCCTCGACGACGAGGAGCCTCTTTTTGAGGGCATCGCCTCCTCCCCGGGGGCGGCCACGGGCCGGTTGGTCATCGGGGTGGCCGAAGCGGTGTCCATGGCCCGGCGCGGCGAGCCGGTAGTCCTCCTTCGGCGGATGACCAGTGCCGACGATGTGGAAGGCATTGAGGCCGCCGACGCCCTGGTCACCACCGAGGGCGGCCTGACCGCCCACGCCGCCGAGGTGGCCCGCGAGATAAGCCTGCCCTGCGTCTCCGGCGCCCGACAGGTGCACCTCGCCGAGGACGCCTCGGGCATCTACGTCGGCGATCATTTCTTCGCCCGCGGCGCCATGCTCACCGTCGACGGCTCCACAGGCCGCGTCTACGAGGGCAGCCGCCCCCTGATCACCGACCGCACCCACGGCGACGAGCGCTATGCCCAATTCTTCGACTTCGTCGATCGCCACCGGCGCATGGATATTCGCCTGGACATCACCTCTATGGACCAGGTCGGGCGCCAGATGGATCTGAGCGTCGACGGTGTGGGCATGGCCCACCTCGATCGCCTCCTGTTGAACGATGACCAACAGACCATGGCCATGCGCCAGGTTCTGTTATCTGCCGACGAAGAAAGCGTCGATCAGGCCATGGGTCAACTCCTTCAACGGCAACGTCACGACGCGGTGCAAATTTTGCGGGCCGCCCGAGGCCTGCCGGTCTCCTTTGCCCTGATGGACGCCCCCCTGCAGGAATTTCTCCCTCAATCTCAGGCCTCCAGAGAACTGACGGCCTCCACCCTCGATCTCGATCCAGACGCCCTGATTCGTCAGATCCATGCCCTGCGCGAATCCCACCCCCTGCTCGGCCTGCGGGGAAGCCGCCTGGCCATCGTTCAGCCCTCGCTCTACGCCATGCAGATTCAGGCCGTCGTCGAGGCGACCCGCGCCGTCGTCGACGAAGGAATCACCCCCCTGGTGGGGCTGCTTCTGCCCCGCATCGCCGACCCCGGTGAGCTGTCGCGGCTGGTCGGTGAGGTGCAGGAGACGGTGGGCCGCCATCTCCACGGCACCCGGGAGCGGCTGCGCATCGACGTGGGCGCGAGCATTCATCTGCCTCGGGCCGCCATGATGGCCGACGAGATCGCCAAAGAAGTGGATTATCTGTTGGTCGCCACCGGCGATCTGACCGCCCTGACCTGGGGGATGACCCCCGAGAATTCGCCCCGCTTTATGACGACCTATCTTGCTGACCGGTTGGTGGCCCACGATCCCTTTCAATCTCTGGACCGACCCGGCGTTGGTGAATTATTGCGCATGACGATCTCTCGCGGCCGTCACGCCAATCCCGACCTCATCGTCGGCGTCGATGCCGCCCACGGCGCCGATCCCAGATCGATTCGATTTTTCGAGTCCATCGACGTCGACTTTCTCACCGTCCACCCCGACGACGTCCAGGCCACCCGCCTGGCCGCCGCCCAGGCCTACGTGCGATACGAACGGGCCCTGCGCTTTGCCCGCCCCCCGGCATAGGGCGCTTGCGCGCCCGGGATGGAGCGCCTGGACTGCGGCGCGGGGTGGAGGGCGCTTGCGCGCCCGGGGTGGAGCGCCTGGACTGCGGCGCGGGGAAACGACGCGCTGACTGTGGCGGGGAAGGTAACCGTTCAGGTAGGATTGTTGAAGTGATATGGACGATTCTAAAAATAGAGATATTGAGGGCGTGACGCTGCGGTTTGCGAAGGTGGGAGCGTTGACGGCCGGAGAGGAAGTGACGGTTCGGGCAATGATGAGCCCCGAGGAGCGGGAGCGCTGCGATCGTTTTCGCCATGAGCCCTCACGGCAGTGTTATCTCATCACTCGCAAGTTAGTTCGGACTGCGTTGACGGAGTTGGGTGGAAAATCACCTGAATATTGGCGTTTTGAACAGGAAGGGCAGGGGCGACCTTATCTGGAAAATCCAACTGAGAAGTTGAGAGGAATCGATTTCAATATTGCACATTCGTCAAAGATGGTCGTTCTGGCGACGCGTCGGGGAGGACGAGTCGGTGTGGATATCGAGCCCGTCGATCGGCAGGTCGACCACGGTCTGGTGGCCCGTCAATTTTTCAACGAATCTGAAAAGAAAGCTCTCACAGCACTCGACGACAAAGGGCGGAGCCGTCGGTTTCTCGAATTATGGGTCCTCAAAGAAGCCTGGATGAAAGCAGACGGTCGCGGCATCGGCGCTGGCCTTAAGCAAGTTGTCTATCGCTTCGAGGCTGACGGCACACCGAATCTGTCAGCATTACCCGACGACGATCCAAGCCGCTGGCAGGTGGTGCTCACCGAGACCGACCGACATCTACTGGGACTAGCGTTTCCGCGACAAGAGCGGTGATCATCAACTGAGCTTTGGATGGCTCCCCCAGATTCTCAGCGCGCCGTTTCCCCGCGCCGCAGTCCAGGCGCTCCACCCCGGGCCCGAAGGGCCCTCCATCCCGCGCGCAAAGCGCGCTGCGCGCGTTGCGATCGCCGACCAATGCTGTAAAAATACGCATAGCCTTGAACCCTGCTCGTGACCAATGACATACGACGCCGATCTCCTCATGAGGTATTGAAGATGACAACCGGTCGCCCCCTACTATTCTCCACTTTCCTGGTGGGGCTTGTCGTATTGATCGGCGCCTGCAGCCTGATGTTATCCCTCGAGGAATGCGAGACCGACGACGATTGCGAGGAGTTCGGCCAGGGATTGATCTGCTCTGCCGAAGGTCTGTGTCAGGACAAGGACGAGGGCGCTCCGGAATGTGCGGATGACTCCGACTGTGACGGCGAGGACTGGCGATGCGAAGACGGCCAATGTGTGGCCCCCGATGAGCCTCAGAGCTGTGAGGACGACGACGACTGCCCTGGCGATATGACCTGCAACGAGCTGGGCACCTGCCAGGAGCCAAGCGACCTGCTCGGCGGGCCCTGTACGGTGGCCTCCGGTGACGTCAACGATTCGAACGCCTTTGTCATCGGCGTCCTCTTGCCGCTGACCGGTCCAGAAGCCGGCTTCGGTGAGCCCCTCTACAAAGCGATCGACCTGGCCCGCTCACAGCTCAACTCCGTCAGCGGCGTGCAAGGACACCCGATCGCCCTGGTCGCCTGTGACACCGAGGGGCGAGACGATCTGGCACGAGAGGGGGCCCAACATCTGGCCGACGTGGGTATTCAGGCCGTCATCGGTCCCGACTACTCCAACCAGACTATCGAGGTGGCCAATCAAGTCACGGTGGACGCCGAGATGGTCCTGATCAGCCCCTCGGCCACGGCGGCGGCGATCACCTTTCTAAATGACAACGGCCTGGTCTGGCGCACTGTGGCCAGCGATACCATTCAAGGGGCGGCGCTGGGCCAATTGGTGGATTATCTTCTCGATGAACGCCCCCGTTTTGACGCCGACGATCCCGATTATCCCGCCCTTCCATCACTGGCTGTCATGAGCCGCCAGGAAGATCCCTATGCCGAGGGACTTCGAGAGGCGCTGTTCCAGCAACTGGACTCGGAGTATTCTGCCGGCGGCGATCGGGTGACCATTCGCGACTACGACAGCGACTATGTCGCCGCCGCCGCCGAGGTAATCCCCGTCCTCCTCGACGAAAACGGCTACGGCCCCGACGTGATCACCATCATCGGCTCGTCCGAGGCCTGGCTTTTGGCGGAATACCTCGATGGTTATTTCGAAAACCCTCCGATCTTCGTCTTCGCCGACGCCGCTCGAAATTCGGAGCGCGCCGGCCAGGCGCCGCCGTCGCTTCGAGGCCGCGTCTGGGGCACGGCGCCGCAGAATGTGGGCGCTGTGGACTACGCGCCCTATACGCAATTCCGTATTGCCTATAATGCCCGATATGGCGAGTTCCCGGACGACTTCCAATTTTCGGCCAACGCCTTCGACGCCCTCTACGTCTTGAGCCTCGGCGCCGCCTACGGCGGCTTCGAGGGGCCGGGCATTGCCGAGGGGATGGGGCAGATCAGCGATCAGAGCGCCAACCAATTCGACCCCCGTCCCACGGACGCCCAGCAGGCAATGAGCATTCTAGCCAGCGGAGACC
>SLJM01000251.1 GCA_007135085.1 Myxococcales bacterium
CGGGTTGAGCAGGATATAACCGCCGGCCAGCAGCTGGGAATCCGCGGCACCCCCACATTTTTCCTCAATGAAATGCAGATCGGCGGCGCCCGGCCCTACGACGAATTGGTCGACCTCGTAGAGGGGCAGTTGCAGGAACAAGCCGATGACGATGATTGATCAGTTGTCCCCACCGCCGCGGCGAAGCTCGTCGGCGATCTCGTGGGGGCTGGCCGGACGGCCGGCGACGGAATAGTCGCCGCCCAGCCATTTGCCAAGATCCTGTTGCTTGCATCGCACCGAACAGAAGGGGAACGACTGGTTTTCGGGGCGAAGGCCCACGGGCTTTTCGCAGATCGGGCATTTGGGCTGTGGTCTTTTCGTCATGAAGATTACTCTACAGATAGGTATGTCGGTTTCTTTCTGGATGCATTTCTTGCGTTCACCGGGCGGTGAATCCGATTGACGTCCGACCATCGTGGAAGTAACAGGTCCTGACGTCAATATCCGGGCCACCGAGGTTACTCGATATGAACCGACAAGATCCCTTTGAACTTCCCTTGATGGTGCGAGGCTATGAGCTCGACGCCTTCAATCACGTCAATCATGCCGTCTACGCGCAGTATTTCGAGCACTGTCGGTGGATGGCGCTTCGAGAACTTGGCGATAATTGGCAGGGAAACGACGGCGTAGGGGTGGTGGTGCGTAAATTGACCATCGAATACGAGGCGTCGGCTCGGCTTTTCGACGAGTTGCAGGTGCGATTGTGGGTCGAGAAGGTGGGCACGAGCAGCGTGACCTTCGGTCAGGACTTGTTGCGCCGTCGTGACGATAAACGACTGGCACGTGCTGAGGTAGTGGCCGTGTGCATCGACGCCAGGGGGCGGCCCCGTCCCCTGCCCGAGGTCTGGGCCGAGCACTTTAATTGTGATACTTGAGAGTGGCTCCAACTCCACTACGAGGGGGGGGGCGAGGGTTGCGATCCGTTACTTTTCCCATGATTGACATCACCAAAACGGGGCGCGTACCATGCGGCATGGAGAGTACGCATAATATTTTCGGTTCTGCGGCAGGTCGATGTGCCGCTTCAAAGTAAGGTTGTTTGGACCTTCAACCATTTCGTATTTCCAGATGAAGGAGAGTTCCATGAAGCGTTGCTCACAGTTGCTCATTTTGCTTTTGGCCAGTGCCGGCCTGACCGTCACCGCTTGCGATCCGCCCGAGGAAGAAGAGGAAGCGGTCGAAGAGGAAGAAGAAGTCGAAGAAGAGGAAGAGGAAGAAGAGGTCGAAGAAGAGGAAGAGGAAGAGGAAGAAGCAGTCCTCATCGAAGAGGATATGTTTGCCCTCGCTCTCTTTGAGACCAACTGCGTAGAGCAAGAAATCGAAGACGAGGAAGAAGCGGAGGCGATCCAGACCGAAATCTTCGCCCGTTACGGCCTGAGCGAGGAGACCTTCACGGAAGCGCGGGAATTCTACCTGGGCAACGAAGCGGTGGAGGAAGAGGTTGAAGCCCGCATGGAGGGCTGTGACGAGGAGACGGCTCGCAGCTTCGCCGAAGAAGGTGCCGGCGAGGTGGAGGCCGCAGAGGGTGAGGAAGCCGACGAAGAAGAAGCAGGCGAAGAGGCTGGTCAGGAAACGGCCCGCCGAGCCCCCCAGCCGCCGCCGGAGCCAGCTCGCACGGGAACTCTGCGCGGTGACGTCAGCGGTGGAAATATCGAGGGCGGCAGCCTTGAAATGACCGTCAGCCGAGACTTCAACGTGAGCGGTCAGTTCACCGGTTCTCGAGAAGGCCGTGACTTTCTCATCAATTTCAGCGGTGAGGTCTCCGAAAACGGCGCTATCCAGGCCAGCGGTGATCGCCGAGGAAATACGATCGAGATTTCGGGTCGACTCAGCGAGCGCGGCGCCGAGGGCAATATGAGCGGTCAGATTCACCAGACCGATTATCGCGTGCGTTACCGCATCGACTGATCGATTTTTGGACCCAGAGATGGCGAGGCCGTGGAGTTTTTATTGGCTCTGCGGCCTCGCCATCTCTGGCCTATTGTAGGGGCGTTGAAAGACGGGTTTTTTTTGTCCCTGTGGGAGAAGTTGTCCGGCTCTCACTTATGGGTTATGGTAGCTTCGCCATGCCAGCGGAAAGACGGGCGTATACGCCGTAAGGAACCGCCTCGGCGATTCCAGTCACCAGGAGGCCAGCTCATATGCGTTTTTGTACGACATGCGGACGAAACTTCGACCAGTCCATCGATGTCTGTCCTCATGACGGCACCCCGCTTTTCGGGGCCGCCGGTGATGAGGAGGAGACCGAAACTGCTTCGCCACCAGAAGAGGTAGAGGCGGCAGCAGCGGTCGAAGAAGAGCAAGATGTGGCCGTGGCCACCGCCGAGCCGCCTACGGAGGCGGAGCCGGAAGAAGAGGAGGATCTCTTCGCCGATGAGCCCTCGGAGCCGGAAGTCGACGAGGAGGCTCCGGCCGCTGAAGCCGAAGGCGAAGAAGAGGAAGATCTCTTCGCCGACGAAGAAGAAGGCGAAGAAGAGGACGACGATCTTTTCGCCGACGAAGAAGAAGGCGAAGAAGAGGGCGACGAAGAGGAAGATCTCTTCGACGATGAACTCGAAGAAGATGAAGAATCATCGGGCCTCGATGCAGATTCGCTCTTCGAAGATGAAGAGATCGACGATCAGATCGGGGCTCCCGTAGGGCTGGAGCCCACCCCGGAGGCCGAGCCCCGAAAAGAGGGCAGTGATTCGGAAGAACCGGCCGCGGCGGGAAGTCAGGGCGGTGGTATTGGTAAAGTGATCGGATTGCTCATTGTTCTCGGTGCCATTGGTGGTGCCGCCTGGTTTGTCACCGTCGGCCCCGGCGGCGAGGGCGACGACCCGGCCGATCCGCCGGCAGCAGTGGACCCCGAGCCAGTGGCTCCCGACGAGCCAGTGGTGGCTGATGAACCAGAGCCCGACCCAGATCCGGTCCTGGAAGAGGAAGAAGATCTGGCGGCTGTCGACGAAGAAGAAGTGGTTGGCGAAGAAGAAGGGGAGGCTCCCGACGAGGAGGAGCCCACCGACGAGGTCGCAGCAGCCGAAGAGGATGATGAGCCGGTGGTGGAGGAGGAGCCCGAGCCCTCGCCGCGACCGACCCCGACCCCGACCCCGACCCCCGCGCCGGAGCCGACCCCGGCGCCGGAACCAGAGCCTGCGCCCACGCCTGCGCCGGAGCCCGAACCGGAGCCGGAGCCGGAGCCGGAACCCGAACCGGAGCCGGAGCCGGAGCCGGAACCCGAACCGGAGCCGGAGCCGGAACCCGAGCCCGAGCCCGAGCCCGAGCCGGAAGAGGAGGATGATGAGATGGACGATTTGCAGCGTGAGCTAGAGCGGATGCGCTGAACTCACAGAGCAATCTCCGAAGTATGGAGCTGAAGAATAGAGAGCGCCGCGGCTAAAAATCGCGGCGTTTTTTATTTACTGTCAGTTCCGTCGTCGGGCAGCGCCCGAGGCGGCGTAGACTCGCTGCTCAGACGGCTGGCGATGGAATCAACGAGGAGCCGGGCCTTTTGGATAGGCCGCGGCATCAGCGACGTATAGTAAAGCCGGTAGGCCAGCCATGCCGCTTTGCCCTCGAGGACGATGCCCCGAAGGTCGAGCAGAGCCTGGCCGCGGCCCAGGGTGACGAAATCACCGCGATCATCGTATTGGAAGGGCTTTTTGGTGCGCCCCGTCATATGGGCCAGCAGGTTGCGCGCAGCCCAACGTCCCTGCTGGACGGCCACCTGGGGGTTAGAGGTCGATGGAGAGTCGGGCAGGGGCGCGGCTGCGTCGCCGGCGGCAAAGATCCCGGTGGCCTCCTCAACCTCGAGGCGATCGGTGATGCGAATTCGCCCCAGGTCGTCGGTGGGAAGGGGGGAGTCGATCCAGGTCGTGAGGCCTCGGCGGCCGGCGCAGTGATAGACGGCGTCAAAGTCGCGGGGACTTCCGTCGGCAGGGGTTAAGGAAGTGGCCCTGGCTTCAATGACCGGACTTTTTAGATGGGTGGCCACGCCCAGGTACTCGAGGTGTTGAGCGGCGCGAAGGGAAATGCGGTGGGAGTGGTCGGGCAAGATCCGATCGCCGGCCTCATAGAGATCGACCGTCGGTTGGGCTCCTCCCTGGCGGGCCACGTCATCGGCCAGGGCGGCGGCCAATTCGGCAGCCCATTCCACGCCCGTACTGCTGGCGCCGATGACGGCGAAGCGCCGCGGGGGATTGTGCGATGAAAAGGCCTCTTTGAGTTCGTCACCGATGGTCACGGCGTCGCCCAGATTGTCGGGGCCCCGCAATTGGGCGGCACCGTCGAAGACATCAGTTCGTCGGCGGCCGCCGGTAGCGATGAGCAAATAATCAAAAGGGATTGGCTCGCCGGAGCCCACCAGGTGACGAGCTTCCAGATCGATGGCCTCAATATCGTCGATGACGACCTGGGTGCGTGCCCCAAAGGCATCACTGACGGGAGTGGTGACTTGATCGGGGTCTAGCTGGCCCGTGGCCACTGCCGGTAAAAGTGGGGAGAACGTAAAATGGGCCCGTCGACTGACTACGGTCAACTGCACCCGGCGCCGGCCGGCGAGGCTCTTTTCGAGCTTTTGTGCAGCGTGGTAGCCGGCAAAGCCGCAACCGAGAACAACGATGTGACGCATCTAAAGACTCCCGAATCGATCGATAAAAGCGATCTCTTGACCAGTGAACCCCGAAGCGGCGCACACTGCAAGGGTGGTTCGACATATTGGTGACACAAACGGTCCATTTCGACGATTCAAGAATACGATTTGGGGGGGAGACGAAAAAATTTTTTTTCCCCGTCAAAGCTTCTAGAAATCGCTTCAAGGGTGAGCCATAAGGGCCTGAAATTTTTGCGGTCCCCTGTCCGTAGTTATTTTAGGGAACCACAATATGTAGTGCTTGGGTCGGTCTGTGGGCACTAGATGATGGGGAGGAGGAGTTGACAGATCGTCTGGTGAATATATGCTTGACCTTCCAGCGCAAACCCCGTGAGGGGAGGCGGAAAAAGAAATAACGGGCACCGCCTGTACAGGGAGATTTGCGGCCTGGGATTGGATGTGATTTCGAAAATAATCTGAACATTTAGTTGACCGGAGAGCCAAGGATGACGACGTCGATCGAAACTTCGCTGACAGAGAGTGGCGGCACGAAACCGAAGAAGACCAAACCGCTGCGCACGTTCAAACCGTCAGAGAAGGGGCTTGAATTTGAGAGGTATTTCACCACGGAAGGTATTCACCCGTTTGAGGAGGTAGACTGGGAGACGCGTACGGCGACGATTGGAAAAGAAACGGGAGAGGTCGTATTCGAGCAAAAAGACGTGGAAGTGCCGGCCCATTGGTCGCAGATGGCGACCAATGTGGTGGTCTCGAAGTATTTTCGAGGCAAATTGGGCAGTCCCGAACGTGAGACGAGCATCAAGCAGCTCATCAGCCGGGTGGCCGATACGATCACCGACTGGGGGTTGGAGCAGGGTTATTTCGCCAGTGAAGAGGCAGGCGAGATCTTTCGTCACGAGCTGACCTACCTGGTGCTCCATCAGAAGATGGCGTTCAACAGCCCGGTGTGGTTCAACGTGGGCGTCGAAGAGCAGCCCCAAGCCTCGGCATGCTTTATCAACTCCGTTCAGGACGAGATGGAGTCCATCCTGGAGTTGGCCAAGACGGAAGGGATGCTCTTTAAGTGGGGAAGCGGCACGGGCTCAAACCTGTCGACGATTCGCTCCAGCAAGGAGAAGCTGCAGGGCGGCGGCACGGCCAGCGGGCCCGTGAGCTTCATGAAGGGCTACGACGCCTTTGCAGGGGTCATCAAATCGGGAGGTAAGACTCGCCGGGCGGCCAAGATGGTGATCCTCAATTCGGATCACCCGGACATCCGAGAATTCGTCAACAGCAAAGCGGATGAAGAAAAGAAGGCCTGGGCCCTCATCGATGCCGGCTATGACGGTGGGTTCAACGTGCCCGGCGGGGCCTATGATTCGGTCTTCTTCCAGAACGCCAATCACTCCGTGCGGGTGACCGACTCCTTTATGGAGGCTGTGGAAGCCGATAGTGAATGGAGCACCCGCGCCGTGACCGACGGGCGCGAAATCGACACCTTCAAAGCCCGGGAGTTGATGGGCGACATCGCCGATGCGGCCTGGTTGTGTGGAGACCCGGGCATGCAATACGACACGACGATCAACGAGTGGCATACCTGCCCGAATACGGATCGAATCTACGGATCGAATCCCTGCTCGGAATATATGTTCCTCGACGATTCGGCGTGTAACCTGGCGAGCCTCAATTTGTTGACCTACCGCGACGAAGAAGGCGATTTCGACGTGGAGAGCTTCAAAAAGGCAGTACAGCTGACGATCACGGCCCAGGAAATTCTGGTGGACAACGCCGGTTATCCCACGCCGCAGATCGAGCGAAATTCCCATGCATTCCGACCGTTGGGATTGGGCTACGCCAACCTGGGGGCTCTGCTGATGGCCCGAGGTCTTCCCTACGACTCCGACGAAGGCCGGGCCTACGCCGGGGCGATCACCGCTGTTCTGTGCGGCGAAGCCTACCGCCAATCGGCGCTTGTCGCCGAGACGACCGGCCCCTTTTCGGGATATCCGGTCAACGAAGAGCCCATGCTGAAAGTGATCAAAAAGCATGGCGACCAGGTCGAAAAGATCACCGATTGGTGGGAAGGGATCACCGATCTGGAGGTCTATGACGCCGCCCGCACCTCTTGGGAGGAAGCCCTGGAGCTTGGTAAAGCCCACGGCTATCGCAACAGCCAGGTCACGGTGCTGGCCCCGACGGGAACTATTGGCTTTATGATGGACTGCGATACGACGGGGATCGAGCCCGATATTGCGCTCATCAAATACAAAAAGCTCGTCGGCGGCGGTTATTTCAAGATCGTCAACCAGACCGTGCCGGAAGCCCTGGATCGATTGGGCTACGAGGCGCAGGAGCGAAAGGCGATCATCGACTACCTGATGGAGAACGACACCATCGAAGGTGCGCCGCATATCAAAGATGAGCATCTGCCTGTCTTTGACTGCGCCTTTGAGCCATCCAACGGCACCCGCTCGATCGCCCCCATGGGCCACGTGCGGATGATGGCCGCCGCTCAGCCATTTTTGTCGGGCGCCATCTCCAAGACGGTCAATATGCCGAAAGAGGCGACCAGGCAGGATATCGCCGACGTGTATTTGGACGCCTGGAAGCTGGGTCTCAAGGCTATCGCTATCTACCGGGACGGCTGCAAGCGCACCCAGCCCCTGTCGACCAAGCAAGACGACGGAGGGACCAAGGTGGAGTCTGTGGCCACCAAAGCCGTGGCGCCCCGTCCGGAAGACGTCGCCAACTGGGGTGACGCCGAGCGCCGACGGCGCCTTCCCGACGAGCGTCCGTCGATCACCCACAAATTCTCCATCGCCGGCCATGAGGGCTATATCACGGTTGGGATGTACGAGGACGGGCGACCTGGGGAGATCTTCATCGTCATGAGCAAAGAGGGCTCCGTCGTCAGCGGTCTGATGGACTCCTTTGCCACCTCGATCTCGCTGGGCCTCCAATATGGAGTGCCCCTCAATGTGATGGTCGACAAATTCAGCCACACTCGATTCGAGCCCAGTGGCATCACTCACAACCCGCGAATTCGCTTCGCCAAGTCGGTGGTCGATTATATCTTCCGCTGGTTGGCCGATAAATTCCTTGGAGAGGAAGAGCGAAATCTCTATATGTCGAGCACCGGCGAGGAGCCCTGGCGGCCCGGCGTGGGTGAGCGAGTGGAGTTGAAGTCCGACGAGGAAGCCCCGGAAGAGCAGGAGGTTGCCGAGGCAGCACCTGCTACCAGCGGCGACGAGGAATCGACGAAGGACAAAAACGGCAACGGTTTTGCCACGGCCCCCGAAGGGCAGGTGCTGTTCGATGCCACGCGTGGCAAAAACGGCAGCGTCTTCACCCTGCAGGCCGATGCGCCTCCCTGCTCGGCCTGTGGCAGCATCATGGTCCGATCCGGTTCGTGCTATAAATGCACCAACTGCGGTTCCACCAGCGGCTGTAGTTAAGTAGTTTCCATCCGTCGATGGCTCCCGTCGCGGATGGCGGCATTCGCCACCGCTCGGTCCGCCATCGACGGATGAAAACTTTGAGGAATCAGTCAGTAGATTGACGCTCGAGAGCCCGAGGACAGGAGATGTCCTCGGGTTTTTGGTTTTTTTATGTGGATCGTCGGACTGGCGTGGTCTGGCGGACTGGCGTAATCTCGCAGGCGATATGGTTCGACGATTCATATGGTTGGGGGCGATTGGGTTGATGGCCCTGGTCGGGCCCGGGCTTGGGTGTTCCGGCTGTGAGGAGCGCATCTTGGACTCCGCCGAGTTATGGCTGCGCGACGATCCGGGACGACCGGGAAAGGTGGGGACCCTGGTGGGGTTGGAGGTGGGGAGCACAGCCCGTGAGGTGGCGTCGCAGGTGGTGGGCCAGGGAGATGGGGCTTGTCAGATCGGGTGGCGGTTGGACGAACCGTTTAGCCTTCATTTTGAAGCGACCATCGACGTCCGAAGGCAGGGATGGCAGCGTCGATGGGAAGAAGTCGGTATATGGCGTCAGGATGACGATGGCCGCTCGATGATCGATGCGGAAATAGCTTATTCGGAAGGAGAGAATATCGATGGGCAGCGCCAGCTCAGGGTTTTTTTCGACAACGAAGGGGTCTGGGAGTGGCTGGGGCCCGACGTGGTGGCTCGCTATGATTTTGGTGCCGGTGTAGGCGACAGATGGCGCCAGGAGTATTCGGGACGTTTTGCCGGATTGGTCAAGATGAGCTCCGGACTGGAAGCGGATAATAAATCATGTGGCCCCGGTATTGCGCCACACGTCGATAGCTGGCGGCCCTTATTGATGGCTCGTGCCGACGAACAGAGCGCGATCTTAGACGGCGTGGTCGACGAGATCGACGGAGTTGAAGCGCCGTGTCGCCAGTTCAGAGGGGTCTATGCCCTGGATCGGGGCGGTGAGATGACGGTAGTACTGCGCGAATGTCTGGGCTCGCCACCGCAAGAAGTCCTGCGGCCCCAGGTGGCTCGAGTCGTCGATCTGGAGCGTGACCGCAGCCGCTCGGAAATGATTGAATTGCTCCAGTCCTGGATAGACGCAGGATTGGTCGAGTCCGCAGAAGAGTCCGTGGAGGAATGATGGAAAAGGTATCGAAATTACGAGAGCGCCTGGGGCGGACCGAACATGTGGTCATCAAGATTGGGAGCGCTCTCTTTCTAAAAGAGGAGGGCCGTGTCGACAGGCCGGCTTTTGCCTCGCTGGTGGAGGGGATCGACGGATTGCTTCGGCGGGGATGGGCGGTGACCGTCGTGTCGTCAGGGGCGGTGGCCATGGGGCGCCAGCGCCTGGGATTAGAGGGGGAGAGAGGCCGGGATATCCCCCAGCTTCAAGCCCTGGCGGCCCTTGGTCAGTCGCGGTTGATGGAGATGTACGAGGCCGAATTTAGCCATTATGGGCGAATGGTGGCCCAGGTGTTATTTTCCCGAGGCGATCTCTCCGATCGCGGTCGATACCTCAACGCACGACGCACACTGGAAATGCTCCACCACTTCGGGGCTGTGCCGGTGATCAACGAAAACGATACAGTGGCCACCGAGGAGCTTCGCTTCGGCGACAACGACGAATTGGCCGCCATGACGGCCGGGCTCGTCGGCGCCCAGACCCTGGTGCTTCTCTCCGATGTAGAGGGGCTCAAGGAGGTGTCTGAGAAGGCCGACGGAACGCGGCGATTCGGGGCGGTGGTCGAGCAGATCGGGGTGGATGATCCCCGTGTCGACCAGTGGGCCGGGCCGTCGATGAGCAAGGTCGGTACGGGAGGCATGATCTCCAAAGTTCGGGCCGCTCGAATCGCCGCCCGCGCCGGTGTGACCACCGTCATCGCCCCCGGGAAGATGCCCGGCGTGTTGGAGGCGGTGGCAACTGGAGAGACAGTGGGCACGGTCTTCGACCCGGGCCGGTTGACCGGCCTGGGGGGCCGCAAATTATGGCTCGGCGGGGGGGCGATCGCCCAGGGAGAGATATTCTGTGACAAGGGCGCGCTACATGCGCTGCGGGAGAGCGGGGCCAGCTTGTTGCCTTCGGGCATCGTCGAGGTGCGCGGCGATTTCGACGAGGGTGACGTCGTCGAATTGGTCACTCCCGATGGCGAGACCTTCGGCCGTGGATTGAGCGTCTACGGAGCTGAAGATCTCCGGGCAATCGCCGGAGCCCAGTCGGCAGAGATCGAATCCATCTTGGGATTCAAAGTCCTCGACGAGGCGATCCATCGCGACAATCTGGTGATCTTTTAAAGGGGGGGAGAAGGGAGTCTTATTTTGCTCGACCGCTTTCGACGTGCCGGCTGCGATCGCAATCGGCCTTAGACCGGCAAGAATTCACTGACCACGTCGGGGCCGACGTAGAGCATGATCGCCGTGGAGATGATGATGGCGAGCATGAGGAAGGGGTTTAAAAAGTTGTCGACGCGCACCTTCTGCGATTCGAGAATATCCCCTTCAATGGACAGATCACAGCGAGGCTTGAAGCCAACGATCGAGACCAACTCGGCGGCGATATGGTGGCGATCGCCATCTTCGTCTTCGTAGATCGCCTCCAGCACGGGGTGAAGGCGGGGGCCGCCGCTGCTATCGAGAAGCTCGTCGTCGAGCCATAATTGATATTCGGGGGCCAAAAAGAGCCAGCGGGCCGTCCAATTGCCGGTGACCCTGAGGGTGTGCTCTTTCCACTGCACTTCCATGATCGCTCCTCGTCGGTAGCTAGTGCTGGAAGCGCAAGTATAGCGTCTCAGCGGAAAGAAGGGAAATAGGACCGCCGCCGAAGGGGTGAGGCTGTCCTTACTCTACGCCTCGTCGAGCTGAGGCGTCTCCTGAGCGATCTGGGACTCACCGACGAGGATATATTTTTTGTGGACCCGCAGAGCGTAGGCGCAATTTTCGGCGATGGATTGCTCCGTATAGGGCTCCTCGCGACAGTCGAGGACGTCGGTCCAGCCGGCGATCTCGGGGGGGAAGAAGACGTCCAGGCCGGAGCGCTCGATGGGGCTGAGCTGCTCGGCGTTATGAGCGTCGTATAGATAGAGGGATTGCTTGGCCATGGCGCTCGATCAGTTAAGTTGGGTTGTCGCTACATGAGGCGGCGCTAAACTCAATCGGAGTAGAGTTTCTCGCGCCGCTCCTGTTCTTCCTTGCAGGCGATACACATGGTGGTCACCGGCCGGGCGCGCAGGCGCTTGACGGCGATGTCTTCACCACAGACCACGCACTCACCGAATTCGCCCTCGTCGATTCGCTCCAGGGCGAGGTCGATCTTTTCCATGAGATAGCGCTCTCGTCCGCGAAGACGGAGGCTCAGGTTCTGATCGGTGAGGGCGCTGGCCAAGTCGGCTTCGTCGGCCATATCATCTTTGGACAGCTCGATTTCGTGCTGAATGGTATGAGCCGCTTTTTTGAGGAGTCGCTTTTTCTCGTCTGAGAGAAGCTGTCGAAATTCCTCGAGAAGTTCGGGATCCATAACAATACCCGTGGTATGAAGGTGTGTCGTGGCCGGTCAAACCCACCGCGACCGTGAATGCAATCGGTACTAGATGCTTTCTGATACAGCGAAAACTAGACACCGTAAAGCGTCGAATCCAGCGGCCAATGCCCAAAGATGGCTCAGAGGGGCTAAATTCGCAGGGAGTCTATTGAAATCGCGGCGAACTGCAAGCAAGAACTCCTTAAAGGTGTTTTTCTCTCCATATATTTGAAAGGAGATCGGGTCAAAAGGGTTGATAAGTGAGAAAACCAGAGATTCCGAAAAAAATTCCTGACTCTCGTAACAATGATATCAAAGGGGAGAGTTTATTGCCCGGGTTCCATTCTGCCGGGGGCTCTGCCCGAAACGGGGTGGGGGTTGGCAAGTGGTGGTTTTTAAAGGGTTTTAGGTTTTCTGGTTCTTTTTTGGGAAAAAACTTTCGCCCTCGTCAATCTGGGGTACAATAATTCACAGATGGCGAGAGCGAACAACGAGAAACCTGACCGTATTTCCGGGATGCAGGAGCTCGAAAATGGCAGAATTCTTGACACTCTTTTTATGACCGTGGCACGATGACCGCGAAGAAACTTCGAGCAGAGCTTTAAGTAAGGAGAAGTCACATGGCGATGGTGATGACTAAGGGACGGAACTGTGTCGGTCTCGACATCGGGTCGAGCGGCGTTAAGATGACCGTCCTGAAAAGCACCAAAGGGGGGCTTCGGCTCGAGGCGTTTGATCACGCCAAGCTGCCACCGGAGACGATCGTCGACGGTGCGCTGATGAATTCCACGGCGGTGGCCGACGCGGTCAACACCATGTTGGGGCGAAATAAGATCAAGCAAAAGTACTGCGCCCTCAGCGTGTCGGGAAATACGGTGATCGTCAAAAAGATCCGCCTGCCCCTGATGACCCAGGAAGAACTCGAAGAGTCCATCCAGTGGGAGGCGGAGCAGCATATCCCCTTCGATATTCAGGATGTGTTCATCGGCTTTGAAGTGGTGGCACCCAAGACCGAGCAGGGCCAGATGGACGTGGCCCTGGTGGCGGCCAAAAAGGAGATGATCAACGATTATGTGGCGGTCTGCCACGACGTTGGCTTAGAGCCGCTGGTCGTCGATGTCGACGCCTTCGCCATTCAGAATATGTACGAGGTCAATTACGGCTACCACCGCGGTGAAACGGTGGTCCTCCTCGATGTGGGCAATACGGTGGTGACCATGAACGTGGTCACCGACGGGGTGACCATGTTCACCCGCGATCTGTCGCTGGGCGGCAGCGATATCACCGAGGAGATTCAGCGCCAGCTCAATATCACCTACCAGGAAGCCGAGCTCTATAAGATGGGCGGTGGTCCCGGGATGGCCTCCGACGAGGTGCTCCCACAGGAAGTAGAGAGCATCATCCAGGACAAGGCCGAAGATATGGCCCATGAGATCCAGCGCTCTCTGGACTTCTATGCGGCCACGGCTGCCGAAGAGGAGATCGACAAGATCGCCGTCACCGGGGGCACGGCGGCCATCCCTTCACTGGTGCGCACTATCGAGCGCATCAGCGGGGTGCCCACGGAAGTGATCAATCCCTTCCGAAAGATCGATTATGATGAACGACAGTTTCCCCCGGAGCGCATCCAGAATTGGTCGCCGATCGCCGGCATAAGCGTCGGATTGGCCTTGCGGAGGACTAACGAACGATGATTCGCGTCAACTTATTGCCAATCAAACAGGCCCGTCGGCGCTCCCAGGGGCGAGTGCAATTATTGCTCTTTGCCGGGGTGGTCGTCGTGGAGGTGGCCATTTTGGCCACGGCCTTCTTCATCATCAATGACCAGCTCGAGGACCAGCGCGAGCGGGTCAATGAATTGCGGGTCACCGTCAGTGAATTGGAGCAAGATGCGGCCGACGTAGAGAGGCTCCAACAGCAGGCCCAGGTCTATCAGAGTCAGTTACAGGTCTTGAGTGACCTGGAGGCACGACGAATCGGCCCGGTGCGCATGCTCGACGAAATGCAGGCCATGCTCAGCCCACCGAGAGATCAAGAAGATCGAGTGGCTCAGCTTCGCCGCGACTGGAACGTGGAATGGGATACCCGTCGGCTGTGGATCGACCGTTTTTCCGAAGATGAGAGCGGCTTCGTTCTCGACGGTCATGCGGGCAATGCCGATGACGTGGCAGAATTTTTGCACAGAATGAATACGGCGGTATACTTCAATAACGTCGAGCTCGATTACGTCACTCGCCAGAGCCGTGACGACCAAGACCTGGTTCAATTCCACCTCTTTGGTGAGCTGAGCTACACCGGTTTTAACGATGATCGAGCCAGCGCCGACGATTCCTGAGATTGAACGGGCCCCAGCAGCCCCAGGATGCAGCCAATGAATGACTTAATTGATCGCTTTAACTCGGTCCCTCTGACCCACAAGCTTCTGGGCCTATTCGTGGTCATGGTCGGTCTGTTTATCGCCTATCTGATGGGTGTCCACGGACCGAAATCGGACGAGATCGCTCAGTTGGAGCAAGAGGTCACCCAGCTTCAGCAGCAGGAATCACGACTGGAAGACGCTCCCGATCGGCAGGTGGAGATGGAGGAAAAACTCCACAGCCTCAATCAGGAGCTCCAGCTGGCACGGGAGAAGCTGCCCGAATCAGCAGAGATACCCGATTTGCTGCAGCGAATTTATAACCAGGCCCAGACCGCGGGGCTGACGATCAATACCTTCCGTCGAAATGAGGAAGTGCCGCAGACCGACTTTATCGAAATTCCCGTGGAGATGGAGCTGGTGGGCACCTTCGACGAGGTGGCCAACTTCTTCTTCTTCGTGGGTCGGATGACGCGGATCGTCAACATTCAAAACCTCACGCTCAATCGAAGCTCGTCGGGCCTGGATCCGGACGGCGAATTGACGGTCACCGCTCAGGCCACGACCTTCCGGTGGAACCCGGCTGGTGGCGGCGGAGAGTAACCAGGGCAGCGAGTTGACGGGCGAGATGGCCCGGTTATCGATGGATCATAAGGCGAGACACGAATGATGTGGAATGAAAAGGACATAGCGAGGGCCACCTTCGACGTGCCCATCGGGCTTGGGGTCCTGGTAGTGGCGGTGATGCTGTTGTCCGCCGGCTGGGGGTGCACCCCGGATATCCAGGAACCTCCGCCACGCCCCGATCGAGGCAATGATCAGGAGATGAGCCAGGAGATCGGCGAGGTTCGCAGCTTCGAAGAGGCCGACGATTATTCCCGGCCCGATTATACGGTGCGCAGAAACCCGTTCCGCCCCGACCCGGAAGCCCTGGGAGTCGATGAACAAGCGGAAACCGAAGAGGATACGGGCCCCACATCGCCGACCGAGGAATACGCCCTGTCATCGCTGCAGCTGGTCACCATCATGAGTGAGACGGCGGTGCCCAAGGCGATGTTCATCGATCCCACTGGCCTGGGTCATTTCCTCAAAGAGGGTGACCGTATCGGCCGCCGGGGAGGGGTGATCCGAAATATCCGGTCCAATGAAGTAGAGATTCGCGAAGGCGAAGGAGGGGCGGCCAATATGGTCACCGTCCGACTACGAGACCACGACCCGGTCCGACGGACAGGGGAGCGGTTGACTGAAGAAGAGCGCGAGGCCCTGCGCCGACTCCTCGAATCCGAGGACGGCCAGGAGGTCCTCGAGGAATTGGGATCGGCTGATAGGCCGGAGGGCTCGTCGCCACCACGGGACGAGCGATTTCCCGGCCTGAGGCCGCCCCGCTGATGATGGAAGAAGTTGTGAGAATGGACGTCATGGAGACGTCGAATTGGCCACTGGCCGTTGTTCGAAAAGCCCGGCAGAACTGGCACCGCCCGAATCTGCGAGACGCAGGAGTCATGCTATGAGATGGAAGTTAGCCGTAACGACGCTGTGCACGACGCTGGTGTGGAGCGCCCCAGCATTTGCACAGTCGCCCGAGCCGGGCGAGGACGCCGAGCTCAATGCGGTGGAGGCGCTGACCGTAGAAGAAGCGGA
>SLJM01000215.1 GCA_007135085.1 Myxococcales bacterium
CTCTCTGCGCCCTTCGCGGTTTCATTCCTCCCCTCCCAACCCTCACCCCCCTCCCAACCAAACCTTTGTGCCCTCCGCGCCCTTCGCGGTTTCATTCCTCTCTCCCAACCCTCACTCCCCTCCCAACATCCGCAGCGCCTCCCCGATCGCATACCCCATCGACCCCTCATCAGCCACACATCGACCAGCGATGTCGTAGGCCGTGCCATGATCTACGGAGGTTCGGATCACCGGTAAGCCCAGCGTGATATTGGCGGATTCCCCAAAGTGCAGCAGCTTCAACGGGATCAACCCCTGGTCGTGATACATGCAGACCACGGCGTCATAGGGCGCTTCATCCCGAAATTTGGCGAAGAGCGTATCCGACGGAAATGGCCCGTCCACAATCACGCCTTTACCGGCCAATTTCTGACGCAGCCTGGCGATCGTGGGCTCTATAAGCTCGATCTCCTCCATCCCCATATGGCCGGCCTCACCGGCGTGGGGATTGAGCCCGCAGACGGCGATCTTCGGAGCTTCCACGCCGAACCGGTCTCTCAGCTCGCCGGCGGTGATCTCCACCGTCTTTTCGATGTCCTCGGCGCCGATCGCCTGGGCCACTTCATTTAGCGCGATATGAGTGGTCACCAACACCACTTTGAGCCGATCTCCGCCGAGCATCATCACCACGTCGTCGACGCCGTAAAAATCGGCCAACGTCTCCGTATGGCCCACCACAGCCATCCCGGCCGATTCGAAGAGGGCCTTATTCCAGGGGGCGGTGACGATGGCGTCGACCGCCCCGTCTCGCGCCGCTTCCATGGCCCGCTGCAATGCTCGCCATTGCAAGATAGCACCTGGCTCGCCAGTGGAACCGATAGGCCGCTCGGGCCACTCGAGTTCGGGCCCCACGTCGACGATCTCCACTCCCTGGCGCCAGCCGTCGATATTCTTACCCATCTCGGCCAGCGCGGTCTCTTCGAACTCCATGACTGCACTGGAGCCGTAGATCACCGCCTCCCAATCGCGCTCACCACAACGGGCCAGGGCCTTGATGATCACCTCCGGGCCGATCCCGCCGGGATCGCCCATGGTGATCCCAAGGCGCTTGATTCTCCCCGATCTCTGATCTCTGGTTGCGATGGCCGCGCCCCGCTCTTCAGTAGCGAATATCCACGAAGGCGCGGGCCCTCAGAGTCTGCAGGTAGGAACGCATCTGACGCTCGGCCTCGCGCTCCTGGAGCTCCATCTGGATCTGCTCCATCCGCCGGGTGACCCGATCGCTTCGCACTTCCTCTTCGGACAGAACCTCGATGATATGGACCCCGAAGTCGGTGACCACCGGTTGAGAGAGTTGGCCATCTTCCAGGGAAAACGCCACTTGCTCGAAGCTCGACGCCAGATCTCCCGGTGAAAACGTGCCCAGATACCCACCGTCGTCGCTGCCCGGCCCCTGGCTATAGGTTTCGGCCAATTCGGCGAAGGATTCTCCGTCGACGATGCGCTGGCGCAGCTCGGCGGCGCGCTCCATGGCGCCCTGCTCGCCACCGGTCTCCTCGTCGGGGACGAGCAAGATATGGCGAAACTCCAGGCGTCGCTCCACTTCGGCGGGCTCGCCAAAACGACGGCGATATTCGGACTCCACCTCCGAGCGCGACACGGCGCCGCCGCGGCCGCGCATCTGCAAGAGCTGCATCTGCAAGAGATTATCGCGAATGATCTGGCGATAATCCTCATAGGCGATGCCATGCTGGGCGATCATCTGGCGAAATTGCTGGTCCGTCAGCCCCTGCTGCTGCTGGGTCATGGCCAGCCATTCGTCGACCTGGGATTCACGGACCTCGATTCCCTGACGGCGGGCTTCCTGTTCCATGAGGATCCGATCCACCAATTCATCGAGCACGTCGACCAGAATTTCCTCGCGCTGCTCGTCGTCCTCCAGGACCCGCGGATTCGTTCCCCGCTGAGCCATATAGGGCAAGGCAGCCTGCTCCAACTCGTAATAGGTGATGATCTCGTCGTTGATCTGAGCCACGATTCGATCGACGACCTCCACCGTCTCCGACGCCGCAGCGCTGCTCACCATCACTCCACTGGCGAGCAACAATCCCACCAGGGCTGCGGCGATTCTGGTCCATCCCTTTCCAAACGCTCTCGTCATATCCTGCTCCACCGGGGAGAAATCTCGCTGCATATCCGACGCCCTCGGCGCCGGCGATGCTTATTGACCGGGCTCGCTGCCCTGCCGGGGCACGTCGCGAAGCCGGGGCGCCGCCTCGTCGGGCGGTCGCTGCACCTGCTCTAATCTATCTTCGAAAATCTCGATCTCCGCCTCTGCCATGAGCCCTTCGATGATCTGGGCTCGACGCTCGGCGCGGCGCTCGTCATAGATGCGACGGGCCACCTCTTGTTCGACCTCGTCGAAGTCCGGCTCATAGGCCGCTTCGACGTCGACCACCATCTCGAGCACAAATCCTTCATTCATCTCGATGGGACCGTGCAGCGCGGCGGGCTCCCTGTCAAATAGGTCTGCCACGATAAATTCTTGTTCATCGGCGCTGAACCATTCACTTCGGCCGCCAAAATCACCGCTCTCTCGGTCCTCGGAGTACCGAAAGGCAAAGCGCTGAAAGTGCTGCATCGCCTCTTCGCTCTCCTCTGGCGCCTCCTCATGCCACTGGTCGACCAACTCCTGAGCCCGCTCTTCGTCAGCCACCCACAACCGCGACAGCCGACGCCGTTCGGCACGGCCCAATTCATCGCCATGGGCCTCGAAATAGGCCCGGCGCTCATCCTCACCAATATCGGCCATCGCCAATTCTTCGCCGATCCGATCGTCGAGATAGCGATCGGCCATCGCCCGCTTCATGGCCCGACGCACGTAGGCGTGAGAGCCATAGCCCCGACGCTCCGCCTCGTCGGCCAATATCTCGAAGGCCACCACTCGCGTGAGCAAGTCGGAGCGTCGCTCCCGGGACTGAAAGCGCACCTGCGCAAATTCCTCGAGAGCGCCGATGCGCCGGTTGAACTCCTCTCGCGTGATCGGCTCTCCCGCCACTCGAGCCACGATGGCTTCTCGATCGTCGATCTCGGCCAGATCATCGGCCTCGACTTCCAGCTCCCGGGCGTCCACATCGGAGGGCTTATTCGGCGCGCAGCCCATCGCGACGCCGATCAACACCACCGCCACTGCTGTATTCAACCACTTTGTCATTGCAATCAAACCTCTCTCCATCCCCGCAACAGCCCCTACAACGACAGCAGCCTATCGAGAATTTCCCGAGAAGTCTTCATGGGACGCGACGACTCGTCGACCTTGAGCTTATAGATGAGCTTCATCTCCGAGGTGAGCCGCCATTTTCCGCCGCTGCCGTTGACCATGGAGACCACCTTGCCCGGATCCAAAGTCGTACTTCTGTCGAGCTCGACGCTGATCGCCGACATCCCGGCGTCCATTCGATGGGCCCGAATCTTCTTCAGATCGATCTTGATGCCGATCAGCCGCCGCAGGTTGCGCACCGCCTCCGGCGGATTGCCGAAGCGATCGACCATCTCCTCGAAGATCTGCTCCAGCTCTTCGTGAGTACGAGCCAGTGAGAAGCGCTTGTAGAACATCAACCGAAGGCTCGTGGCCGGGATATAATCCTCCGGCACATAGGCTTCGACCTTGATATTGACCTCCGGGTCGATCTCCTGGTCGAAATCCTCACCGCTCAGGTCATGGATCGCCTCCTCGAGAAGCTCCGTATATAGATCAAGACCCACGGCGGCCACATGGCCCGATTGATCGTCGCTCAAGAGATTTCCCGCCCCGCGGATCTCCAGATCGTAGCTCGCCACGTGAAAGCCGCTTCCCAGATCGGTATAGGTCTGGATGACCTCCAGCCGCTTCTGGGCATCGTCGGGCAATTTACGCCTCGCCGGCACCAACAAATAGGCATAGGCCCGCGTATCACCACGGCCCACTCGCCCCCGTAGTTGATAGAGCTGGGATAGGCCGAACATATCGGCTCGATTGACGATGATCGTATTGGCGTTGGGGATATCCAGGCCGCTCTCGACGATGCTCGTGCACAACAGCACATTGATGTCGCCCCGGATATATTTGAGCATCACCTCTTCCAGATCGCCCTCTTTCATCTGCCCGTGGCCGATGCCGATCCTGGCCTCGGGCACGATCGATTTGAGGCGCTCGCCAATCTCGTGAATCGTGGACACCCGGTTGTGCACGAAAAAGACCTGTCCACCTCGCGACAACTCACGCATCACCGCTTCGCGCACGATCCCGTCGCCGAATTTGGCCACATGGGTGCGCACGGCCAGCCGGTTATGGGGCGGGGTGGCGATGATGGACAGATCGCGAATACCGAGCAGGCTCATCTGCAGCGTTCTCGGAATCGGCGTTGCCGTCAGGGTCAGCACGTCGATATCCGATTTGAGGCGTTTGATCTTCTCTTTATGCTTGACCCCGAATCGCTGCTCTTCGTCGACCACCAGCAGGCCCAGGGCCCGAAACTCCACGTCCTTCGACAATAGCCGATGGGTGCCGATCAACACGTCCACTTTGCCTTCCGCCGCCTCGGCCAGGATCTTTTTCGACTCCGCCGACGATCGAAAACGACTCAAGCTCTCGACGCGCACGCCGAACTCGTCCATACGCTCTCGAAAAGAGATCGCATGCTGTTCGGCCAGCAGGGTGGTCGGCACCAATACGGCTGCCTGTTTCCCGTCCACTACGGCCTTCATCGCCGCCCGAATGGCCACCTCGGTCTTCCCAAAGCCCACGTCACCGCAGATGAGTCGATCCATGGGCCGAATCCGCGTCATATCCTCCATGACGTCGTCGATGGCCCGCTGCTGGTCCGGCGTCTCCTCGAAGGGAAAGGCCTCCTCGAATTGACGATAGAACTCCCCAGGTGGCGAAAAGGCGATTCCCTTCGCCATCTCTCGTCGGGCATAGAGCTTGAGCAGATCGCCGGCGATCTCGCGGATATTCTCTTTGACCCGCTCTTTGGTCCGATCCCAGCGGGTGCCGCCCATCTTGTCCAGGCGCACCCCGTCGGCGGCGCCAATATATTTCTGAACCCGCGCCAGCCGGTGCACCGGCAGATATAATTTATCCCCGTCGGCGTACTCCAGATAGAGAAAATCGTTTCCCACACCGGCCATATGGAGGTGCTCGATCCCCTGGTAGCGGGCTACTCCGAAGTCGACGTGGACCACCAGATCGCCGACGGACAATTCCTTGAAGTGGGTGATCTCGGCGTGTTCTGTGATCGACCGGCTCGAGCTGGTGCGCACTCGATTGCCGAATAATTCGGTCCCCGACACCAGCGCCACGCCCTGCAATTCACTTCGAAAGCCCGTGGAGAGATCGCCGCGATAGACGTCGACCACCTCCGTCGGCGGCGCCGCTGCAGTGGCAAGGTCCAGCTCCCCCTCGCAGATCTGGGCCGGCTGTTCGAAGCTCTCTAATAACTCCACCAGCCGATCGGCCTGAGCCGACGTGCGACAGACCACGGCGATCCGCCCGTATTTTCCCCGCCATCCGGCGAGCCGCTCCGTCCAGGCTTTGATCGTGGCCTGAGCGCCCTGAAAATGACGCCGAATCTGGATGACGTCCGTATTTTCCCGAACCTGAAATTCCAGGCGTTGTTCGGCGGCCGTCCACTGCCCGCCGCGGTTCTCGTCGAGCACGTGGAGTCGTCGCCACTCCAGGTCCCGCTCTCTCTGGAGCGCCTGCCGCGCCGACTGGGGCGCGCGATAATATTCGCCGGCCTCGAAGGCATATTCTCCCTCTTCACGGGCCGCCGCCTGTTCGCCGATCCGCTTCTCCCATATCGCCTCTACCCGCCGTACCACCGCCTCCGGCTCGGCGACGACGACGATCATCTCCTGCGGCAGATAATCGAAGAGATCCTCCAACTCCGGGTGGAGCGCCGGCAACAACGCCTCGATCCCAACGATATGCAACCCGGCCTGCAGGTCGGCGATCAGATCGCGAAGCGCTCCGAAGGGCCGCTCCATCTCGGTGTTGAGTTCTCGCAGCTTGCCGATGGCGCTCTTGACCGAGGGCTCGTCTAAGATCGCCTCCCGCACGGGAAAGACCGCCGCCTCACCGCGCATCTCCAGACTGCGCTGCGTCTCGGGATGAAAGAGACGAATCTCGGCGATCTCGTCGCCCCACCGCTCGATGCGAAAGGGCCTCTCCTCGTGGGGACTGAATAGATCGATGACGTCGCCGCGGATCGCGTAGGTTCCCCGATCCTCGACGACGGAGACCTCTGTATATCCGCAGTCGCGCATGATCTGGCGAAGATCGTCGTTGTCGACCACGTCGCCGATGGCAAATCGACGTCGATAGGCATCGAAGCGATCCCTGGGGATCGTGCGCCGCATGGCCGCCCCGGCAGAGGCCACAAAAAACCGCGGCGGCTTCTCTTCACTTATCTCGTGAAGCGCCGCCAGTCGTCCCAGAGCCACCTTGCGATCCGCCGTGGCCTGATAAAAAGGCCCCACATCGAAGCTTGGCATCCACACCGACTTCTCTCGCCACCTGGCGTTGACCGGGGCCTGGTCGGCCACGAAGAGTTTGAGATCGTCGGCCAACCGCTCGGCCTGCTCGGCACGCTCGGTGATCACCGCCACCGGTCGTCCCGTACGGGCGCTGACCTCGGCCAACACCGCTGCCTGCAGCCCTCCGGCGATCGCCTGGACCCCCACCGGGCCCTCGCCCTTTTCCAGCGCTTGAACCAGGTCGTCCACGGGAAATTTCCCGGCCCCTCCACCAAATTCGGTGAGCTCCAACGTCCCCTGGACCTCTTCCTGATCCTGGGCGTACAACATCGACTCTGCGCTCTTCGATCCCATCTCTTCTCTTATTTCTCGTCCTATTACGATCGCCATCAATGGCCCGTCGACGGCCCATCAATGGGGGGCGTGGCTGTGTAGCTATCCCCATTCACCGTGTCAAACAGGACAACCCCCCTCGAACTTCCCGACCTTCCTGGCATACTCCTTGCTCCGATCCCCTTTGCCACATTTATGAAGGAGTCCTTGACCGATTTTTCAGGGCTCGTTACAATTCTTTTACCTTCTGGCAGTAAGACCTTGCATTAGCAATGTCTCGGACTGGAAATATCTAAGCGAATCGATATTTCCTGCGTTCCCACTGCTCCCAGGGAAGACGAGGATGAGATGAAGATTTCCACGGCGTTGACAACCCTGAAGTCGCGGCTGCGACAATTGGACTGCGATGAAAGCGGGGTGGCCAGCACGGAGTATATCATCATCTTCTCATTGGTCTCCTTTGGAGCAATGATCGGATTGCTGTCGACCGCGGCTTACGTCAAGGCGTACCGCGATTTCATGGTGTGGTGGCTTGCGCACCCGGCGGTCTGAAGCGCCGGGGTCTCGATCCCGCAACAACGTGCCAGATTGGCACGGCGGAATCGGCTTAAACGCCTGGATAGACTCTTTTGGCTGTCTGGCACGCAAGTTGCTTTTAAAACATAGCGAGTCGCCGTGAAGGCCTCTCGCCTGAAAGTGAAACGAACGTAAACAAAATATAGGTCGATAAATTCGACCCCTTATAGTGGAGAACACGACATGGATATCCTCAAAAACCTGGCTCTCGCCCTGCACAACGACGAAGACGGCGCCACCGCCACCGAGTACGTGGTCCTTCTGGTCCTCGTGGCTTGCTTCGTCATCGCCATCATCGCCCTCTTCGGTGAAGAGATTAACCGTCTCTTCACGGAAGCCCAGGAAGAGGTGAGCCAAGTCTCCGTTGACGGCGGCTACGGCGGCTGAGTTCAGGCAAGTCTAATGAATGACTTGCTGATGTAAGTTTGAGCGCCCGGGGCAATTGCCTCGGGCGCTTTTTTTCGTCCCCCCCCTGGGGTAGCCTCTATGGGGAATGATCACCCCGGTGTCCCACCCTGTTGTGTCAAATTGACACACCACCCCCTTCTCTTGATGACCGGCCATGGAAAAAATTACGGATGCAGCCATCTGGGCCCAATACCTCCTCCTGATTCCTCTGGGGGTAGTGTTGGCCACGGCGGCCGTCACCGATTGGCGGGAGCGAAAGATCTATAATTGGCTGACCTATCCGACCCTCCTGGGGGGATTGGTCCTCCATACGGTGGCCTTCGGATTCAGCGGCCTCCTCGCCGGATTTCTGACCGCCCTGGTCGTCCTCTTTTTGGGCATCCTGATCCTTCCCTTCGGCTGGCTCGGCGGCGGCGATATCAAATTGCTGGCCGCTATCGGCGCCGCCCTTGGGCCGGGACCACTCTTCGAGATCTTTTTTTATAGTCTCATCGTCGGCCTGGTCATGGGCCTGAGCATCTCCCTGGTCAACGGCTACCTCTTTGAGCTGCTCAAGCGAATTGGCCGCTTCCTCAAATCCATCGCCTTCACCGTGGCCACCGGCACCAACGTCACTGGCGATCTCGACACCGACGATCGGGCCTACCTCCCCTTTGCGATCCCCATCTTCGTCGGCGCCATCTTCGCCACCACCGACGCCTATCTTCAGTGGCCCATGTTCATGGACTGGATCCGGGAGACCCTCAGCGGGCTGGCCCGGCTGCGAGGGTAAGAGACGTTGGGAGAGAAAAAACAGCATTTACCCCACCTGCCCCCGCATAACTCCCAACCCATACCTCTGTGAACTTTGCGCCCTTTGCGGTAGATCCCTCGCCATTTTCTCCGTGCCCCCGGCACGCTCCTTGCTTTGATCTCTGCCCGAAGCTAGACTCTGATACAGACTTTTGTGATCCCGCGAACTTTTGAGATCCCGCGACTCGAGACCGGCCATGGACAAGCTATCCACACTTATCTTCGCATTGCATGAAGATGAATCGGGGATCACGAACCTCGAATTTATCCTGATCACCATCTTCGTCGCCGTCGCCAGCCTGGCCGCTGTCGAACTTCTGGGCGAAGAGATCGTCGAGCTCTACGAAGATGTCCACGAGCAGATGAGCAGCGGTGAGATTCGCGGGGGCCTGAGCCAGTAACTCCTTGAACCCATCGATCGCTATTATCGGGGGCGGTATCGCCGGCCTTGGGCCTGCCTGGCAACTCGCCAGACGGGGCTGGTCTGTGGAAGTCTTCGAGCGCCATCAACCGGGAGCAGGCGCTTCGAGCCGCGCTGCAGGCATGTTGGCGCCCACCTCAGAGGTCTCCTTCGAAGAAGAAGATCTCCTGGCCCTTGGTCAGCATAGCCTGGGCCTCTTTCCCGATATGGTCGACGAGCTCGAGAGTTCGACGTCCATCGATCTCGATTTTCGCCGCGAAGGGACTCTGGTGGTCGCCGTCGATCGCGACGACGCCGAAGCCCTGGAGCATCTGCATAATTATCACCGTCGCCTGGGCTTGCCCGTCGAACGGCTCGTCGGCGACGCGGCCCGACAGCTCGAGCCCGGCCTCTCGCCAAATATCCACTACGCTCTGTTCAGTCCCCAGGATCTCCAGGTCGACCCGGTGGCGCTCGTCAAAGCGCTGGCCGGCGCCGCCGAAAATGCAGGGGCCGCCATCCATCCCAACCGCCCCGTTGAAGCCGTGCGCGTCGGCGACGCCGGTGTCGAGGGAGTGGTCACCGCCGACGGTGATTTTTGCGAATTTGATCATATATTGATCGCCGCCGGCCCCTGGAGCCCGAAGCTAAAGGGCCTGCCCCGAGGGGCGCTGCCCCATATTCGGCCCGTCCGAGGCCAGATGATCTGCGTCGAATTGGGCGAACCGCCCCTTATCGAGCACGTCATCCGAGGTCCTGACGCCTATCTGGTACCAAAATCAGACGGCCGCCTCCTCATCGGCGCCACCATGGAGGAGCGGGGCTTTGACCCCCGGCTGACGGCAGGCGGGATCTTCGATATCCTCGAGGGCGCCTGGGAGATCGTGCCCGGCATCTACGACGCCCACGTCATCGATATGTGGACTGGTTTTCGACCGCTGACGCTGGCCAATAAGCCGGTCATCGGCCCCTCGACGATCGACGGCCTTTATCTGGCCGTGGGCCACGGCCGAAACGGGATACTTTTTACGGCGTCCACTGCCTACGGACTGGCCGAGTTGATAGACACCGGTGAGCTGCCCGACTATCTGCACCCCTTCCAGCTTCGAGAGCTGCGATGACCACACTCATCATCCAGATCCCCTGCTATAACGAAGAGCAGACCATCGGGATCACTCTCGACGCCCTGCCCCGATCGATTCCGGGCATTGCCGAGATCAAGACTCTGATCATCGACGACGGCTGCACGGACGACACCGTCGCCGTCGCCCGGCGACACGGCGTGGACTACGTGGTCTCTTTTCGCCGAAATCGAGGGCTGGCCAGCGGCTTCAAAGCCGGCCTCCAGGCCTGCCTGGCCCGGGGCGCCGACATCATCGTCAACACCGACGCCGACAACCAATATTGCGCCGACGATATCGAGAAGTTGGTCCGCCCCATCCTCGACGATCACGCCGATATCGTCATCGGCGCTCGGCCCATCGACGACATCGCCCACTTCTCACCGGTCAAAAAATTTCTCCAGCGCCTGGGCTCGGCGGTGGTTCGCCACGTGAGCAATACCGAGGTCGACGACGCCCCCAGCGGATTTCGTGCATTTTCACGAGACGCCGCCGAGCAGCTCCACGTCTTCGGCGACTATACCTATACCATCGAAACCGTGATCCAGGCCGGCCAGAAGGGCTTTAAGATCGAGTCCGTACCGATTCGAGTCAACGAAGACCTCCGTCCCTCCCGGCTGGTCAAGAGCATCCCCGATTATATCTTTCGCTCCATCGCCACCATGGGTCGGATCTACCTGATCTACCGACCGCTGCGGCTATTTATCCCCCTTGCGATCCTCACCTTTGGAGTCGGCTTCGGGTTGGGACTGCGCTACCTCTATTTGATGGCCATCGGCCAGGGCACGGGCCACGTCCAATCGGTGATCCTCGCCGCCCTCTTGATGGCCTGCGGCGGATTGACCGCTCTCAGCGGCGTTTTGGCCGATCTGATCGCCACCAATCGCAAATTATTGGAGCGCCTCGACGCCCGGTTGCAAAAGATCCGCCCCACCTCGGCGCCCACGGCCTCCGTGGACCGCTCCCATACGGCGCTGCCCATCGTCGACGATCACGACGGCGAAGACGACGCCCATCAGGGCTCCGATATAGAGGATTCGTCGGACTCTGAAGAAGAAGTGCCCCTGGCGGTGACGACCTCGTAGATCCACCACCCGCCAGCCCCCCGTGGTCCCCCTGCCAGCTCAAAGCCATCGGGCTCCTGACCGCGGGCCAGCGCTTCGATGAGAGCCTGTCCACCGCGACGAAGGGCAGGCCACATCTCGGCCCGACAAACCATCACAGCCGCCACGTCGCGATCCACCAAACGACGGTGAGCTTCCTCCCAGTCGGTGGACGACATGACCTCGTAATGGAGAGTAAATCCCGGCTGATAGCGATGATTGGCGATGGCCAATACGGTGTGATCCGTTCGATAGATGACCTCCGAGCCCCGGTCGGGATCGACCATGATCAGCGAACCGTCGGCAATCTCGGCGCTCTCTGCCAGTACACGGGCCGCCGTCCGAAGATCGCAATCCTCCATTCCCAGATCGGCCGGTAATTCACCGCCCTCGACGGGCAATTCCACCTCTTCGGCGGCGCCAATCTGGGCCACTGCCGTCAACCCCAACCCCACCGTGGCAAACCCCAGAAGCAAACCGCCCACGGCCAGGGGCCTCAATAATCCGCCGAATTTCGATCGCCTCTTCTGAGCGGCGTCGAGCAGACGCCCGCCGACAAGGGCAAAGGCCGGCGCCGCCACGGCGGGCAGATAGGCGCTCCACCGCACCGTATCGAGCGCCAGGATCGTATAGAGTACGGCCATAAACCCGAGCATCCCCCAGGCCCACCGGTAGCGCGTCCCCTCATCGCCGCCGACGATCTTCTCATAAAACCCGAAGATCCCGACCAGGATGATCCCAAATAGGGCCAGCCCCCGTCCCACAGACCCCAGGGGTGGAATGATGCCCCACATCAAGGCCGGCAATTGTTCGCCAAGATATTGCAGCCGCACCTGTCGATACAGCTCGTCCACCTCCCCAAAGGGCCCAGCGAAGAATACGGGATAGCTCACGGCGATGACCCCCAACACCAGCCCGGCCAACCCCACCGAGATCCCCGCCCGGCCGGCGATTCCTCCCCGTTCACCGGCCAATTGAGACCAGGCTGCGAGCCCGGCCCAGAAGACCAGGTTGAGCCCGAAGACCACCACATAGGGAAAACCAATGGTGTCGATCGGGAAAAACTGGAAAAACTCAGGCCCCCGCTCGATGAGCACCGCCGTGGTGATCCCGCCGAATAACCCGAGGGCCATGCTCACCTGGGCTACCAATAGCTCGCGCCGTCCCATCAGCCACCACAGGCCGAGCACGGCCAGCCCCATGAGCACGAAGCCCAGCGCCTCTATATTGGCCCACATCGTCCAGGCCCCGACCCACCCGGCGATAAACGCCCATTTCCTGCGTCCCTCCTCTTCGAGGAAGAATTTCAGAAAGGCGAATAAGAAGATCACCAGCCCGAGGCGCAACAATGCGTGATGATCGGCGCGCCCCCAGCTATAGCTGAGCAATACCATCGGGTGCAGGGCAAAGACGGCGGCGCTCAGCACCGCTTCCCGACGGGGCAGCAACAGCCGCGACAGGCGGTACATCACCCAGATAGCCGGCAGGAATAGAAGAGGGCTGACGATATTTGCCCACAGCGCCAGACCGTCGCGAAACCCGAAAAAAGGACTCAGCACCTTCCCGCCGGCGAGGAGCATGAAATCTACGGGTCGCGTCCAATGCTGGACATGTCCCTCCGGCGGGTTTATCCGCGTCTCCACATGGTCGAACCAGCCCCGCCCCTGGGCCAACGCCTCGGCGCGGTTGAGCCACATATAGACGTCGGAGTCCACGAAAAGTGCCTCCGAAAAGACGCCGCCGGCCACCACCATTCGCCCCAATTGGACCAATAGAATAGTCACCGCCGTGGTGACGATGATCAGCCCCGTCACGTCATCTTTGGTCTTCTGGCTCTCCAATCCAATACTCGCTGTTAGAATTTACCAGCCACGCCATGCTCCCACGCCCCCCGCCCACCCGCAACTATTGCAGCCCTGATCACTCACAGCCACTCAACTTTTCCGATTCCCGATTTCCGATTCCCGATTCCCGATTCCCGATTTCCGATTTCCGATTCCCGATTGCCTTTCGATCTTTTAGATTGCTAGACCATGACCCGCTTCTTCTCATTCAAATATGTCGCCCGCGGGCTGACCGTGTTGGCCATCGGATTTTTGATCTGGATGGTGGCCACCTCCGAGTTGTGGCCCATGCTGGGCGATCTGGACGCCGACGCCCTGCCCATCTTCGGCGCCGCCGTCTTCGTCTTGACCCTGCACTGGCTCTTTCCCGGCCTGGCCTGGACGATCTTGGCCCGACGCCTGGCCGATCCTCCCGCATTGAGCACCGGCGCTCATCTGACCCTCTTTGCGACCACCCAGATTCAAAAATACGTACCGGGCAACGTCTTCCACTTCATCGTGCGCCACTTAGAGGCCCGACGCCGCGGTGAGTCCGACGAGCCACTGTTCTGGGCCTGCGTGGGAGAGTTGAGCGGCCAGCTGGTGGCCGCCGGACTTCTGGCCGCTCTGACATTGAGCCTCGCTGCCGCCGGTTTTGCCCCCGCCCCGGTGCTCCTTCTGGTCCTCCTTCTTCTGGCGATCACCGTCGTCGGCCTGCGAGTCCTTCAGGATCTCCTGCCGCGACTCGTCGGGATTTTGGTACGCCTCGTCGGCTCCCGCGGCCGCCAGTGGTACCAGGGCATCGACCTCAAGAAGAGTCCGTTGAATACACCGGATCTCCTCGTCGTCCTACCCCTATACGCGCTGTATATCGGCACCCTCGGCGTGGTGGCCTGGTCGCTGAGCCTGGCCGTCGAGCCCTCGTTGTCACTGCAGCTTTTGCCCTACGTCATCGGCTGGACGGCCATCGCCTGGACGGCGGGCTTCGTCCTCCCCGGCGCCCCCGGCGGACTCGGCGCCCGCGAGGCTGTGCTCACGGGCGCTCTCTACGCGGTGACCTCCGCCGAGACAGCCCTATTCGTCGCCCTGGGCCTGAGACTATGCACCATCTTATCAGACCTCTTCTTCTTCGCCCTGGGCGTTCTCGCCCGCTCAATCGCGGCCGATGAACTTGAGTCTTGAGTCTTGAGTCTTGAACGGCGCCCTGTAGCTAAAGGCAATACGTCGGAGGCCCGTAATCTCCGCAGGGCGCCGTTCAAGACCCAGGACTCAGGACCCTGCACTTTCATCGAAAATTTGCGGAATGAATGACCAGACGTTACCTGTTAGCACGCTCCGTGCCCTTCCCGTTTGCCCACACCACCATTTTTCGGGTATGTAAACGGCCAAGACGCTGCACAATCGTGGCACGATCCGAACCTCCCCGGAGTACGTTGTATGACTCTTCGACGAATCCTCGCCATGGCGATCACCATCGCTCTGGTCATCGGACTGCCCGCCACGGGCTTTGCTGAAAATAACGACAACGGCGATAACGGCGATAACGGCAATGGCGCCACCGTCGATCGGGTGCCGGGCAGCTCCATGCTCCCCGACTTCTTCCACGGCATGCGCGCCGGCGGCGCCGGAAGCTCCCACACCGCTGTGGCCTCCGGGGTGGACGCCATCTACCAGAACCCGGCGGGCATTGCCCGGGCGCCCATGTACGTCATCGACGGGACCTTCTCCCACGCCCCTGAGGGCGCTCTGCTCAGCGCCGGCATCGCCGACAGCAAGCTCAACCCTCAATTCGCCATGGGCATCGCCTATAATTATTTTATCGGCCGCGGTGACCTGGCTCACCTATCGGGTCACGACGCCCGCCTGGCCATCGCCATCCCCGTCGTCCCCGAGCAGATCTCCATCGGCGCCGGCGTGCGCTATCTGCGCATCAAAGACGACCGGCTACCCAAAGAAGACGAAGAAGATCCGCAACTGATGATCCACGGCGTGACCTTCGACGCCGGGATCAACTTCCGCGTCGCCGAGATGCTCCACCTGGGACTCAAAGGCCAGAACCTGCTCGACCTATGCGCCTCCGACGAGGTCTGCCGGGGCTCGACGCCCACCCGCGTCGGCGCCGGCGTCGGCGTCGGCCGTGAAACGGACTTTATGATCAGCGCCGACGCCGCCGTCGACCTGACCTCCGGCCCCAGCCCCACCTTCGACTTCGGCGTCGGCGGCGAATACCTGGTCGCCCACGCCATCCCCCTCCGCATCGGCTTCCAGCGCCGAGGTTTCCTCGACCGCAACCTGCTCACCGTCGGCGCCGGCTGGCGCTCCGAACAGGCCGGCGTCGACTTCTCCTACCAGCACGACCTCAACCGCTCCAGCCAATTCGGCTACATGTCCGGCGGCTTCTCGGTCTACTTTTAGGCTTCGCCTTGAAGTAGACCGAGAAGCCGCCGCGGTGGAGGGCGCTTGCGCGCCCGGGATGGAGCGCC
>SLJM01000151.1 GCA_007135085.1 Myxococcales bacterium
CGCTCCTTGGAGAGCATCAGATTATAATCGGCGTCGCCTCGCTGGTCCGTATGACCGGCGATCTCGACGAGCAAGATATCCTGGTGGGTTCGGATCACCAGCGCCACTTCTTCGAGGAGATCGTAGGATTCGGGTTTGATGATCGCCTTATCGGTCTCGAAGTGGACCCGTTTTTCGATCTTGATCTCATCGGCGGTGCGAGTGACCGTCTCTTCGTCTTCCGGAGGGGGACAGCCGTCATATCGGCTCAGCCCGGGTTCGGTGGGACAATGATCTTCGATATTGGGGATCCCGTCGCCGTCGACATCATCATCGGGACAGCCGTCATCCATCCCCCCCTCGATAAAGACCATGGGCTCTGTGGGACATTCATCATCCCAGACCAGCATGCCGTCGCCATCGGAGTCGAGCATCGGGCAGCCCCACTCGTCGACAGCACCGGCAAAATCATCAAATAGGGAATCACATCCGGTGAAATTTTCCGGCGTGATCGGGCAGCCGTCCTCGTCGTAGGGGCCGATATATCCCTCGGGCTCCGGCGGACATTCCACGACCTCGTCGGCCATCTCTTCGGGCTCGTCGATGGGCTCGGCCAGGGCGGGCTCAGTGCCCAGGCCATCCGGGCGATAAACCACGCCCAGCAGACCTCGCCACTGAGGGCTGCCGATGCCGCTGACCAATCCGGCGCCGACACCGGCTTTGACCGCCAGGCCATCGATGACGTCGAGCTCGGCGCTAAAGAGCATCTCCAGCGGATTGGCTGCTCGTCCCGCCCCGGTGAGTCCGACGGCTCCGTAAAATTCGAGGCCCAATTTCAACAGGTCGGGCACCACTGCCAGTTGGGCGCCGGCGCCGTACTTAAGCTCCGGGCCGATCTCAATATTATGAACCTCTTCGGTGGGCCGAAACCTGGCGCCAAAATTGGTGGCGATGAGCAACTCCCCAATCCCGGCGTCCACACGGGTATCGGCGACCAACATCGGCGCCGCCGTCACCGCCCCGCTTCCCAGATAGGATTCGCTGCGCCCGGTGGGTATGGTCACGTCCAACACCGCGCCGAGACCGACCGCATTGTCGACGCTCGACAAAAAAGATCCCTTGAGTCGAGTCTGGATATCGCCGGGCCCTCCACCGGCGATGGTCTGTCCCTCATAGCTCCCGTCATTGAGAAGGACCACGGGCATACCCACTTCAAATTGGGCCCGATCCCACAACCCGATCCCCAGCGCCATATGGGCGTTGACCCGGTTGTCGATCACCGGCTCCCGTGTGCCGTCTTCAAAGGCCAGCACCAGGGGATTGCTCAGATAATCGAAAAAGATACTCCCATAGGGTTGCAGATGTTCTGCGCTCTCGCTGCCCTCGAGCACCGTCATCGACCCCGGACTCAACGCCGGCCGAAAGGTCTGCACGTCCACCCCACCCGTTTCGATATCGCTTTCCTGTGCCACCACAGATGTGCTCAGCGCCATGCTTAGGGCCAGCGCCGTCAAACTCGCTCCCCCGATCCTCCCAAACCTCTGCAACTCCATCGCCAACACTCCTGACCTTATCTTATAGGACATCAAGATGACGGCCCCATCATGGCACTGGATCAGCGCCTTGAAAAGGACACGGTCCTGCTCCGCCACTGCAAACCGGCCCTTCTGCGCCAATCTTTTTCGATCACTCTCAGATTTCTGAGAGACTTCGGGAATTGAGGCCTGCCCTATTTGGCACCTCCCTTCCCCAAAAACCATGCAAAATAGCGCAATTTCCTGGCCTCCCGGAATTTGTCACCCCTTCCTGGCATGGGACTTGCTGATACCTATGACCATGTCGACGTAATACTGCGACGTCAGTTTTTGAATGATACCACTCGATGACGCACCTGATTGAGACGAGGACCAAAATGAGGCGATTCAACGCGACCATCTTATTCTCCATAGCCTGTGGGCTCTTGGTGGCCGTGGGCTGCGGCCCCAGTGGCGAGCGAACGGGCACTGATTCGTCGCCGATGAGGACCTTCTCCACGGAGCGAGAATTCGAGGCCTTTATGGAAGAGGTCGTGGCCCAACAAGAAGCCCCGACCGGCGGCGGATATAATTCCGACGATTTCGCCGAGGCCGACAGCGGCGCCGACACTGGAGCGCCCCCGGAGAACGAGGATATCACCAATAATCAGGAAGACGGCGTCGACGAGGGCGGCATCGTCAAAAATATCGGCGACCACCTTGTGGTCCTTCGCCAGGGCCGCCTCTACACCGTGGAGGTCGCCCAGTCTGGCCAGACCATCCAGGCCGACTCCATGCGCGTTGCCCCCGCCGAAGAGCTCAACCAGGGGGTGTGGTACGACGAAATGCTCGTCCACGGCCACAAGATCTACGTCGTGGGCTACCGCTACGGGGCCAACGTGGTCAACGACGATGACGACCTGCCCAATTGGCTCTTCGGCGCCACTGAGGTCTCCTCCTTCTCCATGGACGACCAGGGGCAATTGAGCCGTGGTGAGAGCACCTTCTTTGAGTCCAACGACTATTTTAGCGGCAGTAATTACGCGAGCCGACTCGTTGACGGGGAGTTGATCTTCTATATGCCCTATTACGCATTCATCCCGGATCCGGACAAGCCGATGCCCGCCTTCCCCCGCTTCTTACAGCACCAGCAGGGCAACACCTTCGTCCCCGGTCCGCCCATCTTCGGCCCCCTGGACGTCATCCAGCCCCTCGACATTCCTCAACACCCGACCTTTCACACCGTCATTCAATGCCAACTGCCCGACGACCTGACCATCGACTGCGGCGCCCGCAGCCTGTTGGCCGAACCGATGCGACAATTTTACGTCTCCCCCACACGGATCTACCTGTGGAGCAACAACCATGTCTTCGCCATCTCTCAGACCGATTCGACGGCAAAAGCCCACGCCGTTGACGGAGCACCGATTGACCAATTTTCGTTCAGCGAACGAGACGACACCCTCTACGTCGCCGTCACTCGCTACCTCGAAGAAGACGAACTCGACGCCGATCAAATGGAAGCCCTCGACGAAGATCCCTGGCTGAGCTTTCAACGCCTGGAATTACTGCACCTGCCTCTCTCGGACTTCGACGGCGACGGCGAGCAGAGCCTGAGCGGAAATATCTCTATCGTCTCCGATGATATCGGCTGGATGTGGTGGGCTCCCAACCGCCACGTGTCGGGCTGGTACCTGGCCGCTGAGAATGACAACCTCTTCGCCCACCATATCGCCACCGGCCACACCGAGGAATTCACCCTCGACGGCTACGTCTCTCGCATCGAATCCGCCCCGGGAATCGGGGCCCTCATCGTCTACAACGACTACTCCAATGGCCAGGATTTGATCGTCGACAGCCTACGCCTCGACGACGACGCCACCCTGGTCAGCGGCACGGTCCTTCAGGATATGGCCGAGGGCGAGTGGCGAAGCCACGGATTTTTCTTCCGCCCCGACGACGACGGCGGCTATTTCGGGCTTCCCGTCGTCGGCGGAAGCTCCGGCGGATGGTGGGGGATGGGCATCTCCAATATCGCCTTCTTCCGCGCCCACTCCGACGGCGCCATCGACCTGCGCGGCGCCGTCTCCTCCTCCGATGAGGCCGGCGGCCAATGCGAGACCTCCTGCGTGGACTGGTACGGAAATACTCGGCCCATCTTTCTTCGCGACCGGGTCTATGCCCTCATGGGCAGCGAAATCGCCGAGGTGGCCATCACCGACGACGACGTCGAAGACGTTGGCGAGCGGGTCATTCTCTCCATCGATGAATGAGTCATCGGCAGCGCCCCCGCCAATCCGAAGACCGCGGGGGCGCTATTTGCCCGATACCGACGAGTTTAAACCACGTTTAGCGGGGGTAATAAACCCCGCCGGTGGGTCCACCCACGCCCATGGGCATCGGGTTGTCGCCAACGGCCACATGGCCTCTGACGGCGCGCTCCCGCACGTCGATGATGGTCAGAGTGTCGTCGTCGCTGTTGGGCACGTAGGCAAAATCACCGCCGAGAGAACTCATGATGAACCGGTGACCACGGCCGGTTTCGGGATCGACGTAGGCCTCACCGGCGGTGACGTTGTCCACTACCTCCAGGGTATTCATATCGATAAACGCCACATCAGGTGAGCCCACATGGGAGACCAGCACCAGGTCGTCGACGAAAAACCCCAATTTATCGGGGGCATCGTTGACTTCGATGATCGTGACCAGCTCATCGGCGGTGGCGTCGAATACGGCGATCGAATTGGCACTCTTCATGGTGGCCCAACCCTGTTCTCCTCCGGGAGC
>SLJM01000230.1 GCA_007135085.1 Myxococcales bacterium
CAGATCGGCCGCTACGCAGCCTATCTGCTGGAGCGCAGCGCCCTGATAGCACGGCGAAGGGGACAAGAAGAGATCGATCGGCGGGCCGTATTCGCCGCCATAGACCGAGAGGAGAGCTTTATTTTGGGCGACAAGTCGCCCATCCCGGGTGCCACAGCGCCGTCGACATCGACCCGCCACTTTCGCGACGTCAGCCAGGAGGCGGGCTTTCCCGACTCGGTGGCGACCTACGACGGCACCGGGCTGGACGCCCGGTTCAGCATGCAGCGCTTCGTCTCCTCCGGGGTGGCCGTCGGTGATTTAACGGGCAACGGCTACCCCGATTTTTATATCGCCGGCGAGGGATTGGGGCGCTTATATATCAACGGCGGCGACGACGGGCCGGGCACTTTCGTGGACGCCACCGAAGATTGGGGGCTGCCCGAAGAAACCCACGACGTCTCGGCGGCGCTCTTTGTCGACTTTTTTGGCGACGGGGATCTGGAGTTATTGCTGATCCGCACCGACAGCCCCTCCCAATTCTTTATTCAACAAGAGGGTCAATTCGTCGACGTCGCCGACGATCTCGGCTTTCGCACCCGCAAAGGGGCCCATACAGCGAGCGTGGCTGACTTTTTTGGCGACGGCCGCCTCGATATCTATGTGGGCTATTATAATAGCGAGCGCTATCTGCGCGGGGCCTCCCAGATGAACGTCGCCTCCGCGGACGGACGAAACGGCCGGCCCAACCAATTATGGCGCCAGAACGAGCGGGGGCGATTCGACGAAGTGAGCCGCCGGGTCGGCGTCGCCGATACGGGGTGGACTCTGACCACGGCGGCCTTCGACCACGATCGTAACGGCCATATGGACATCTACGTGGTCAACGATTTCGGGCCGAATACCCTCTACCGAAACCAGGGCGACGGCTCCTTTGAAGAGGTCTCCATCTCCACGGGCACCGTCGACGCCGGACCGGGGATGAACGCCAGCTTCGCCGACGTCAACGAAAGCGGTTATTTCGACATCTATGTGTCCAATATCGATATGTACCGCATGCCCCGCTGGTTCGTCTTTCCCTCCCGAGAGCGCCGATTGGGTGATCCCACCAGGCTCTCTGGCGCCTTTGAAGACAGAGCGGGCAACCGGCTACTGGGCAACCAGCGCTCCGCCGACGGCGACCATATCTTCAGGGGACTGGAAGAGATGTTTCCCGACCACGACAAGGGATGGTGCTGGAGCGCCGCTTTCTTCGATTATGATCTCAACGGCTATGAGGACCTCTACGTGACCAACGGATGGGTTCCCGGCACGGAAGCTCACGAGCAGAAAAACCAATTTTATCGCCGACGGGGAGATCGCTTCGAGCTACAGCGCACCAACGGCGTCGAATCCTTTGCCTCCAATAGCCGCACCGTAGTGGCCGTCGACGTGGATCGAAACGGTAAACTCGATCTTCTGGTCAATAATTACCGCGAGCCTCCCAGACTGCTAAAAAATACCTATCGCGGCCCCAACCGAAGCGTTCAGGTCAACCTGACCGGCCCGCCCACACAACCGATGGCCATCGGCGCCGTCGTGGAATTGGAATCGGGCGGGCGAAGCCAATTGCGCCAGGTCATCGCCGGCAGCGGCTATCTGGCACAGGAAGATCCGCTGTTGACCTTTGGCGTCGCGCAGGCCCGCCAGGTCGATATCACGGTCTACTGGCCCGACGGACATATCCAGCGTTTCGACGATCAACCCACGGGGCAGGTGATCAATCTGGTCTACGAGGACGAATGAGATCCACCTATTGAAAGCGGGGGCGGGGCCCGCTAGTTTATGGCCCAGTATTGCAAGCTATTCACCGCGGTCGTGCCAGAGATTAAAAAAATGAAAGCCTATATCTGCCTTTTTCTGACCCTTTGTCTATTGCTCTTGACCTCTGCCTGCTCTGACGATGTGGAAGGATCGGGCGACAACGTTCGAGAGTCGACCAACCAGGGCCCCGATAATTGGCCCGACAGCGGCCAGCCGGGTGCGGACATCAACGTCGACGACTGTACCCCCGGAGAAGAGCTGGGCTGCGCCGGCGCCGAAACGGTCTGGGTATGCGACGACGACGGTGAAGACGCGGTGATCCAGGATTGTCCTTCGGACACTCCCTATTGCCACCAGGGCTCCTGCAGCGATCAGGTCTGCAATCCCGGCGAATGGGAATGTGTCGACAGCGACAGCCGCCACCGCTGCAACGAAGACGGCACGGGCTGGGAAGAAGCCATCGACTGCCCGGGCGAGGACCTGTGTAGCGGCGGCACCTGCGGGGCGAGTTGCGAGTTGGGCTCGAAGATGACCTCCAGCTATTTCGGCTGTGAATATTGGGCGGTCTATCTCGATCAATACGACGACCCCTTTACAGGTATCGGCGGCAGCGACGTCTCCTACGCCCTGGTCATCAGCAACCCCAACGAGGAGCCGGCGACCATTCAATTTCAGAGCTTCGATGCCGAAACGGCGGTCAATATCGCCGATCCCGTGGTGCCCGCCGGTCAATCCCGGGCGTTCGACCTTCCCCGAGCCGAGCTCGACGGTACGGGCATTACCCGTAAGGGCATCTTCGTGCGCAGCAGCCTTCCTGTGACGGCCCATCAATTCAACCCGGCCAATAACGAAAATGTCTATAGCAACGATGCCTCACTGCTGCTTCCGGTCAGCGTTCTGGGCTCCCAATATTATGTCATGAACTGGCCCAGCGGCGCCTCAGTGGACCTCTTTGACTTCGAACCCCAGCAATCCTACGTGACGATCATCGCCACCTCCCAGGGGACGACCAACCTGGTATTCAACTCGAAGGCAGAGATCGTCGGCGGCGGTGACATCTCCGGATTTCCCGCCGGTGTCAGCCGCAACTTCGAGCTTCAATACGGCGACGTGCTCAACCTCCACGCCGGCTCCGACGATCTGATGGGCGGCCAGCGTGACCTGACGGGTAGCCTGATCCAGGCCGACCAGCCCGTTGCCGTCTTCGCCGGACACGAGCAGGCGGTGGTGGCCTACGACAACGACCGCGACAGCTGCTGCGCCGACCATATCGAACAACAATTATGGCCCGTCCAGACCCTGGGCCATCGCTATATCGCTGCCTTCAGCCCGGGCCGGACCAATACCAAAGACAACTGGCGCATCCTGGCCGCCGAAGAGGGGGTCACCGTCCACACCGATCCTCCCCAGCCCGAGGCCAACGGGGTGACATTGAACGCCGGTGAGTTCGTGGAGTTCTTTAGCGCCGACGACTTCGAAGTCAACGCCACAGGCAAGGTCATGGTCGGCCAATTTCTGGCCAGCCAGCAACAAACCAACGAATATATCGGTGACCCGGCGTTTGTACTGGCAGTGCCGGTGGAGCGATTCCGCGACGAATATCTGGTGCTCGTCCCCGAGGACTATTCCAAGGATTATATCACCATCACCCGCCCCGCCGGCGCGGAAATTACCCTGGCCGATGAGGTGGTCGATGACAGCGAATTTAGCGCCGTAGGACCTGGTGAATTTGAGACGGCCTCCATCGAGGTCCAGGCCGGGGCCTATCATCTGGAGAGCGCCGAAACCTTCGGCGTCGTCGTCCACGGCTTAGACAACGCCGTGTCCTACGGCTATCCGGGTGGCCTGGATATCGTCGGTGACGAGCAGTGATGAGGTCAGATTAAGACCACGACCACTCCGGCGATGGCGCAGATGATGAGTCCAGCGGTGATAAAGAGCATCCACCATTTGGACAGCGCCATCTCCGGTTGGTCGCTCTCCTCCATATGGAGAGAGATCTTGCGGTAGCTGATATAGGCGATGCCGTTGATGACCCCGCCGACGACGAGAAAGATCAAGCCGATGGCGATCACCATCCAGCCCGGTTCCACATCGCGCATCAACTCGATGATCCCAAAGCCCACGGCCATCGAGGTCAAGCCGGTGCGGATCCACCCCGCGAAGGTTCGCTCCTGAGCCAGGAAAGTGCGTTTATCAGCCCACTCAGTGCGCTCTTCGGCCAGCTCCGTGCGCTCTTCGGACTCGCTGCCCACTCTCTCCCCCGTTGCTCGGTGCATTGATACTGATTTGAAGGTGGGAACGGCCGACGGTGTCGACAAGATTGTCATCTCCCTTTCCATTCGACTATACTCACAAGCGTAATCATCGAAATCCTTGGAATCGGAATCGGCCATTTCCAAATATCAATCTTCGGAGAATCTCCAAATGGGCTCGACGTCAAAATTTTCTGTCTATTCTGTATTGGCGTGGTTTGCATTCTTCTCCCTACTTATCGGAGCAGGCTGCAGCTACGACGGAGGCCTTGGAGAGATTGAGTGTGACGGCTCCTCAGACTGTCCCGACGGGGCCAGTTGCGTGGAGGGTTATTGCCTGCTCGACGATGAGCTGCCCGATGCAGGCCTGCCCGACGCCGATGACCCGGACGCCGACACGGACGTGCCCGACGCCGATTGTGAGGTCGAAGATCCCCTCCTGGAGTGCCAGAATGCCGGCGCCGCCTGTGGCGAGGTGACCGTCCTCGACAGCTGTGACGAAGAGGTCACCATCGACTGCGACGAATTCGAGGGCTTTGGCTGTGAGGGAGAGCTGGAATTTTGCGATAGCGAAAACCAGTGCTCCTGTCCGGATTACGACGCCGACGAGTTATGCGATATCTACGCCGGCCTTCAACAGGGACTGGCCTGCGGTGAATTGGAGCCAGTGCAGGTCTGTGATGGATGGGATGAATTCGATCCCGTCCAATGCGGGGATAGCTGTGATTCCCAGAGCGAAGAATGCGCCTCAAATATCTGCGTGCCCCGCTGTGAGAGCGACGACGACTGCAATGGCGAGTACTGCAACCTCGACTTGAGCGTCTGCGTCGAATGTCTGGACAACGCCCACTGCGACGAGTCGGCCAGCGAAGTCTGCACCGACGCCAATGAATGTCAGTGCCAAGAGCCGCGCGAGGTCCAGCAGATTTGCGAAGACGCCGACGACGCTGAATGCGGACCGGTCACCGACGTCTGCGGTGCCACCGTGGACTGTGGTGAGTGCACAGAGCCCAATTTTGATTGCGAAGACAACGCCTGCGTCTGTCAGCCCATCACCACCTGCGGCGCCGACCAATGCGGTGACGTCGACGACGGCTGCGGCGGCACCATCGACTGCGGCGGCTGCGACGGCAACGACGTCTGCAACCACACCACCAACACCTGCGAGTGTGACCCCATCACCACCTGTGGCGCCGACCAATGCGGTGACGTCGACGACGGCTGCGGCGGCACCATCGATTGCGCCGGCTGCGACGGCGGCCACGTCTGCAACCACACCACCAACCTCTGTGAGTGCGACCCCATCACCACCTGCGACGCCAATCAATGCGGCGACGTCGACGACGGCTGCGGCGGCACCATCGATTGCGCCAGCTGTGACGGCGGCCACGTCTGCAACCACACCACCAACCTCTGCGAGTGCGACCCCATCACCACCTGCGCAGACAATCAATGCGGCGACGTCGACGACGGCTGCGCCGGCACCATCGATTGCGGCGGCTGCGCCGGCGACTACAACGAGTGCGACACCGGCGACAATGTCTGTGTCTGTGACGACACGCGCACTGTGGAAGAAATCTGCGAATCCCAGAATGCTGAGTGCGGAGAAGTCGAAGACGCCTGCGGCGATCCCGTCCAATGCCCGGACACCTGCGAGAGCGAAGGAGATCAATGTCTTGAGAGCGACAGGATCTGCGTCGAGTGTACGGACAATGACCACTGCGGCGCCGGTCAGGGATGCCGCACCGACAACAATCAATGTGCGGGCTGCTCCAACCCGAATGTCAGTTGTTGAATCCCTATATCCTTCACTTCAGCGAAAGGGCCACCCGTCGGGGACGATCACCCCGCGGGTGACCTCGCGGTGGCCCTCTTTGCGCGCCACCAACCCGGCGACCATGGTGGCTCTGTCTCGCCGGAGCACCGACGCAAGGGCATCAAAGCTAAAGAGCCGCTCCCCCTCTTCGAGATGAGCCGGTGACATCCAGCGCATCTTGTCGAGGATCGTCCACTCCAGTGGTCCCTCGAGCTCAATCCGGGGACGAAAGCTCTCGAAATCGCTTCGGTGAGTCCACCAGCCACGGAGCCCCAGGGGATTGACGTCGGCGGGAAAGCTCACCTCCATTCCGGGGTCCAGGGGCTCGAAGAGATAGCCCTTGATCATCGCTCGGGGGACGGGCTCGGCCTCCACGCCCAGGACCTTTAGCGCTCCTCGGCCGGCGGGGTGATCAGCCAGGCGAAGCTGCTGGCCCCGCATCTTGGCCCATTTGCGATCGAGGCGATCGACGGGGTTGATCCCGAACCATCGAAATTGCCCGTCCCGGGCGGGATGGCCGAGATAGAACTTCAGGGCCAGTTCCCAATGCCAGAACGTGGCGTCCCTCCAAAATAAGAGGTCGTACTCACCGATGGTATGTCGCCCGGAGTAGGCCTGCCAATTCGACGCCACCAGCCTTGCCGGCGGCACCTGGTCGACCCAGGTCCGGAGGAGGACCTCGAAATAATGCCCCAGCCGATCGACGTCGGCATTGCGCACCGTTCTGGCCAGCGCGCTGCGGCGGTCGTCGAGCTTTTTTAGCAGGCCCTGATAACGGGCGGTCTCGCTTTGTCCCCACCTGGGTTCCACCACCAGTGGATGTTCCATCATCATCGGGCTCGAAAGGGCCCAATGAAGATCGCGGACCAACTGGGTCCGGTACCGCTCCTTCACGAATATCTCCTCTTGTGGTTGCCCTATTGGCCTGGGTTCAACGACCAGGGATGACAGATCCTTCCCGTTCACACATGAAACAAAGCGTATAGTTGAATCGTCCCATTGGTCACAGGCACCCGACTGCGCTATTATTGGCCGGTATGCAAACGAACCTCATGATTGCTACCCCTATTCACGGGAATGACCAATGGGCTCTGGATACTGGTTCCAACATAATCTTGCCAATTCCAAGGTGGTATTGTCGACGGCGGTGCTGGGGCTACTCCTGGCCCTATCCGGCTGCGGCTATCAAGGAAGCCTGGGGAAAGTGGCCTGCGACGACGATTTAGATTGTCCGGACAACTCCAGTTGCGAGGCCGGCTTTTGCGTCTTCGACGGCGATATTGAATGCGACGATCACCAGATTGTCTGCGACGGGGGCTGCGTCGACCCGGAGACGAGTAATGACCATTGCGGAAGCTGCGGCAACCTGTGCTTCGACGGGGAGAATTGCCAGAGCGGAAGCTGCCTGCCCGAGCCCGAATGTGCCGACGGATTGAGCGCCTGTGGCGAGTATTGCGTCGACACCGACAGCGACGCCGACCACTGCGGCGATTGCTTTAGCCCCTGCGGCAGCGACGAGGTGTGCCAGGCCGGCCAGTGCGAGCCCACTGGAGTCCAATGCGAGGACGGGCTGGTTCGATGCGGCGAAGACTGCGTCGATCTCGCCAGCGACGACGCCCACTGCGGTGATTGTTTCGACGCCTGCTCTGCCGATCAATCCTGCAGCGACAGTCTGTGTCAATGCCCTTCGAATCAGCAGCTATGTGGCGACCAGTGCGTGGACACCACCAGTAATAGAGATTTTTGCGGCGATTGTGAGACGGCCTGTGAAAGCCACGAATTTTGCTACGATGGAGAGTGCACCGACGAATGTGACGAGACGCAGGATGACCAACTTTTATGCGACGACTCCTGCATCAACCCCCAGACCAACACCTCCTATTGCGGTGATTGCGATACCTCCTGCGTCGACGTCTCAGGTGCAGACGTAAGCTGTATAAGCGGCAATTGCATCTACAACTGCGAGCAATCCGATCAGGGAGCCCAGCTATGTCTGGAGCAGGCCACGTGCGCCATCCTGGACAGCGACGTCGATCACTGCGGCGATTGCGGCCGTCAGTGCGAAACGGTGGCCGGCGCCACCCGCTCCTGTGACGATGGCCGATGCCAATACGAATGCAACGACGCAGATTCCCTCTATTGCGGCGGCCCCGACGGGGCCGACGACACCGGCCAGGGCCAATGCGTAGACGTCACCACCAGCCTCGATCACTGTCAGGGCTGCGATAACGCCTGCGCCGACGACGGCCCCGAAAACTCTCAACCGGTCTGCGGCGACCAGGGCTGCACCTACGAATGCAGCGGCGGCCTGAGCTATTGCGACGATGAAGAGCCCGGCGTCGATGAGGCTATCTGCGCCGATCTGGACAGTGACGTCGACCATTGCGGCCAATGTGGAAATAGCTGCGGCCCCGTGGCCAACGGCTCGTCGGAGTGCAATGGCGGAACCTGCGATATCGTCTGCGATCAAAATTACGGTCAGTGCGTCGCCGATACGTGCATCGACCTGATGAACACCGACGCCCACTGCGGCCAATGCGGCAATAGCTGTGGCGCCGACGAGCAATGCGTCGAAGGTGGATGTGAACCCTTGCTCGCCTGCACCCAGAGCCCGTCCCAATCAGATCCCTTCTATCCCTTCGGCGGAGGAAGCGGCACCGCCGGCGATCCCTTTACGATCTGCACGGCCGCTCAATTGGGCAGCATCGACGACGACGATGATTACCTGACCCGGCATTTCATCCTCGCCGACCATATCGAATTGGGAGGACAGAGTTTTGAATCTTTGACCCGGGGAAATATCGACGGCGGCGTGGCTTCCAACGGATTTGCCGGCCACTTCGACGGCAACGATTTTGAGATTCGCGACCTGACCATCACCCAGGGTGGGACCAATCGGGTCGGACTCTTCGGCATGATCCAGGGAGGCACCCTGGAGAATGTGGTCGTCGTAGGCGGTCAGGTCCAGGGCGCCGTTTATACGGGCGGCCTGGTGGGCGTGAACCTGGGCAAGCTCATTAACTCCTCCTTTGAGGGCACGGTCACCGGCACTTACCGCGTAGGAGGCATCGTCGGTGGCCACGACCAGTCGTCCACCCTGGAAGATGTCTATTTTGACGGAGCGGTCTCGGGAATCAGCCGGGTCGGCGGCGTGGTCGGCCACAGTGGAGGCCCGGTTATCGACGCCCATAGCGACGGTGACGTCACCGGCTCGGGAGTCGAAGTGGGCGGCCTGGTGGGCTTTGCTCGCGTCCCTGCCCTCATCGACGGCGGTCAGGTCGGCACGTCGACCCAGGGTGCTCCTCAGGTCACGGGCACCAGCCAGGTCGGCGGATTGGTGGGCAATAATCAAGGAACGATCCACGACTCCACGACCTATGCCGACGTCACCGGGGCCGAATACGATATCGGCGGCCTTGCCGGCCGTAATGATAATGAAGGGCCGACCTGCTCCATCACCAACTCCCACGCCCACGGTCGGGTCGCGGCTGCCGGCAATCCGTCCTTCGTCGGCGGGCTGGTCGGCTATCACCTCAACCACTGCTCGATCTCTCAATCGTCGGCCACCGGGGCGGTCGACGTCCCGTCGAGTGTCTATGTGGGCGGGCTGGTGGGATATAGCCGCCCCTTTGCCACCATCGTCGGCTCCCACGCCACAGGTGATGTCACGGGCCATAACTCCGTGGGCGGGTTGGCAGGTCGAGTGGCCAGCGTCGATGGCGAGGACTGGGACGAAACAGAGGCTCCCGTTCAAAATAGCTACGCCGAAGGAGACGTGACGGCCAATAACGACGCCGGCGGGCTGGTGGGCCGTCTCGAGGGCACGGTCAGCGGCTCTTATGCCACAGGAGTCGTCGACGGGGCCTACCGGGTCGGCGGGCTGGTGGGGCATATCCGGATCACCGCCTGGGGAACCCACGGTACGGTGGTCGACTCCCATGCCACGGGCGACGTCTTCGGAAATGACGACGTGGGCGGGTTGGTGGGCCTTCAAGAGGGAGACGTCTTCGGCTCCTATGCCGAAGGCAGCGTCACCGGCTACGACCGCGTCGGCGGGCTGACCGGGCAAAACCCTGCCACGTCAGGTGGAAATTTCTGGGCCGATAATCAATGGGTTGCCGGTTGGTCACGGCGCTCTCGTATCGTGGAGAGCTACGCCACGGGAACGATCAGCGCCACCATGAGAACAGGCGGCCTCGTCGGTGATAACGGGGGCGCCGTTGAGCGCTCCTTTGCTTCCGGTTCGGTCATCGGAGGTGAACTCACAGGTGGGTTGATCGGCAATCATCTGGCGGCCAGCGTCGTCACCGACTCCTATGCCACCGGCGATGTCTCGGGGACCAGCCGCGTCGGTGGTCTTATCGGTCGGGTCTGGGGCGGGGGCTGGGACGGCACGGACGGTCTGGTCGAACGGACCTACTCCACGGGAAGCGTCACCGGTACGGGAGGAGAAGTGGGCGAGCTTATCGGCCGAAATCGCGGTGACGTCTACGCCTCCTTCTGGCGCACCACCACCCCCGACGACGACGAGAGCGAAGGAGGTTCACCGCTGAGCCCTGCCGAATTTTCTAATTCCGCTAGCTTCACCGCTGCCGGGTGGACCTTCCCCGCTCCCTGGACCATGGGATCGACCCGACCCTATCTGACTATTATTCCGGAACCATGATATGGATAGTCCCCTCTTTTCTCAGTCCCTTTTCCGGCTCGCTATCATAGGTGCATCGCTGTGTATCGTCGCCGCCGGTTGTAGCTACGAAAGCGCCAACCTGGGCGATATCAGTTGCGAATCAGATGGCGATTGCCCCGATGGCGCCACCTGTGATCAGGGCTATTGTCTGCTCGGCGACGATTCTCCCGACACGGGCATACCCGACACGGGCTTGCCCGACGCCGACGCCGGCGACCCCGACGATGCGGACGTCATCGACGACCCGGAGCTTCCCTGCCAGGTCCTGCCCCACGAGGATTTCTGCCTGGAAAATAACGTGGAATGCGGTGTCTTTACGGGCACCGACATCTGCGGTGGGGAGCGCACCGTCGATTGTGGTTCGGTCCTCGGGCTTGGCTGCGACGGTCTGGAGATCTGCGTCGGCCCCCAGGACGATCCCGGCCTGGAGACCAATATCTGTCGCTGCCCCACGATCGACGAAGGCGCGGATATCGACGCTCAGATCTGTGAGCTGGCCGCCGTCGATTGTGGCCTCATCAACGCCGGCGGCCTCTGCGAAGACTGGCAGGGATTTGGCCAGGTCGACTGCGCCGGCTGCGAAGGGGACGAGGAATGCGGGGAGCCCATTCCCAACGTCTGCGGCTGTCCCTGTGAGATCAATGGACAATGCTATGCCGCCGGCGACGTCAACCCCGACCAGCAATGTTCGATCTGCGACCCCGACCAATCGGAGGATGAATTCGTCGCCGCGCCCTACGGCTTTGCCTGCGATGACGGCGACGAATGCACCACCTCGATCTGTCAGGGCGGCGGTTGTGTGGCCTCACCGATCTGCGACGGAAGCCCCACCGAATGCGGCTGCACCGCCTGTGTCGATTGCACCGAAGACGATGGCTGGTACGACGTTGGCGATCCCTATGATTGCTGTGAAAACGACCAGATCTGTAGCTGTCAGGCTCAGGAATATCGCCAGTATTTCTGCAACGGCACCTCCTGTGATCATAGCGTCGAAGATACACAGATCGTGACCAGCGGCTGCCAGGACTGCGGTGGCGAGGAGAGCTGTGTCGACGAGGCCGATGGCGATGATGCGCTCTGTATTTTCGACGGATGCGACGACGGCGATCCCACCATCGGCGGCGGCGCCGGAACCGCAGATGACCCCTTCCTCATCTGCACGGCGGACCATCTGGATTATCTGGACGACCAATCGAGCGCCTACTTCATCATCACCGACTCGTTCAGCCTCTCGGGCAGCTCTTTTTCCGGCCTGGGTACCTTCTCGGGCACCCTCGACGGTGACGGTCATACCATCGACGGGCTGGCCATCGCCTCCGGCGATGATGATGCCGGTTTTTTCGAAGTGATCGACGCAGGGGCCACGGTCAAAGACCTTCACCTCACCGACCTGTACGTCACAGGAGATGCTCGGGTGGGAGCTCTGGCGGCGACCAACCGAGGCACCATCGATTCCGTGACGGTCACCGCCGGCAGCGGCGGCAGCTCCGGCGTCTCCGGCGTCTACGGCGATGCAAATAATGTGGGAGGATTGGTGGCGGTCAACGAAACCGGTGGCCAGATCCATCACTCCCATGCAGACCTGACGGTGGCCGCAAATTCCAGCAATCGCATCGGCGGGCTGGTGGGACATAATCAGTCCGGCGGCGAAATCTCCATGAGTTCTGCCCGCGGCGACGTTTTGAACACCGACGAACAAGGCGGCGGATTCGTCGGTTATAATGAGGGCCATATCGAGACCAGCTTCGCCCTGGGAGCTGTCCACGGAGGGGAGGAAACGGGAGGGTTCGTCGGTCGCAACAGCGGAACCATCGCCGACAGCTATGCCGTGGGTCACGTCATGGGCGACGACGACGCCGGCGGCTTCGCCGGCCGCAGCCAGCAGGGCTCATTTGAGCGCTCCTATGCCTTCGGCGCCGCCACTGGAGACGGCCCAGGTGGATTCGTGGGCGCCATCGGCGGCGGTACCGGAAATTCGACCTTCGCCCATTGTTATTGGAATGACTCCGTCAACAACGACGATGCTTCCGATGATACGACGGGCATGACTGCCGCCGATTTCGACGACGATGGAAATTTCCACGACGATTGGGAGTTTACCGTTCCCGGCGTCTGGGCGATCGGCTCCGACGACCGTCCCGTCCTCCAGAATAACCCCGAACCATAATCGAGCTCCGGTGCGCCGACGACTACGCAATACCTCAATTATCGCCGTCCTGGTGGTGGCGGTGCTGATCATCGCCGCCCTGGTGACCATCGTCTCCGCCCCCCGCCAGTTTGCCACTGACTTCACCCGCGGCAGCCTGGAGCGGGCGGGCTTTGAAAAGCAGGTCTTTGAGCACGATCGCGGCCATATCACCTATTTTGAAGGCGGCCAGGGGCCGACGGTGGTCTTCGTCCACGGTCTGGCTGACCAGTCGGGCTCCTGGTTTCGCATCGCCCCCAAGCTGGAGGGCCACCGAATCATCCTCGTCGACCTCCCGCGCCACGGCGAAAGCCCGTTCCAGACCGACGAGGAGGCTCTGAGCGACGAGGTATTTGCGCCCCTATTCGACCTTTTGCAGAAGCGCATCGGCGAGGAACAGGCCACGTTTATCGCCAACTCCATGGGGGGCTGGATCGCCATGGAATATGCCTTGAATCATCCCGAACAGGTGGAGCAGCTCATCCTGGCCAACTCGGCGGGCCTGTCCCATCAGGTGGACACCACCCTGTTGACCCCCTCAAACCGAGAGGAAGCTCGTCGCACGGTGCGCACCATCTTCGGCGACAACACCCCGCCCCTTCCGGGCTTTGTCCTCGATCGGATCGTCGAAAGAGCCGGCGAAAGCCTGGCCAGCACGGTAGTTACCCAGATGGAAGAGGTGGAATTTCTCGACGATCGACTTCCCGAAGTCACCCCCCGGGTCCACCTGGTATGGGGCGACCAGGACCTGATCTTTCCCATGGACTACGCTCGCAGATTGGACGGATTGCTGCCCACGTCCCAATTACACGTCATCGACGGGTGCGGCCACTCTCCGCAGGTGGGCTGCCCCGGTGAATTTTTGGAGATCATCGACGCCGTGCTCGGGCGGTGAGATCGTCAGGTCTCGAGTTCATATCGATTCACGTATCGATAGAGAGTGCGCTTGCTCACGCCGAGCAATTCGGCGGCGGCGTCAAAGTCGTGCTCACAGACCTCCAATGCCTCCTGAACCTGTTGACGCTTTGCCTTTGGTTTGCGGCCCCGCCTGGAGGGTTTCTTTTTTGCGGTCGCCCCACTTTCGGCCCGCTCGGCCCGCTGTTGGGCCTGTGCGTATCGACGCTCGGCCTCTTCACGAGCCCGGCGCTCCTCGTCGAGGGCCAGCTCTAAAGCCAGGCCACGCCGCTCGAGCTGGACGACTCGATCTTCTCGTTCGTCGAGGCGCTCGCGAAGCTCCTGGTTGGTCTCCTCCAGCCCACGATTGGCCAACTGAAGCTGGGCCAACTCATCGCGAAGCTCGAAGAGTTCGTCCCTGATCTCCTGCAGGCCCTCGCCGGCCACCGGGGGCTGTGGTGGAATATCAACTGCCTCTGCTTCGGGCTGCTGGTCTCGTCGACGGGCCCGCTCGGCCAGCTCGTCGGCTCGGGCGCGAAGCTCGAAGAGTTCGGCGGCCTCCGTGAGGGCCTGGGCCTGTTCGATGAGCGGTCGGGCCTGATCGGCGCCCTGGAGGACCAACGCCATTTCGGCGCTTCCCAATAAGAGCCGGGCCGTGACCTTCGCCGAGGTGGTGGACGTAACGCTCTGCAGCCCCCGTTGATAATATTCGAAAGCCAACTCCAACCTGTCCTGGCGAGCGAAGGTGTCGCCGGCGTCGAGACAGGGCTGGGCCAGACTTGCTGCAAAACCGGCCTCTTCAATCTCGTGCAATGCCTTCAAAAAGGAGTCACCGGCCCGGTCGAATTGTCCCAACGACGTCCAGCCCAGGCCACAGCAGCGATGGCATAGAGCCCGAAGTCTAACGAAATCGCCGTCACCGCTGAGCTCTGAGATCGCGGGGTCGAGATTGCGAAGGATCTCTCGGTCCCCCTCCATCGCCGCCGCAGCTCTGGCGAGCAACTCGATGATATTGCGCACCTCGGCGGGCATGTCCTGGTCTGCTGTGGCCCGTTGCGCACAACGGCGGGCTCCTTCATTGTCGTCGATGATCAGATGAGTGCAGACCTGCCATAGCAGGGGCCGCCCGTCTGAAAGTGAGGTCTCCTCAAAATAGCTCAGGCCCTCGTCGAAGTTGCCCAATTCGACGCTGAGCCGCCCTCGCAAAAAGGTGGCAAGCTCTCGAAGGTCGTCGCTTTGCCGGGCCTGCACCAGCACTTGCTCGAACCGATCGACCTCGTCGTCGTCCAGGCCGGCCCGGATAAGCGCTTCCAGCCAATATTCCAGAATCTTCGTGCGCTCTTCGCGGCCCGACCGGGCAAGAACCTCGAAGAGCCGCCGCGCCGTGATGAGGGCCTGCATATAAGCCCCGCGGGTCATCAATCCCTCGAGATGACGGCGCCAATCCCCGGCAAATATCACGGACACGTCGCGCATGGCCGGTTTTTTGGGGGCGCGAATGGCAAAGTCTGGAAGGCTGTCGACGGCCAGGTGTTGGTTGATGGCTTCGAAGAGACGCACCGGCTGTCGCCCCCATTGGTCGACCATCGCCGCCCAATCTTCGCTCTCGATCTGGCGGACCTGTGCCAGGAGGGTGCGGCCGCGCCAACCGTGCCACACAGTGGGGTCGGGGCCGACCATGGGCACCGGCAACAGACCCTCTGGTAATTTGTCGGCCGTCGTACCGGAGGCCACGAAACGCAGGCGGCGATCCGTCTTCTCCTCTCCCTCGACCAGCCGTTGCAGACAATAGGGCCAGAACGCCCGAATATCGGGGCCCGCCGAATCCAGGTCGTCCCAGAAGACGGTGGTGGTCCCTCGCCCCATGGCCACCTCCAGACGTCG
>SLJM01000186.1 GCA_007135085.1 Myxococcales bacterium
GCAAAGGAGCCGTCCAGGTCGTAGCCCTTCTCCTCGGCGTAACGCCGCACCCACAGCGCCTTGTTGGCGCCGGCGATCATCGGCTTTTCGAGCCTTCCCGTGGCCACGCCGTCTTTCATCTCCAGGCGATTGGCGACGAAGTCGGTGCAGCCCAAAAAGTCGGCCAGTGGCTCGGTGACCACGTCGAGCGCTCCCGTGACCAGAACCTGGTCGTGACCTTGTCGCCTGGAGCGCTCCACCAGACTCAGAGCACCGTCGAAGATATTGGGGCGGATGACCTTCTCGAAGATCTCTTCCCCGAGCAGGACCAACCGATCTTCGGAGTAGCCGGCGTAATTTTTATAAAATGCCTCGTTGAACAGGCGCCGATCGTATTTGTCGGCCAGCCACCACAGGGGGAGGCTGGCGAGCATACCCGCCGTCTTGGTCAAGCGCTTTGTGATCTGCGGCGTGTTGATCGCGTAATAGGCATAGGCGTGGACCACGTTGGTTTTGATCAACGTGCCGTCCACATCATAAAAGGCCGCCGTCCGTCGGTGCTGGCTTTTCTTCGTCATAACAAACCACCTTCATAAAGATCGCGAGAGTGCTATCTGCACCAATACACCCCACACATACCGACCCTCGCTTATAAGGAGGCAGGAAATAGTGGGCCCCTCAAACTATTGTCAAGACAAGCGATTTTGTGACTGACGAGTCACGGAGCCGGATCTGGGCTCGGCGGCACATCACAGGGGCGGTGGGCCGCGGTTTTGGGAGTAGTCCCGACGTGCCTCTGGGCAGTCCGCCCTGGCTGCGTTATAACTGTGTGGTCACTGCAGCTTTTGCATCCTGTTGAGGAATCTGGCGAGATGGCATCTGGCGCTCTGGGCGATCAAATTCTGGACTCCCTGAAGGGAATATTCGACCTGGGTTCTCGGTATCACGTCGAGAAGATCGGAGTGATCGCCGGTTTTGTCGTGCTGTCGTTGATCATCCCGTTCTGGGCCTTCAGCGGGCCCGACGATACAAACGAATTGGGCGCCGAGCTCTACCTTCGCGATTCCATGGTGGGCTTTGAGTTGATCCTGGAAAACGCAGGAAGCAAGGCCTGGCGAGACGTTCGGGTGGTGTTGGACCGGCGCTATGTCTTTACGGCAGAGCAGATCGAGGGCGGAGACTATGTCAGTCTCGGCGCCGAGGATGTAGTCGATGCCTATTATATTCCCCGACCCTGGGGGCGAGAGGACTGGGAGGAGCTCGCAGATGAGCGCGAGAAGCCGGGAATGCGACCGGACTCCGCCTACGAGCCCACCCTGGTGCAGGTCCGGGCAAGAGAGGGACGAATCGACATCGAGGATCTGGAGCGGCGTGGCAACTAGAGCCTCGGTGTATGTGCATATTCCCTTCTGCGAGCGGTTGTGCCCCTATTGCGATTTCGCCGTCTCCGTCCAGGTCGATATACCTCACCAGGAGTATACCCGGGCGGTCTGCGAGGAATTGAACTCGCGATACGGCGAGCTCGGCGAAGAACGGGAAGTGGAGACCATCTATTTTGGAGGGGGAACGCCGTCGCTTCTGGCGCCGGAAAAATTGGAGGCCCTCATCGAGCATATTCGCCGATTGGTGACGGTCACCGATGACGTAGAGATCACGTTGGAGGCCAACCCCAATCAGATCTCGTCGGAAAATCTGGCGGCCTGGCGCGAGATCGGGATCAATCGGCTCAGCCTTGGATGTCAGAGTTTTCAGGATCGGCATCTCCACCGCTTGCGGCGAAATCACGACGGTGCGCAGGCATTGGAGGCCGCCAGACTTGCCCTGTCTCAGATGGAGCGAGTGTCCGTGGACCTGATGTTCGCCGGCCCCGACCAGTCCCTGCAAGAATGGGAAGCCGATCTCGGGGTGATGCAGGGGCTGGTCAAAGAGGAGGGCCTCGACCATGTGAGCGCCTATAATCTGACCATCGAGCCGGGGACCACCTTCGCCATCCGAAAGCGTCAGGGGCTGTTGGAAGTGCCCGGCGACGATACGGCGGCTATTATGCTCGATCGCCTCGTGGAGGCCTGCGCTGAAGTTGGGTTGGCGCGCTACGAGGTCTCCAATTTTGCAATCCCCGGAGGAGAGAGCCGGCATAATAGCGGCTATTGGGTAGGCCGGCCCTATCTGGGGGTCGGCGTAGGTGCCCATAGTCTGCAGGTCGACGATGAGGGCCGGGCGGTTCGCCGCGCCAACCCGAAACGCTATGACGAGTATATGAGAGCCCCGGGCCGACCGGCCACCGAAGAGAAGCTGTCGGCTCAAACCCATCTGGGAGAGCGCCTCTTTTTGTCTGCCCGCACCACCATGGGCGTCGATCTAAAGGCACTGCGCCGGCAATTTCCCGGGATCAGCTCCCGGCTCTTCGACGAGATCGATCATCGGCTCAGCGATCTGGTCGACCGGGGATGGATGGAGCGCAGGGCGGACTCGATAGTGGTGCCCACCAACCGAGGGCTCAACTTCGCCGACAGCCTGGCGCAGTGGCTCTACGAGGCCGCCTGATTTTCCTCATCCCTCTTTGTGACGAGATTTCCAGTCATGGGGAAATCAACCTTCTGAGGGGGAACGATGAGGGGGCAAGGAACGAGGCGGAATCGAATGGCCCTGGCGCTCTGCGCCGGTCTGGCGGCGGCCCTGCTGGCGCCCATGGTGGTGGCCGAGGTCAGCGGGCCGGTGGCTCAGATCGTCCACGCCGACCGGCAGACGCCGCGCATCGGCGCCGAAGAGCAGGCCCGGGTCGTTCCCCTGGCCCATGGCGAGATGGGTTATATTGGCGAGTTCTCCCTGGTCGCCGGTGGAAAATTGACTCTGGAACCCCGGGAAGAAGAGGAATTCCTCTACGTGCTCACCGGAAGCGCCGTCCTCACCGTGGACGAAGAGACCTTCTTGGTGGGCCCGCGAATGGGGGTCTATCTTCCAGCGGGGGCGACCATCGAGTGGGTCAACGGATCGAGTCGATTGGTGGCGGTGCAATTTCTGGTCGGTCACGGGGCGGGGGCGCGATTTGAAGAGTGGCGCATCGACACCGACCAGGCGCCCTGGCCCCGGCCGCGGATAAGACCGCGACCGGCGCCGTCGGGGGTATCCTGGGAGACTCCAAGACTCAGTCGTTAGATGGCCTCGTAGATCATCAGCCATTGAAGGGCCGAAACATGGTGTTGTTCGCGTAGAATCGCCATCAGCCTGGGCCAGCAGCTGCGATTGTGCCATCCATCCAATTCGCCGATGCGAGACATGGCCGCCTGCATATGAATATGGAGCGGTGAGATATCATCCTCCGGAGCCAGGGTGGCGCGCTGATGATCCCATTCGTGGGGAAGGTCCTGTTTGGTGGAGTGTTGGAGAGTGATGAAAATGCCGATGGGCGGGGTGTCCGAATAGAGTCGTCCGTCTTTTTCGAGCATATCGCCGACGAGCCGACGCTGTTTGGAGAGAATTTCGACCTGATCTTCGATGGCCTCGCGAAGAGCCTCGCCACGACGTCCCTCGGGATAGACGGAGCCGCAGACCAGGGCCCCCAACTGGGGGTGAACGGCCATGTCGATCTCGTGGCATCTGGTGGAGATGACACCAGGCTCCTGATTTCGCTCGTCAGGCACCGAAATATTGATCGTCGAAAATTCGACGGGACTGTTGAGCAGGGCCTTGGCGTACATCTCGCGTGGGGTGAAGTACTCGTCGGGGTTCTCCATATCGATGACCGGTTTGATGGTCACCGGCAGATCGAGCACGGCCGGGTCGCCGTCTTCGAGTTTGGGATTCGGATGGGTGGGCTGAGAAATTTGTTCGGTCATGGTCGATCTCCTGGGAGTCCGTTTGTAGTTTGAGTACGGCGTTTTCGAATTAGAAAAATCATGTCGAGTGACGCAGACCGCTCGGTCCCTCCCCTCTGTTGTCGACGAATTTGAGAAAATCTTGCGTAATTTTCTCAAGTTTTTTCATTTGGAGCGCCTTCGTCGCCCTTATCTTTAGGTCGGGTATGCACGGTTATTCGGCGCGGAGTAAGAAAATGGGCGACGTCTCCACCAATATTCACGGCCTCTTCGATTATCTCTACGGCGCCATGCTCATCGCCATGCCCTGGATCTTCGGATACGCAGAATTGGGCGGGATGGGCACCATCATCCCCGTGGCGCTCGGAGTGTCGGTGATCTTCTACAGTCTTTTCACCGACTACGAATGGGGCCTGTTCAAGATGATAGATATGCGGGCCCACCTGGTATTCGACGTCATGGTGGGGCTGACC
>SLJM01000205.1 GCA_007135085.1 Myxococcales bacterium
CGATGGCGGCGGGGCCTGGATCTTCGCCGGCGAATCGGGGGTGGGAAAGAGCACCACCGCCCTGGGGCTGATGCGTCGCGGGCTGTCCATCGTGGCCGACGATCTCGTCTTATGCGACGTCGATCGCCGGATCGCCATGGTGGCCACCCCGTCGCTTCGCCTCTTCGATCGGCCCGAGCAGGTGCCGGAGGCCATCGACGGAGAGCTGGTGATGCCGGAGATCGAAAAGTTCTGGTATCGCCTCCCGGAATGCATCGAGGGAAGGGAGGGGATCCCATTAAAGGGGATCTTTTCGCTCGAGCCCGACGACGATACGGACCAGCCCCGGGTGGAGCGATTGCGGGGCCAGGCGGCGATGGTGGCCATCCTCGCCCAATCATTCGATCTGACAGACGCCCCTGAAGAGTGGCGATCCGATCGGTTTCGCGCCCTCTGCGATCTGGCCCGAGAGGTGCCGGTCTATCGCGTTGTCTACAGTCGCGACGATCGAGGCGATCCGGCGCAGGTGCGCCTTCTGGCGGCGGCCATCGAAGAAGGGCCAGGCCATGAATAGGGGCAGTACTGGCCTGGTCTGCGGGATCGCCCGTCATGGCGAAGCGCTGATCCGTCTGTCTCAGGCTCGACTCGAGCTCCTCCTCTTCGGCTGGGATAGCACCCTGCGGCGGGCCCAGGAGCGATCCCGATCGGTGGCGGGCGTTGAAAAGGAAACCAGAGAGGATCGGGCCAGACAGGTCGAGCGCGCCCTCCATCGCACGAGCCGACTCGTGCCGGGGGCGACCTGCATTCACCGCTCCCTGGCCGGCCAGCGCATGCTGCTTCGCCGCGGCATGGCGGCGCGAATCGCCATCGGCCTGCGCCGCGGCGACCAGGCCGTCGAGGGCCACGCCTGGTTGGAAGCCGGCGAAAAAGGATCGGAGATCCGATTATTTTTGGGCGAATCCGCCGGATATAGACCGATATTGTGATACCTGCTTGACAGGGCCAGCACCCTCCCTATAATCCGCCGTCCGAACCGGAGCGGCCCCTTTGCAGGATTGCGCCCACCGCGGCGCCGGCCAAACTGAGTTCGAAATTTTCAACGTGTGGATGAGGCTCGTACGTCGCTGGTCGGCGGTATTTGCCGCCCGGCGACTCCTCATGTGTGACCAAGGCGCCCACTTAAGTGGCGCGAAAAACAGGTAGGCAGATGCCCACGATTAACCAGCTTGTTCGAAAAGGCCGCCATAAGGTGGAGTCGAAAACCGACGCGCCGGCACTCAAAGCTTGCCCGCAGAAGCGGGGAGTTTGCACGCGTGTTTATACGACGACGCCCAAAAAGCCCAACTCCGCTCTCCGTAAGGTCGCTCGTGTGCGATTGACCAACGGAATGGAAGTGACCAGCTATATCCCTGGAGAGGGTCATAACCTCCAGGAACACAGCGTGGTGCTCATTCGCGGTGGCCGAGTCAAAGATTTGCCCGGTGTGCGTTACCACATCGTCCGAGGCACCCTTGACGCCGTCGGCGTCAGCGATCGCCGCCAGGGACGTAGTAAATACGGCACCAAAAAACCCCGTTAATTGGCAGGGTTCGCCAGTTTTATAGCCCCTGTGGCGACCGCTGGCAGCTCAGGCCCGACCGTTTGAGAGAGCAGATTCATGCCAAGAAGAAGAGAAGTCCAAAAGCGCACAGTCCTGCCGGATCCCAAATTCGGTGAGACCCTGTTGACCCGATTCGTCAACGTGTTGATGCGCGACGGCAAAAAGTCGACGGCCGAGCAGATTGTCTATGACACGCTCGACGTCATCGAAGGTAAGACGGGCGGCGAAGATCCGGTTCGGGTCTTCAAGCGCGCCATCGACAACCTGCGGCCCGTGGTCGAAGTTCGGGCCCGTCGCGTCGGTGGTTCCACCTATCAGGTGCCCGTTGAAGTGCGACCGGAGCGCCGCACAGCCCTGGCCATTCGCTGGATGATCGATTCGGCGAGGGCCCGCAACGAAAAGACGATGGTCGAGCGACTGACCAACGAGATCCTCGACGCGTCGAACAACCGCGGAACGGCTATCCGCCATAAGGACAACATCCACCGTATGGCCGAGGCGAACCGGGCATTTGCCCACTACCGCTGGTAATCGCCACCCGTCTGTGAGCTTGGTGAAAGCCCGGTGTGATGTCGTCTGAACCGGTTCAGAAGACATCGCCCCGGGTTTTTTCCGTTTGCCCCCGGATATTGAGAGCAGCGCAACTTTAGACAAGGCAGGGTTGACCGTGGCACGTAGTCTACCACTCAAAAAAGTTCGCAATATTGGCATCATGGCCCATATCGATGCCGGTAAGACAACGCTGACGGAGCGTGTGCTCTATTATACGGGCAAGTCCCACAAGATTGGCGAGACCCACGAGGGCGCCGCCGAGATGGACTGGATGGATCAGGAGCGTGAGCGGGGTATTACGATCACCAGCGCCGCCACCACCTGCCATTGGGAGGTGGACGACGCGCGGCACCGGATCAATATCATCGACACCCCGGGCCACGTGGACTTCACCATGGAAGTGGAGCGCTCCCTTCGAGTGCTCGACGGGGCGATCGCCGTCTTCTGCGGCGTCGGCGGAGTGGAGCCCCAGTCGGAGACGGTCTGGCGACAGGCCGACCGCTATCAGGTGCCTCGGATCGCTTTCATCAATAAGCTCGATCGTGTGGGCGCTGATTTCGACAACGTCCTGGAGATGATGGAGGATCGCCTCCGCTGTCGGCCCGTGAAATTGCAGATCCCCATTGGCGAGGAAGATAAATTTCGGGGTGCAGTCGACCTGGTGGAACAAAAGGCGATCATCTGGAAGGAAGAGACTCTGGGCGCCGAATTCGACGTGGAGGAGATCCCCGAGGAGGTCCGGGAGGAGGCGGAGCTGGCCCGCGAGGAGTTGCTCGAGGCCTGCGCCGATCTGGACGAGACGGTGATGGAGAAATATCTGGAGGGCCAGGAGATCTCGACCGACCTGATTCGCAGCGCCGTGCGCAAGGGGGCGCTCAATCTCGAGATCGTCCCCGTCTTCTGTGGGTCGGCCCTCAAAAATACGGGGGTCCAGCCCGTGCTGGACGCGGTGATCCATTACTTGCCCTCGCCGATGGACGTGCAGGCCGTCCAGGGCGTGAGCCCCGACTCCTTCCGGCGGATCACCGAACAACATGCCGAAGTGGAAGACGTCGATAAGATCTCCCGCGAGGCCGACGATAAGGCGCCCTTTTCGGCGCTGGCCTTCAAGATTATGAGCGATCCCTATGTGGGACACCTCACCTATTTTAGGGTCTATTCGGGAACCCTGGAGTCCGGCAGCTACACCTATAACGCCACCAAAGATCAACGAGAGCGAATTGGCCGCATTCTGTTGATGCACGCCAATAAGCGAGAAGAGATCGACATGGTCCACGCCGGCGATATCGCGGCGGCCGTGGGGCTTCGCAATACGACCACGGGCGATACCCTCTGCGATCAGCATAAACCGATCGTATTGGAGGCCATCGACTTTCCGGAGCCGGTCATCGAGATCGCCATCGAGCCGGCCACCCAGGCCGATCAGAGCAAATTGTCGGAGAGCCTGCAGAAGCTGGCCGTCGAAGATCCGAGCTTCAATGTCCACGTCGACGAAGAGACGGGGCAGACCATCATCGGCGGCCAGGGCGAATTGCACCTGGAGATCATCGTCGATCGCCTGCTGCGCGAATTCAAAGTGGACGCCAACGTCGGTAAGCCCCAGGTGGCCTACCGGGAGTCAATTGGCGAGGAGGTCGTCCATAAGCAACGGCTGGCCAAGCAGACCGGCGGCAAGGGAATGTTTGCCGAGGTGGTGCTCAAATTAACGCCCAATGAGCGCGGGGAAGGGGTGACCTTCCACGAGTCGATCACGGGGGGGGCGATCCCTCGCGAATTCTTCAGCGCCGTCGAAAAAGGGGTGCGCGAATCGGCCGACGGAGGCGTCTTGGCCGGTTATCCGGTCATCGACTTCGACATAGAGCTCATCGACGGATCCTATCACGACGTCGACTCCAGCGAGATGGCATTCAAGATCTGTGCGTCCATGGGATTGAGAGAGGCGATCAAAAAAGCGTCGCCCACCCTGTTGGAGCCGATCATGAACGTCGAGGTGGTCACACCGGAAGAGTTTATGGGTGACGTCATCGGCGATATCAATTCCCGCCGTGGCGACGTGCAGGGCATGAACCCCCGATCGGGCAGCCAGGTCATCGACGCCGAGGTGCCACTGGCGGAGATGTTC
>SLJM01000141.1 GCA_007135085.1 Myxococcales bacterium
CGAACGAGCGAAGCGAGTGAGGGAGAGGGGGCCGGTGGCATAACCAAAAGCGATCGAAAACAAGCCGAACCACCTCGAAGGTTCAATCTACCCCTCCGGCCGCTCGCAAACCGCGCTCGCGCCCACCTCCCCCGGTCCGGGGAGGGTCAGGAGTGTCTCCCAACGCTGGTGGTTTGCAGTGGTTCGGTACCGAGCCGTCGAGAGCCTGCGTGGTGGGTAGCACTACTGATGCTCCCCACAAGTGAAGCGCCGTGGGGAGCTGTCGACCGCGCTGTTTGCGGTCGACTGAGGGGTCGATGCAGCCATCGAGATGATTCCCTACCCCAGCGGATTTTCATTTCTTGGAAGACCCATTTGCTGCCGGACCTCTTCGGTGCTCAACGCCTCGTCTTTCTCGAGACTGTTGAGCCCGGCCTCGATTTTTCGCCGTACATGGTTCCGATATTCCAATTGCTCCCAGGTGGCGTCATCGGGAAGTTCATCCGCCAGCTTCCGTGCTTCTTCTTTGATTTTCGATGTTGCCATGGGGAATCTCCGAAATTCCGCGGCGATTGGAGTAGCGACAAATTTAGCAACAATCCTAGGGGCTTCCAATCAAACCCCAGGAACCCCGATGTTGGCCGGGGTAATTGCCACTTTTTGGCGCCCTCGCTATCCTTGATCCTCCATCCATCCCCGTCGCTTGGAGAGACCATCATGCTTAAACTCGCAATCGTCGCCGCGTCGTTCATTTTGATCGTACCCGCCATGGCTGTAGCTCAGAGCGAGGATAACGGTGGTGCTGATGAGACGGTTTATACCTTCGGAGACGAAGATATCCCCGGAACCACGCTGGGGCCGGCGGGCACTCAAGTCACCAGCACTGTGGGCAGCGACGGGACGAGTCTAATCAACGTGCGCTCCGACTTTGTACCGGAGATGCTCCAGAGCGTTGATTCCCTCTGAAACCGAGCATTTTTGCCTCAGGACTAAAATTTGGTAGATCCCCGATCGCTGCCGAGGCTAGTCGCAATACGTACCGTACTCCACGTCGTAGGACTCCTGCTCGGTCTCCGAGTCGCACCTGACGAGGGGGCCGCCTGTGCTGCCCAGCCCGTCGGCCGGGCTTCCGGTGACCAGGACAAACCCAGTTTCCTCGTCGTAATGACAGTCGGGGGCCGCATTATTCTCCAGTTCACTACCGGGAGTGAAGATCTCCGGTGAAATGCACCAATGGGCCTCATCGTCCAGATAACATTGGTCTTCCGGGTCGATGGCCCGACCTTGGAGAGCGTAGCAATTTTCGGGACAGCAGTCGGCGTCCTCACAGAATATCTCGTACTCCAGTGGGCACTCCTCGTCGTCCTCGGCTTGTTCCTGTGAGTCGTTCTGGTCGTCCGTGGATTCTTCGACTTCTCCGCAGGAGAAGAGCAGAATGGCGAGGGAGAATACCATCAGCCAGATGGCGTTGGATTGAAGTCGAAGTCGCATTGTGGTTCGCCCCGGAAGATAGTCGTGGGAGTAGGCCGCAGATAGGGATTATAGCAGATCGTTGGCGTTGATGCTTCTCCCTTCGCCAATCATCAAGGTGGTTCAATCTACACCTTCGTCGTCTCGCAGCCCCCGTTCGCGGACAGCTCCTTACGGCGCTTTCAGCTTGTGGGGAGGGATCAGGAGGGGGACCCCACTCTGGGGGGTTTGCGGTGGTTCGGTGCCGGACCGTTGAGGTCGGCGGACCGTTCCCCCAGGCTTATACCTGGGGCTGGGCGGGCGATTGGCTCCGCAGGGGCTGAGGCCCCGCTCCGCCGCTGCCGCTACTGTGGCAGACGAACTAACCGACCGAGGGACTCGCATCAGTCAATATTTGCGGGCGAATCCGACAATCCAGGCAGATCGACCGACGTACATTACCTACTCGCAACGCCCCTGTCTTTTCGCCTGCACCTCTCTGGCTGAATCACATGACCAGGTTCGCATTTCCCCGCGTTCTGCCGGGTCCATCCCTCGAAATCGCCAAATTTATCGTTCAACTTCGGCGAAATTCACCTCGCGCAGCCCTGGTTGCGGCATCGCTGTGACAGGAGGACCGTCGATCTCGAAGTATGGCCAGGGTTCGGGTACTATTGGTGGGGTTAAACCTCAACACAGCCCAGCATTACGGGGTTTGGTTCGTCTCTCGGGGTTTTGTTCGTCTCTCGGGGTTTTGTTCGTCTCCCGGTCGGTTTTGTTCGGTCGGTTTTGTTTCGTAAAGGGCGAAATATTATGCAATATCAAGTCATGACAGATCTTTGGGCTGAGAAATGAAATCCACAGGGCAACGCGATGGTATTCGTGAGATATTCGAAACGATGTACCTTGATCCCTATCCAGAGGAGCACGAACTAAGAGAGAAACTCCGTAGATATAATATAGGTGCTTTAAGTCGCATATATTTGGGGGTGTCTCTGTTTATTCCTACTGTATACTTCATTCCGTTGCCAATGCAAAATGTTTTTGCTTTTCAAGATAAGAGCCTTCTGCTTAATACGGTAAAGAATTTGCTATTTCTCTTGGCGATCGGATTCTTGGGTGGGTGTGGGGCTAAATATTATATCTTGGCCGTAATCTTTATTATCAATACGTTGATCGCATGGCTTTTTCTACGATTCAAGGAGAAGCAGGCGACTTATAATGATGAGATTTAAAGACACACAAAGACACACCGTCCGACAGACGCGCATCAATCAATATTCATGCGCAAATACGGCGATCCCGGGAAAGTTTTTCGACCATTTTGAGCCCAAAAGGATCGCGGCGGGGCGCAAAATCACACCAGAAATCTCGATAACAGAATAGAGGTATTTGAAACGCACTCTCTTCTGGAGGGAATTCGAGATGACGAAACCACGACGACATATCCCAGGGCAGGTCGCCCTTTTTGACTCGCCGCTGCTCGGAGCGCCGGTACTTCCTGCGGCCCGACGGCTATATCGACAGAATCGCGCCATTTGAGATTGGCAAGGCGGCCAACCAACGTTTTGTTCGGCTCTTGGTCGATTGGTTTTTGGAGAGGGAGTGACCGGTGGAATTGTTTTGTCCGGTGTGAACGTTTATTCTGCAAGTGCTAGCGTAGTTGACTAAAGCGGAGCCAAACCATGCCTTCCACCCCTGAACAGCCCGACCGATCTGACGACGCTGAACAGCGGGTTCGAGATCGCTCCGACGATGGCCAGTTGCGCCGTCCCGACGAAAACGAGACGACTGAAGCCTTTCAAAGTGCAGCACGCCGCGTACGACGTCGCCGCCGTGATCTTTTGGATTCTCTAGCCGACAAGTAGTGCTTCGACGAACACGGGGGCGCCGTGCCATCCATTATTTATCCCACCGTGGGGGACGTGAGGGCGATTCACGACGACGAGATTGACCAGTCGGGAGGCAGCCACGGGCTCCGGGATGCGGAACTTCTAGAGTCGGCTGTCCTCCGACCGCGGCAGTACTTCGCCGGCGTCGAATTGTACCCCGATCTTCCTACCAAGGCGGCTGCGCTATTCGAATCGCTAATTGGTAATCATCCGTCTGTCGATGGGAACAAGCGTACTGCCGTCGCCGTGGTTGAGACGTTTCTTGAACCCGATTGAAACCGAAAAGGCCAACAAACAACGGTGCGACTGATCCTTCGCCGGGTCATCTAGGTGATTCGACCTACCCCTCCGGCCACTCGCAAACGCCGCTCGCGCTCACCTCCCCCGGTCCGGGGAGAGTCAGGAGGGTCACCCAACTTTCGTGGTTTGCGATGGTTCTGTACCGGACCTTCGAGGGTCTGCGCGGTGGGTCGCACTACTGATGCTCCCCACAAGAGAAACGCAGTGGGGAGCTGTCGACCGCGTCGTTTGCGGTCGACTGAGGGGTCGCCCCAACCATCGAGATGGTTCGGTCCCGGATCATTGCCCACCACCGCGCATAAACGAAGCCTCCCCCAAATTGTAGTTTGGCGACCTAAATAGACGATGGTTGATTCACCGCCGTGATCGACGAAGTGAGAACAACCCCGATTTCTGAGTGATATTCGAAGATCGAGGTTTTTCGGCAGGGCAAGCGATGATCGAGGTGGTGCCACCATCGCCTATTTAAGACCCAGACTACAATTTAGGGGGAGGTGTGATCGACCATGGCGGGTTTGCGGTCGCTCCTTCGCCGGGTCATCACGATGGTTGGATCTACCCCTCCGGCCGCTCGCAAACGGCGCTCGCGCCCACCTCCCCCGGTCCGGGGAGGGTCA
>SLJM01000066.1 GCA_007135085.1 Myxococcales bacterium
CTGGCTTCCTCCCAGGGCAGGGGGCCCTGTTCGGTGACGCGCCGGCGAACCGACTGACCGTCGACGAATTCCATGACCAGCGCCAGGGTCGGGCCATGGTCGACGAGGTCGTCGGCGCGGACCACCGCCGGGTGATTGAGGCGGCGTACGGCGGCGAATTCGCGCCTGAGCCTGCGCCGCACTGGTTCATCGTCGGCCAGGTATTCGTGGAGAATCTTGAGGGCCACCTCCCTCCCTGTCGAATCCTCGACGGCGCGGACTACCTTCGACGTCTGACCAGTGGACAAGAGGTCGATCGGCCTATAAGCGTCGAGGGCGTGGGGCCAGTTGTTGTCGAGAGCATTCGTCATTTTCCACTGGTCTCGGCAGGGCAGGGCGAGGGCAGGCCCAGGTCGTGGCGCGATGATGGGTCTGGCGAGCGCCTTATGAGCGGGATTGGCTTTGTCGTGGCAGTTGGCCGGCGATTGATGGTAGCGAGCTTTGTCGACCTCGTTGAGCCTGTCAATCCGGGGGACCGCAAAAATGCCAGGGGTCGAGTTCGATTCAGGGCCGATTGTGGCTTGCGGGCCGGACTCCACGGCTGGCGCCGGTTGGCTCGGTGATCACCTTTGAAGGGATATTATTGGCTCAAATCGGCAGGGGGCTGAGTGGATGCGCTGACCCTGGACATGGTCCTGGTCCTGATCATTTTGGTGGCAACGATCATCATGTTTGTGACCGAGGTGGTGCGAATCGACGTCACGGCGCTCCTGGTGCTGGTCGTCATCGGTGTGTTGGGCCTCATTAAGCCCGGTGACGTGCTCGCCGGTTTTTCCTCCAACGCCGTGGTCGCCATCATCGCCGTCATGATCATGGGGGAGGCCCTTGATCGGGTGGGGGTGATGAATCGTCTGGCCCAGTTGATGATCGCCGTCGGCGGGCGAAGTCAACGGCGTATGTTGGTGCTGTTGACCAGTTCGGCGGCCGGGCTCAGCGGATTGATTCAAAATGTCGGGGTGGCAGCTCTCTATTTGCCAATTACGGAGCGAATTGCGGTGGTCAAACAGACACCGATCTCGCACCTGATGATGCCCATGGGTTTTGCGGCGTTGCTGGGGGGGAGCATCACTTTGGTGGCCTCGGGGTCGATGATCTTGCTCAACGACGTGTTATTGGCATCGGCAGAGACCCTGGGCCTCGATATCGAACCATTTGGACTCTTCGCCCCGGCGCCGGTGGGGATCGCGCTGGCCATCTCGGGGACCCTGCTCTTCGTACTCTTTGGAAGGCGCTTGCTACCGGCCATCGAGCCCGGCCGGGATCCACGGCAGGCGATGGCCGAGGTGGCCACCACCTATGGTCTGGACCAGACGGTACGCCCCTACGTGTTGACCGAAGACAGTCCGCTGCGGCTACGTCAGATCTCGATGACGGAGTCAGACTCGGGCGGCGTATTGGTGGTGGCGATTCATACCGGTGACGGTGAGGGCCTGATCGTGGCCCCCGGCCGCGACTACGTGTTGACCGCTTCCTCTGTGGTGGGGCTGGTAGGCCCGCCAGATGAGCTGGAGGCCTTTGTCGAGGAGTATCAACTCGAACCGGCCAAAAGTGATCCCTTCGCCATGCTCCGCGATCCGGAACACGCCGGGCTAGCAGAGGTGGTGGTTCGCCCCGGCAGTAGGATTGTGGGCAAGACGGTAGGGCAGATGCGGCTTCGAAGCGTCTTCGGCGTCAACTTATTGGCCATTCATCGACATGGTGAGCTTTTCGTTGAGGCCTTGCGTGATAAACGTCTGAGATCTGGAGATGTACTGGTCCTCTTCGCTACCTGGCAGCGGGTAGACCACCTCACCAGGGAGACCGCCCTGGTTCCCCTGTCGACCTATCCCACAGAGCCGCCGCGCACGGGCAAGCAATGGTGGGCCATGGGAGCGTTCTTAATGGCCATGGGACTGGTCCTGGCCACGGATCTGCAATTGGCAGTGGCCCTATTGGTGGGGGCTGTGATCGTCTTGTTGTCGAGAACCCTGAGCGCTACTGAGGCCTATCGGGCTGTGTCCTGGCGCACCGTATTTTTATTGGCCGGGCTCATTCCCCTGGGGCGGGCGGTGGAGGAAACGGGCACGGCGGCCTGGATCGCCGAGATGGTCATCACCGCCACGGGAGAGCTGCCGCTATGGGGGATTCAGTTGGCGATCGCCCTGTTGACCATGGCCTTCACCCTGACGATTTCCAATGTGGGGGCGGCGGTGCTGCTCATTCCGCTGGCGGCCAATGTGGCGGTGGGGGTCGACGCCGATCCGGCGCAATTTGCCATGATAGTGGCCATCGCGGCCTCCAATTCCTTTCTCATTCCCACCCATCAGGTCAATGCTCTATTGATGGGGCCCGGGGGCTATGAATCAGCCGATTATCTTCGGGCGGGGGCGCCGATGACGGTGCTATTTTTGGTGGTGCTCGTGGTGACGATCAACATCTTCATTTGAAAATGCGAGCGCTCACTGCCGATTGGCGCGCGGCGAGCCTGGGCGCAATGGGGACTGGCAGTCCGCGCTTTAGGGCCCGGAAGTTGTAGGATTAGAATTGAAGGGCCGTGGTGACCATGAAGTGCCAGGTATTGTAGCGCTCGATCTGGAAGCGGTCGCCCGAGTTATCATAGGCCGGATTATAAGCAGGGTTGCGCTCCAGTCCGGAGGTCATGTCCACCGAGCTGGTCGTGGTCTCGGGGGTGTCGCGGCCGGTGCGGGCGTTGGTCAGCAGGTGGGCCTGGTGGTGGGTCAGACCGACGACGCCGCGGAACTGAAAATAGCGCGTGGGCTGAAGATAGAGCCCGAACTGACCGGCGAAGGTGGCGTAGCTGTCGACGCTCATTAGATCCGTAAAGGCGAATTCACGGTTCGGATCGCTGTCGATGGCGGCCCGCAGATCGTAGGAGGCCGGAGAGCTATTGGAGGGCTGTTGGACGACCCAGGAGCAGGCCACGGCCTCGGGATTGGTCAAATTGCCGTTGCCGTCGAAGTCGGGGCGCACATCGGACAGGGTCAGTCCGTTGCACGGATTATCCGGGTCGGTCATATGGTCGAACAGCGGCGTATAGTCACGGCCTTCGCTGGTATATCCAAACTCAAAGCGCAGATCGATGCCGTAGCGCGCGCCAGTCTCAGCATCCTCATAGGGTACGAATTCAGCACCCACTGTAAATAATCCCTTATGGGGCGGATTTCTCAGGACCTGACCCTCGCCGCGTCCGTCGGCGCCGGAGTCGACCTTGCCGTAGAGGGTGTCAGCGGCGGCGATGGGCAAGAAGTATTGGGCGCCGAAATAGGGCTCGACGAAGCCGAAGCGCTTGGAAGCAGCGATCTTCCAGGCCAATTCATGGATGCCGCGGCCCACGGCGGTGTTGTCGTGGCGCTCCAACTCGGCGACGGGCATGGTATAGTCGAAGCCGATGAGCATGGTCGCCTTCGTATCGTCGCGATAGTCGTTCCAGGGGGCCCAGTGAATGCCCACCGAGGGGTCGGCCAGGCCGCTTCGCTCGTAGGTCGAATAATCGTCGCCCAGATCGAAGAAGCGATACATCTGATATTGATCGAGGGCCGAGACATAGGCACCGTCGCTCTGGGTGGGAGAGAAGACGTCTTCGGCGTGATTGCGAATCCGATCGTTGGACGGATCCACGGAGGAGTTATTCTCATCGACCCGGCGATCGGCGCGGGCGTCTTCGTTGGAGTATTTGAGGCTTCGCGTGGAGCTGAGGACGAAGGGCACGGTGACCCGAAGCTCGAGGTCTTTGTACAGCCCGGCCCGAAGTGTGAGATCCACGGTGCTTCTGGTGTGCTGGTAATCCATCTCCCGGTTGGTCACGATCCGCGGTTCGTCACAGCGGTCGCGGTCGCGCACCAGGCGGGGATTGCGATCGACCAGGGGATTGTCCTGGATCGAGGGGTGATTTTGAGGGACGCAGGGAGCTTCCCGAGAGATCTGGGCGGTGCCGTAGTCAAACCGAAAGGTGGGCTCGATATGGAAATCCCAGGCTTTAAAGGTCTCGGGATCGTCGTCGTCGAAATCATCGGCGGCGTTGAGCAGGTCCGTATATTCCGCCGCGTCGGCAGGGACCGACAGGGCGAAGACGGCGACCAATGAGGTGACGGCGACAACGGAAATGGCACGCAGATTCATGGTTACTCCTCAATCCGACCATGACCGCCGTCCGTCCACAGATAAACGGTACGTCGGACAATTGTCCCGACCCGTGGCGGGAAGAACCTAGAAATCAGGCATATCCAAAGACGGGTTGAAGGCCTCTTTCGAGCACTCCGCAGTGCTATCAGCGAGGCCAATGAGTGTCAAGTTTCGCCCCGTCGTGCAGGCAGCGTCCGCGGACCACAGGCTACAATTCGTAACTGCCCCGAATTTGACGCAGCACCATTAAAGGGGGAAACTCTTAAAGTAACACATCAGGGATGTGGTCAGGCGCTGGGAGTCAAATATGCACAGGTTGTGGAAAACTTTTTCTTCGACCTGGGCTGTCGACGATGTACACTGAGGCAGCATACTCATTATGTGCTTGCAAAATCCGCCAGAGTTTGTATGAACGCACCGCCTGCTTGATGGCTAGCCCTGATTGGCACAGGCAAAGGCCAGCGGAAACGAAGTCGAGCAATTTGTCAGTAGCAGTAGCCGAAGTATAGTTGTGGACCAAGAGGAAGCGGTAATGAAATCTCCCGGGACGTTACTCCGCGAGGGAAGGGAAGCGCGCGAGTTGTCGCTAGATGACGTAGCTACGATGACGCGGATTCCCCGAACTATGTTGGAGCACCTGGAGAAGGATCGCTTCGAAGAATATGTGGCCGAAGTATTTTTGCGCGGCCATATCCGCAATTATGCCCGCGAGATTCATCTGGATGTGGAACAGGTTCTCCAGGCCTACGAGCGTCACACCGGACGGGCTCGGGTCAATCCATTGGCAGAAGTGGAGCGCCAAGGCCGTCGCGTCCAGGCGCCGGCAGGGCGTGCCAAAGCGGCAACTCTCAACCGCAGTCGTATCGGCTCGAACTCGGAGGCGACGTCGGCGAGGATTTCCGGTTATTTCGGGGGCCTGCGGCGAAGCCATCTGGTAGCGATATTATTGGTGGTGGTCGGACTGTTCATGATGTTCAGTTATCTGACCAATAACCGGGCCACTGCACAAGATCCGGTGGATTTCCCGGAAGCCGATGAGTCGGCCTGGGAACAAGACGTGGAAGAGACTCGGTGGCTCCTCGAGCAGACCGACGACTGACCTGCCCCCTCTTTTTTATCTCACAAAATTCGATTGAACCTTCTCGCCAGTTGGCGTGCCTCGACGATATTGTCCTCGATGGAGCAATAGGTCCAACCACCGTAGCGTCCGATGGAGTAGATTCCGGCGCAGCGCAGGGTGGCTGAAAGTTCGTCGAAGGCACGGCGTGAAGCGCTGGTGATATGCACGTAGGCGGGGTCGAGGATGACGTCGTGATGAGCGATCAGGCGGTGATCTTCGACGACCCCTACTTTTTCGAGATCCCTTAAGACCCGGCGTCGGCTGGCCTCGACGTCGACCTCGGCGTCGGTGGGAAGGCCGATCTCGACGTAGAGGCTCATCCTGTCCTGGCCCATGATATTGTCGTAGAATCCGGCCCGATAAAACGAGACGTCCCGTTCGGGAAAATAGATCCAATGCACCCCTTCGGGGCCCTTTTTGTCGAACCCCAGGTTGTGGACCAGCACCTTATTGGAGGTAAATAGGGACCGGTCGTGATCGATGCCGGTCATATCCAACAATCGGTCAAAGGGGGCCGATGAGATGAGGTGGTCGTAGGAGATGGAGCGGCCGTCGGCCAGGGTGGCCACTTTGCGGGTCGGGTCGACGGAGACCAGGGGAGCATCGGTGAGAATTTTTTCTTCGTCCAGGTCGCCGGCCAGGGCCTCCACATAGCGGATAGCGCCGCCCAGGGGATAGGTAAAGGTGGCGTTATAGGAGGCGTTGTCGGGATAGCGCATATTGCGCAGGATTGCCGCCATATCAGCGTGGGGAAAGAAGCGGCCCATGGCGTCGCGGTCCAGGCGCTCCAGGTCACAGGCGTAGAGTTTTTCGTTGTAGGGGATGAGGAAGAGGTCGCTGATGGAGCGGCCAAACTTCTCGACGAGCATGCCCTCGAAGCTGTCGGAGTCGACCTGGTGGGCTGCTTCCTGGCGGAAGAAGAGGTCGTAGAGGCAGTCGATGAACCGCTCTTTGGGAAGCTGGTGGATATTCTTCTGAAAGGGAAAGTCCACGTGGCAGCCGTCGATATAGATCAGGGAGTTCTTCTCGACGGTGACGATCTTCTCGCCGGCCATGCGCTGGCGAAGATAGGCCTCGATATCAGGGTGTTTGAAGTGGAAGAAATGGCCCGAATAGTCCCAGACGAAGCCGTCGCGGTGCACCGTTTTGCACCACCCGCCGATTTCGGACTGGGCCTCGACGACCAGATAGTCCTGACCGTCGAGGAAATTGGCAAAGGCCAGACCGGTCATGCCGGCGCCGATGACGAGAAAAGGGGTATGAATCTCAGTCATATGATTCTTAGTTTTTAGAAGCGCTGCTGGAAGGAAAAGCCAACCTGGTCACCGGAGATGGTGGGGGAAAAGGTGGCCAGATCGGTGTCGCCGCCGGCCGAAGAATCTCGGATCAAAAAGTAGGTTCCCGAGCCGATGGCCGCCGCTCCCAGGACATAGAGGGTGGGGACGAGCCAGCGAGTGGTGCTCTGGTAGCTCTCCCATTGATCGATATGGCGGTCCAGGAGCCGGGCGTCGGCGGGATCTTCGGATTGGGACAACTCCTGGAGCAGGGATTGTCGGTCCAGGGCCACGGCGTGTAGAGACAGGCCGACACCGACGACGGTCAATCCACCGGCGATCTGTGCCCAACCGAGGTGGTTGGCTCCACCAGCACCTCCGGCGCCGGCGGAGGCGTCGATTTCGGGAGCTGGGATGGCCTGACGCACCGCCTGATAACGGGCCTCCTCTTCGTCGGTTCGCTCCAACTCAGGAAGGTTGTCCAGGTGATAGGTGGCCAGGAAGAAATCCTGGTTCTCCGAGGCCTCCTCGGCCAGGCGCAGGCCGCATTCGATCTGAACGGCCTCCACGTCCTCTTCATCTTCTGGCTCGACGTCGTCGGTCTTCAAAAATGCACGGCCCGGTGGCAGGGCGCTGCGGCAATCGTCGGCGTGAAACCAGGTGATCATCTCGTTTTTGAGGAGGATCGGGTCGGGATAGGTCTCGTAGGCCTGCCGAAATTTGATGGCAGCAAGGGCAAATTCGCCGTCGTGAACTGCCCGAGCGGCCTCATCGCTGAGGTCCAGCATTTCTCGATATCCCTCTTCTTCGGCGGTCGCCAGGGAAGGCAAGATGAAGACGAAAACAATGCCGAGGAGGGGGATGAAGAAGCGATGGGAAGGCATGATGACGCTCCAATTTGGCCAGAGACAGTCGCTGGGGACTGACGGGTAATACAGATAGGGTATTATAAATTGATGGTAAGATCAGTCGTCAACTTCACCGTCGGAATCCCCGCTGACCCCGCGGATTCCTCGAGTGCCGCCCAGGCGTACCGGTCGCTCCCGATCGTCGTCGCTGGTTTCTTGCGCTGGTGAGGGCGAGGGCTCCGGCGGCGGTGAGGCCCGGCGTCGAGTTCGACGAGGGGCCGGTTGGGCCGGTGCCTCGTCGACCTCTTCTTCGGCCTCTCCCTGGGGGCTGTCTTCGGCGTCTTCTTCTTTTTCGTCTTTTTCTTGGCCGTCCGCCCTGTCTTCGTCGGACTCCTCGTCGAGATCGGCCAATTGCTCGTCGGAGACATTGACCACCGCCGGTTCTTGTGGTTCCTCTTCTTTCGGGGCGTCGTCGGTGCCATGGTGTTGAGTGGCGATCTCGCTGACCTCGCGCATATCGTCCTCGGAGGCCAGCCCGAAGGGCTCGTAGGTCACGACCACCCAGCTCAATCCACCGACGAAGAGCAGGATACCGACGACGACGCCGGCGATGAGCTTGAGCTGTGAGCGAGTGAGGTTGGAGATGTCGCGCTCCAGAGCCTCATCACCGTCGGCGATGAATTGGGTCGCCGTAATCCGCTCGCGATCGACGGGATCCGGGGTGGGGGCCGCCGGGGTCTTGACCTTGTGGTTCGGTGAGGGCTTTGCCTTTGGAGGCGGCGAGGAGGGGGCGGGCCGGTCGTCGATTTCGATTTTGGTGGACGTCGACGGCCTGGAGGCTTGTTCCTTTTGGTCCATCAACGCCTGAGCGCCGGCGACGATGTCGGTCAATTCGTAGATCTCGCTGGCCTCGCCGGGGGCCGGGCCGTCGCGCTCTCCCGTGTCGGGAGGGGCGGACATCAAAGTGGGTTCCTGGGGGCGGGCGTCGCCTTCAATGCGGACGGCGGGGCCACTCTCGTCGAGATCCTCGGCGGGGATGGCGTCCAATAATTCGACGATTTCGTTACCGCTGGCTGGTCGGTCCTTGGGATCTTTTTCCAGCATTTTCAACACGACGGCGCGCACCGAGTCGGCCAGGCCGGTGCGTTTCATCGGCGGTGGCGGTTCGGTCATATGCATGCGCAAGATCTCGACCGGAGCGTCCGCAAAGAAGGGCAGCCTTCCCTCGATGAGTTCGTAGAAGATGACCCCCAGCGAATAGAGGTCGGCCGCCGGGCTGAGATCGCGAGACGATTGAGTCTGCTCGGGACTCATATAGGGCGGGGTGCCGAAGACTTCGCCCACTCGGGTGAGACGATCCGCTTCAAAATCATCGTCGTCGCCGTCGGTGTTGCCCTTCATAATCTGGGCGATGCCGAAGTCCAGGACCTTGATGATATCCGACCCATCGGTCATGGGGGCGAGCATGATATTTTCAGGCTTCAGATCGCGGTGGAGAATGCCGTGGTGGTGGGCATGTCCCAGGGCGGAGGCGATCTGTTTGATCAACCCCACCACACGGGCCACGGGAGGGCGCTCGGCGATCAGATCGGCCAGGGGGATGCCGTCGATGAACTCCACGACCGTATAAAAGGCCTCGAGCCGCTCGGAATAACCGAAGTCGAAGAGGGTGATACAGTTGGGATGGTTGAGGCGGGCGATGGCTTTGGCTTCCACCTCGAAGCGGGCCTGGATCTTATCGTGGCCCGCAAAGGTAGGGTGGAGCAACTTGATCGCCACCGAGCGGTCAACCATCAACTGGGTGCCCCGGTACACGGCGCCCATGGAGCCGCGACCAATTTGTTCGTCGAGACGGTATTTATCTTCGATAACCGTCCCGACCCGGGTCCCTTCAGTCATAGCCATCCCGAGTAGAGCAAACAGCGATTGATGACGACCTCGGCAACTGGAATTGATCTCTGATGACGCGCCTGGTCGAAGGCGCGAAGAGCGTGCGATTATCCGTGTCTGGCCCGAAAGGATCGGCGCAAGCCACGTTGGGCGGCAAAGTTCGAAAAGCCGCGAGTCAACCTACGTTAACAAACACCCGGGAATCGCGCAATTGTTTGACCGGTAAGTCAACCCGTGGAGGGAACAGGACTGGTCAGTGACCATGGGGCTTGATAAGAACGAGCCGACGTCAGGCAAGAGGCGATGAAAAGTGCGCCCCCAAAGGAGTAAGGCAACAGATGATGAGAATCTTTGCGATATCAGCCCTGGTGGCGATGCTGTTGGTGACCATGGGATGCGGCACCACCGAGGTGCGCGATCGGCCCGAGGATTGCGGGGGCGACGAATATTTCGACGAGGGGCGTGAGCGCTGCCGAATATGTCCGGCCGTCGACGAGCCGCAGTGTCTTCCGGGCTGTGGATTTACGGTCGTCGAGGACAACCGAGGATGCCCGCTGCTTCAATGCGATCCGACCTGCCCCGGCTGTGATGAAGGCGAAGAGTGGGACCCGGACGAAGAGCGCTGTGAGCCGATCTGAAGATCTTCAATCAGTTGTGGGGAAGACATCTTTTCGTCAGGCCTTGCTGCGATGGTTCGACGAATATCGCCGTGATCTGCCCTGGCGTCAGGCGGAAGAGGCCTATGCGGTATGGGTCTCGGAGATCATGCTCCAGCAAACCCAGGTGGCCACGGTCATCGATTATTACGAGCGCTGGATGGAGCGGTTTCCCTCGGTCTACGAATTGGCCGATGCCGAGATCGACGAGGTGCTCGAATTGTGGTCTGGCCTCGGTTATTACCGGCGGGCCCGCTACTTGCACAGCGGTGCTCAGAGGGTGGTCGATGAATTCGACGGGCGGCTGCCGTCGACGGTTTCGGAGCTCAAAAAATTGCCGGGGATCGGGCCCTATACGGCGGGGGCGATCGCCTCGATCGCCTTCGGTGCTGTGGAGCCACTGGTAGACGGCAATGTGGAGCGAGTCATCAGCCGGCTATTCGCCCTCTCAGGGGATCCGAAAAGAGGATCTACCAGGGGGCAGATCTGGGCTCGGGCCGAGGAGCTGGTCGATCCCGACCGGCCCGGTGATTTCAATCAGGCCCTCATGGAATTGGGCTCCCTTGTCTGCGCTCTGCGATCGCCGTCCTGTCAGAGCTGCCCAACCCGACAGTGGTGCCTGGCCCGCAAGATTGGAAAGGCCGAGGCATTTCCCGAGTCCGCCAAACGGGCCAAACCGCTGCCCATGCGGGCCCGGGCATGCGTGGTCTACGCCGAGGTGGGCGACCAACGACGGTTTTTGCTGCGCCGCCGGCCGGCCAAAGGACTTCTGGCCCGGTTGTGGGAATTCCCCTCCTGCGAGCGAGCGGGAAAGACCTGGCCGACCCTTTTAGAGCTCAAAGAGCGACTCGCCGAGGCCCCGGGGGTGAAGGTCGAGGGGCCGATAGGTCGCACCATGGGAACGGTGGAACACGTATTTTCCCATCGGCGCTTGAGATTGCGGGTCCATCAACTCGAGCTGCCGCCGTCGGCTGCTGATGAGCCGATGAGCGATGACCGATGGCGATGGGTCGATGAGGAGGCGCTGGCCGACGTCGCCTCCGCGGCGTTGTTGAAGAAGGTCCGCAAGCTCTGGGCCGGTTCGTAGCGCCTGGGCTCATAAATAGGGGGACAATAAAGAGGCGATGCCGTCGCGCAACTGCAACAGGCGGGGGCGGCGCTCGTAGTCGTCAAAGGTCATCTCATCGGCGGCGTCGATGCGTGAGGCCACATAGCGATCGAGGCAGTCGCCGAGCTTGCGGTCCCAGCATTCGACATTGAACTCGAAATTAAGCCGCAGGCTTCTCGGATCGATATTGGCCGAGCCCACTAGAGTCCAGATGCCGTCGACGACCATTAACTTGGTATGATCGAAGGGAGGGGATGAAAAATAGATGCGACAGCCCCGCTTGAGTAACGGCCGCAGATGGGCCATGGAGGCCCATTGGACGTAGGGAAGATTATTGGTGCCCGGCAACAGGATATCCACTTTGACGCCTCGCAGCGCCGCTACGGTCAGGGCGGAGACCATGGCCGGATCGGGGATGAAATAGGGGGTCATGATCCGAATTCGTTTGGAGGCCGAGGAGATGGCGCCCTTGATGACCAGCCTCAGCTTGTCCAGATCTTCGTCGGGGCCGTCGGGGATACCCCGGGCCAGAGTGTGACCAGCTCTTTCGATGATCGGAAAATACTCGGCGGCGCTCAGGTCTTCGCCGGTGCAGAAGGCCCAATCCTCGGCGAAGATCTCCTGAAGATGGGAGACCACCGGCCCCTGGACGCGAAAATGGAGATCCTTGGCCGGGTGCGGGGGGTGATCGGCCAGAAGATGGTGGGAGCGGATATTGATTCCTCCCGTAAAGCCCGTGGTGCCGTCGACGACCAGGATCTTGCGGTGATTTCGAAGATTGATGGTCATAAAATGGGGAGGAAGGATGGAGGGCAAGAAGCGAACGGCCTTGATGCCCGTGCGGCGAAAGCGGGTGTAGATGGAGGGAATGGAGTAGCGAAGGCCGGCGGCGTCGATGAGCACCCGCACCTCGACGCCCCGCTTGTGGGCGGCCTCCAGAGCGGTGACGAAGCGGCGGCCAATCTTGTCGTTGTCGAAGATATAGCTCGCCAGATGCACCGAATGATTCGCCTCTTCGATGGCCTCGAGCATCGCCGGGTAGGTCTCGTCGCCGTCAAAGAGGGGGGTGAAATCGTTATGGGGCAGAAGGGATCGCTCCACGACGTTGTCGACCAGAGGCAAGAGCTGGCGGATCGCGGCGTTGGGCTCGATCTGGATATGATCGTCTAAATTCGACGGTGAGACGGGGACCACCTTAGGAGGGGTCAGGACGTGCTCTTCGGCGGCCCGGAGGCTCTCGGCGCGGCGTTTGATGCGGTTGATGCCGAACATCAAATAGGTGGTCACCCCGATGAGCGGTGCCAGCCAGACAAGAGCCATCCAGGCGATGGACGAGCCCGGCTCGCGGCGTGACAAAAGGACGTGGATCGACGTCAGCGACGAGGCCATAAAGGCCAGGGCCGTAAAGGTGACCGGCAGGTAGGGCTCGATGCCCGAATAAAAGATTGAAAAATAATTGGCGAGCATAATCTCAACGACCACAGGTTCAACAATAAGGGGCACCCGCATGGTACGGGCTGGTTGAGGGGAGGCAAGTATTGAGGGTGATGGGCAGGCGTATTGTAAGGAAGGGCGGTCCTTATTATGGTGCGCCTGAAAGATGAGCAGACTTCTATTTTCCCTAATCGTGAGAGGCTTTGATGACGGCACCATTTCCGACAGACGATCCCACCTGGGATCTGGATCCCATCTTCGAGGGGGGAGTGGACTCCCCGCAGTTCAGTCAGGAGGTGGCCGATCTGGGTCAGGTGGTCGCCGATCTACGGGAGCGCCTGGAAGATTTGGAGATCGGCGATGAAGTCGATGAGCAGAGCCTGGGGAAGTGGCGGGCCTTTTTCGACGATTATTTTCAGGCCGGCGCCCGCGCTCAGGAGGCTGGCTCTTTTAGCCGCGCCCTGGCCTCGGCCCACGCCGACGATCCGAAAGCGGTGCGCATGCCGTCGCGGATGGACGAGGTGTACACGGCGCTGCGCACGATTCGCGTCGACGTCCAGGCTGCTTTTCGGGGACTCGAGGACGCTCAATTTTCAGCCTTCGTCGACGACGAGCGCTTCGCCGATATGGAGCTGTGGCTGCGTGAGCTTCGACGCGACGCCGATGCGGCGATGGACACCGGGTTGGAGCGGCTGGCCGTGGAACTCAATCAGGACGGTCTCCACGCCTGGAGCCGGCTGTATTTCCAACTCTCCGGTCGCCTCGAGGTGGCCGTCGACGCCGAGGGACAAGATCGGCCAATGTCGCTGGCTCAGGCCAAAAACCTTCTGGATAATCCCGACCGGGCGGTGCGCAAGGCGGCCTTTGAGGGCCTCGATGAAGCCTGGCGCACCGTGGCCCCCACCTGCGCCTCGGCGCTGCACTCCATCGTGGGCACTCGGCAGACCCTGTATCGACGTCGCGGACAAAACGAGCTGACCGAGGCGTTGCAGGCCAACCGGGTCGACGAGGCGATTGTGGACGCCATGCACCAGGCGGCCCGGGAATTTCGGCCCCTATTGGTCCGCTTTCTCCAGACCAAGGCGAAGCTCCTGGGTTTGGATCGCCTTCAATGGTACGACCTTGGCGCCCCGGTGGGCGGTGGCGGCGAGGAGTTGATCTCCTATCAGGAAGCTCAGCAATTCATCGTCGATCAGGCACATAAATTTTCGCCCAAGATCGGTGATTTTTGCCGCCACGCCCTGGCCAATCGGTGGGTGGAGGCCGAAGATCGTGCCGGGAAGCGACAGGGCGGCTATTGCACGAGTCTTCCCGTGTCGAAGGAGATTCGGATCTTCATGACCTTCGGAGGCACCAATTCGGGGGTGACCACCTTGGCTCACGAATTGGGCCACGGATATCACGGTCATGTGATGCGTGATCTTCCACTGAGTGAGCGCTATCTGCCGATGGGGCTGGCCGAGACGGCGAGCACCTTTTTGGAGGCCGTCGTCGAAGATGCGGCGCTGGCCCAGGCCGAGCAACAACAGAAGCTCAAATTACTCGACGAGCGGCTGATGCGAGGCGTGGTCTTTTTGATGAATATCCCGGCCAGATTTAAATTGGAGCGGGCCATGCACAGTCATCGAGCCAAAGAGACCCTCCATGAAGGATTGCTCACCGAACTTGCCACAGAGATCTTCGAAGAGGAGTTCGGCGACGGCGTCGCTTCCGTGGAGCCCATGTTCTGGGCATCGAAGCTCCATTTTTTCTTGAGCCAGATGCCCTTTTATAATTTCCCCTATACCTTCGGCTACCTCTTCTCGCGGGCCGTCTATCGCCGTGCCCGTCAGGAAGGAGAGCCCTTTTTGGAGCGCATCGACGCCTTGCTTCGGGATACGGGGCGCAAATTGAGTGATGAAATAGCCCGGGAGTATCTCGACGCCGATCTGAGAGACAAGGATTTTTGGATCGAAGCGGCGGCACCGCTCAAAGAAGACTTCGAGCAATACCAGATGCTGGCCAGTCAGCAGTAACGAAATCAGGAGACGAAGTAGGCCATGGCAGACAAAAGCTATACAGTTGCGATGATCGGGGCCGGACCGGCCAGTTTATATGCCACGGAGGTGCTGGCGAAGGCGGGCCACCAGGTGGTGATCTTGAATCGGGATATCAAGCCCGGCGGGTTGGCCGAATTCGGCATCTACCCCACCAAATATCGGATGAAGTCGGGACTGAGGAAGGTCTTTTACCGGATCCTCGAACGGGACGAGGTCCACTATTTCGGAAACGTCACCGTCGGCGAGGACGCCGATCTGAGCCTGGAGGAGTTGGAGGCGATGGGCTTTGACGCCATCGTCGTCGCCGTGGGCGCCCAGGGCACCAAGTGGCTGGGGCTGCCCGGGGAGGAGGCGGACGCCGTCTTTCACGCCAAAGACCTGGTCTATCACTACAACGACCTGCCCCCCTTTAGTGAGCAGGAATTTGCCATCGGTCAAGAGGTGGCCGTCATCGGCCTGGGCAACGTATGCCTGGATATCGTCCACTGGATGGTCTGTGAAAAGCAGGTGCGAACCGTGACCGCCGTGGCCCGGCGGGGACCGGCGGAGCGTAAATTTACGCGCAAGGAATATCGCCTGGTCAGCGGCGCTCTCGACGTGGAGGCCCTGGAGGCGGAATTAGATCGGGTGGCACCGGTGATGGAGGCCATCGGCCAGGATACTGAAAAAGCGCGGACTGAGTTATTTCGGTTTGTGGACTCCGATCTGGAAAAGGAGAGCTCCACGGCGTTTCGGATGCGCTTTTTGCGAAGCCCTGTGCGCATCGAGGTCGACGACACAGGCCAGGTCACGGGCCTGGTATGCGAGAAGACCAAATTGACGCCCCCCGACGAATCGGGGCGGGTGGGGCTGGAGAA
>SLJM01000015.1 GCA_007135085.1 Myxococcales bacterium
CTCTGGATCTGTCATCCCCTGCTCCTGGCATTACGCATGTCTGCGCCGGTCTCTTTTAGGTCGATACTCAAAGAACCAATGGCACAGCGTAATATTCGGAGATCTGTTGAAGGATGAGGCCTTGGCCCGTCGGGTGGTGGGTAAATTGCGGTGATCGGTAACGGTCGTCGGTTTAACGGTTTTGGATTGAATCAATACCGTGGTTAATCGGAACGTTACCGTGGTTAATCGGAACGTTGGTTATCGGAACGGCGTGGTTGATGTCGGTGGATATCGGTGAGCGGGGTTAATCGGATCGTTCGGCATCGGACAGTGGGTGTTATGCGGGCCATGGTGTCCGACGGGCCAAGGCCACGCGGCTGCTCTTGTCACGGTCGCAAAAGACGCTCCCGTGATGATGCTCGGGGGCCAAGGCCGCCCTGCGCTACGACACGACATTGCCTTCGATGCGGTGAGGTGGTTTTCGGTGATCCGGTACCGGACCCCCGCTGCTAGCGCAGTCGCTTGCGTCAAATCGCCGGGGAAGGCAAACTGTGCGTGTCGCAATCGTTGCGGTGTGTTTTGAGATGAGAATCAGCGGAGTGAGTTCATGCAGATCGGTTATAATAACGACGTCGAGCATCGCGGGAAGACCTTCCATATTCAGACCGAAGACCGCGGGTCGAACGATAATTGCATCGAAACTCAGCTCTTTCAGGGCGGGGCGATTCTGGACACGAAGATCACCTCCTATACGGAGCTGGTCGACGGGCTGGAGGGCGACGCCCGTAAGAAGAAGATCAAATCGCTGATGAAGGCCAGCCACAAGAGCCTGTTCAAAAACCTGCTGGCCGGACAATACGACGAGATGGTCGGCCTCGATCCGGTTGAAAAACCGGTGGACGAGGTCGAGGAGATCAGCGAGCAATTTCAGCCCGGCCAGGATCGGGTGCCCCAGCAGGCCATCGCCATCGAAGAGCAGGGGGCTGACGCCCTGGACGCCGGCGGCGGCGGCGGTGAGAGTCATATGGGGCTGGCCCAGCTCAAGAGTAAATTGGCGGGGCTCAAGGAAAAAGGTGGGTTGAGCAAAGAGGTCGGCGACGAGGATTCGGGGCCGGAAACAGAGATTCTCGATGCGCCGCCGGAGATGCCGGAGCGTGATTTTGGGACTTCTCCAGCCGGGGGAAGCCGCCTGGCGGCCATCGATCTTCCGAAGACCGGGGCAAAGGCCTGGCAGGGTTGTACCGAGCCCGGCGAGGATCTGTCGCTGACCGGCCTGGTCGCAGACCACCTTGGACTTTGATCGCCGCCGTGCAGGCAAAGACACGGTAGATGATCGCATTATTTGACGTCACAATTCCCCATTGGGAAGGGGGTGAGCCGGTGGTGTGCGGCCTATCGCTGCGCATGGACGAGTCGAGCTGGCACGAGATTGTCGGGCCCGCCGATTCGGGAAAGACGGCCCTCTTCGACGTGCTCACCCTGCGGCGGCGACCAACGAAGGGTAAGCTCGTGGTGGCTGGACGAAACGTGGACCGACTCAAAAAGGGTGGGCTGGCGAAAGTACGCCGCGACCTGGGCAGTTGCCCCCAGCGGCCGGCTCTGCTGTGGGAGCGAACGGCCATCGAAAACGTGGTCCTGCCCATGGTGGTCCGCGGCGATCGAGAAGATGCGCTCCAGGCCGCCGAGGAGGTGCTCGGATTTCTGGGGATCATGCACGAGCGGGATCGCCCCATCGCTCAGATGAGCTCCCAATGCCGTGCTCTCGTCGGCGTGGCCATGGCCACCGTGGGGGCACCGAAGGTCATCGTCATCGACGGCATCGTCGAGCAATTGGAGCCCGGTCAGCGCGGCGTGGTCCTCTCCTGGTTGGAGCGGCTGCGAAAGAAGGGATCGACGATCGTACTCCTCGGTCGGCGGCCGACTAATCGCCGCTGTGACCCCGTGGTCTGGCGGCTCAGGGACGGGGCCATCGAGCGCACCGGCGAGGTGGAGAGATGCTGAGATCTCCCCTGGTCGTGGTCTCCGAATTTCGTCTGTCGGCGGTGGGGGTCATCCTGGCGATGGCCGCGGCGCTTTGGCTATTGGCTGCCATGTCGGTGTCGGTCATGCAGGTGCAGACCGCCTCGCAGGGATGGTGGGAGCGATTCGTGCCTGTGGTCTACGTCGACGGCGCCGCCGATTCGGCGCAGGTCCAGGGCTTGCGAGACGAGATCGAAGAGTGGCCGGGAGTGGCCGAGGTGGAGGTCGATACGCCGGAGGCCATGCTTTTGAGATTGGGCGAGTATCTTGGCGAGGAGGAGATTCGCGCCACCGAGGTCGAGGCGTCGATGATGCCCACGGGGCTCATCGTGCGGCCTCAGATCTGGCGGCCTGGCGAGACCGACGTGGTGGCCCGCGCCGAGGCCCTCGAGGTTCGCCACGACGTACTCGCCGTCGACGCTCCCGAGCCCGGGGCGTTGAGCTGGATCGGCGACCTGAGGATGGTGGCCTACGGGATGGGCGGGATCGTCTTTTTGGGATTATTCGGCACATTATTGGGGTTGGCCGGATTCCTGAGGCGCTGCCAGCAGCGAGAGCATCAGATGAGTCATTTGCTGGAGGTCTTCGGCGCCTCACCGTCAGCTCTGATGCGGCCCACCTTGTGGCGCGGGCTCGTCTTGGGAGGTTCAGCGGGGGCAGTGGCGGGCATTGCTTTTTTGCCCTGGTCGCTCGCTGTCGATAAGCTGGCAGTACAGATGGGCGGCGCGGGAATGATGCCCGCTCTCTATTCGGCGGCCGCAGCGGCGGTGATCGCTCTACTGGGCGCGGTGTTGGGAACGGTCGTAGCTTTTCTATGTCGTCGCCCCGGTCGGTCCGAGAGCGAGACGGCAAGCGAGGGATTATTATTGTGGCGACGAGAGGAGACGTGAGACGACGACTGGTGGTGGCGGCGATTTTGGTGGCCACTCTGGTGGGGTGGACAGCGGCGGCGGCGGCCTTCGACGGCCCATGGTTTGAGACGATCGACGAGTTGGAGCGCCGTGCAGAGGACCGCGTCCTGGACCAGCAGGAGGTGGCGACTCAAGCCTTTGAGATGGACGAACTTCTCGGCGCATCGCTGACCGACGCCGATACGGCCCGACGTGCCACCCAGGAGATCCGTCGTGACGTGGCCGTCGAGGTCGCTCGCTGGGATAGGGCCCGACGTAGCATCGAGAGAGCTGCCTGGGTCGACTCGCCATCGGAGAGCAGAGCCGCCGACCGGGCGCTTCGCGCAAGCGGCCTGCCCGCCTCCGAGCCCTGGCGCCGCAAGGTCTGGCTTCTGGCCGACGTCGACGACGGCGTCGAGCAGGCCTCGGGCCTCCTGGTGCGAAGGGGGGCCCTCGAGATCCGAAAGGCCCACCTCGGCGCCGAGGGCGACGTGGCCAAGGCCGAACGGGAGTGGGTCGTGGCAAGGGCAGGGGGCGACGCCGAGGTGGACGCTGAATTCGACGAGATGATCGAAATCCTGGATCGGCGCCTTCAGGATCTGGAGTCGCGCTCCACGTCCGTTGATTTCCACCGTCGAAAGGGGGCGCTGGTCCCGCCTGTGCGCAGCGAGCCGGACCACCCCTTCGGGCCCCGTCAGCGGGAAGATTCATTCACCGAGATCCGCCATACAGGCCTGACCTATTTCGTCGACGTGGGCACCGAAATTCGAAGCGTCGGCGCCGGCCTGGTCGTGGCCACCCGGCGTTTCCCGGGCTTCGGCAAGATGGTCATCATCGATCACGACGGCGATTATCACTCCTTATACGCCCACCTGGAGAGCTTCGAGGTCAGCGAAGGCGACGAGGTCGCTAATCGGCAGGTCATCGGGCTCAGCGGCGAGTCCGGCAGCCTTGAAGGACCGAAGTTTTATTTCGAAATGCGGCACAGGGGCGTGCCTTTCGATCCCGCTGAGTGGTTCGTTCGGTGAGGGGTTGGGAAGAAAATTGGGGCCGATAGTCTCTGACTATCGCGGAGGTGTTTGCCACGTCGAGAAAGCGATGGTCAGAGACGCATCGGCCCCAGGGGTTGGGAGGGTGTACGTCATATGGGGAGTGAGATGGTCAGCGACGGATCGGCGCCAGGGGTTGGGAAGAAAATTGGGGCCGATAGTCTCTGACTATCGCGGAGGTGTTTGCCACATCGAGAAAGCGATGGTCAGCGACGGAACGGCGCCAGGGGTTGGGAAGCCAATTGGGGCCGATAGTCTCTGACTATCGCGGAGGTGTTTGCCACATCGAGA
>SLJM01000356.1 GCA_007135085.1 Myxococcales bacterium
CTCCGGCGATATGGGCCGCCGAAAATTCCCCTACGCTGTGGCCCATGACCGCATCGGGCTTAAGCCCCCAGTCGATCAAGGTCCGGGCCAGGGCCACCTCCAGGGCAAAGAGCGAGGGCTGGGCAAATTCGGTATTGTCGATCTCGTCGTCGCTGTCACCGCCGGCCAATACGGCGCGGATCTCGTCACACCCGGCGGCCTCCACGGCGGACAGGGCCTCGTCGTAATAGCGCCGAAATCGCGGCAATTGCTCGGCCAACTTCACGCCCATCGACACGTATTGGGAGCCCTGACCGGTAAAGGCGAAGCCAACGCTCACGTGCTGCGTCCCTTCGAGTCCCCCGGCCTCGATCTGCGCCAGAACAGCGCTCAATTTCTCATATAATTCGCCGCCGTCGCCGGCCACCACGGCCACTCGCGCCGGGCCCTGATCGCGACGGGTCGAGAACGACCACCCCAGATCACGGGGCGAAATCTGAGAAAGCTCAAAGCCGTCGTCGACCAACGCCGAGAGGCGATCGCTTAGCCGCTCGGCGTCACCGGCAGACAATGCGACCAGGCCGGGGCCGTCGCCCCCCTGGCCACGATGGCGCAGCGGCGGCGGCTCTTCGACCACAAAATGGGCGTTCGTCCCTCCGAAGCCAAAGGAGCTCACCCCGATTCGTCGGGGCTCTGCGGCGCCGTCTGCGCGACCTGGCAATCGCGTCGGCTCTTCGGGCACGGCGAGGGGGCTGGTCTGGAATTCACAGGCCGGATTGGGCGCGTCGAAATTGGCCTGTCCCGGGAAGACGCCCCGCTCGGCGACCAGCGCGGCCTTGATGAGCCCCGCCACGCCGGCGCCGGCCTCGAGGTGGCCGATCTGAGCTTTGACCGATCCCAGCCAGATTTTTTCCTCTCGATCGACCCCTTCGAAGACCTGGCTCAACGCCCGGACCTCGATGGCGTCGCCCAGCTCGGTGCCCGTACCATGAGCTTCCACGGCGTCCACCGTCGACGCCTCGACGCCGGCGTCGTCCAGGGCGGCGCGGACCACCTCCTGCTGAGAGGGCCCGCTCGGCGCGGTCAACCCGTTGGTGCGCCCGTCCTGATTGATCGCCCCGCCGCGAATGACGGCGCAGATTCTGTCGCCGTCGGCCAGGGCATCGCTAAGCCGCTTGACCACGACCACCCCGCAGCCCTCGCCACGCACATAGCCGTCGGCACCCTCGTCAAAGGCCCGGCATTGGCCGCGAGGCGACAACATCCGCGCCTGGGAGAAGGCCACCGACATATCGGGGGCCAGGATAGCGTTGACCCCGCCCACGATCGCCGCGTCGCAGCGACCTGCGCGCAGATTCAACATCGCCTGGTCCAGCGCCACCAGCGACGACGAGCAGGCCGTGTCCACCGTGGCGCTCGGCCCCTTTAAGTTGAGCCAGAAGGAGAGCCGATTCGCCGTGATCGCCGGGGCCAGCCCGGAGCCCGCCCTCACCGGCGCCCCCTGATAGAGCCGCGCGAAATCGCTGCCGCTCTGGCCGATAAATACGCCGGTGGCGCTGCCGTCCAACGCCTCTCGGGTCAACCCGGCGTCTTCCAGCGCATGCCAGGCCGTCTCCATCGCCAACCGCTGCTGGGGATCCATGGCCCGCGCCTCACGGGGAGAGATGCCGAAAAACGAGGCGTCGAATTGACTGATATCATCTAAAAATCCGCCCTTATCGGTGACCATCGTATCGAAGCCGGCCAGGTCGGGATCGGTGAAGGTGCCGGGCTTCCAGCGGTCGTCGGAGACCTCGACGATCGCCTCGTCACCGCTCTGCAGGAGCTCCCAGAATGCCTCCACTCCGTCGGCGCCGGGAAACCGGCAGGCCATGCCCACGATAGCCAGCGCGTTCTCGTCGCCTCCGCGCTTCGAAGACTTGAGCGACGAGCTCTCCTGCCGGGCTTCCTCGTGGTCCTCCGATAGATGAGCAGCCAGGGCGGCGATGGTGGGAAAATCATAGAGCGCCGTCGCCGACAGGGAGCACTCCAGCCACTGCTCCAACTCGCCGACGATGCCCACCGCCTCGGCGGAGTCGATGCCGTAGCTGGCAAACGGCGCGTCGAGCTTGATGGCCTTCCCGTCGAGGCCGCTCGCTTCGGCGACGCGGGCCACCAGCCACGCCTCGATGGCCGAGCGCGTCGAATCCCGATCGGTGGCAGCCCTTTCTGCGCCGCTGGCCATGGGGCCCCCGCCGCGGCCGACCACCTTTAATTGATCGTTCTCGTAGGCCTTGCGAGCTGCAAAGCGCTGGATCTTTCCGCTCGACGTCTTCTCGATGGTCCGGGCCTCGATGAGCACCACCTCCCGGGGCACCACCCGATGAACGGTGGCGATGGCCTCGCGAATACGGCCGATCAACCGATCGACGTCGTCGACGGCCTCTCCTTTGACCTCCTGGACGACCACCAACTCCTCGGCCCCGTCGTCTCCCTTCACGCCGAAGGCGGCCCCACAGCCGGGGCGAATCACAGGGTCCACCGACTCCACGGTAGATTCGATATCCTGGGGATAATGATTGGCCCCGCGAATGACGATCAGGTCCTTGAGTCGACCGGTGACCACCAATTCACCGTCGATCATGGCCCCCAGATCGCCGGTGCGCAAAAAGGGACCGGTGCCGTCGGCCAATCGAGCGCCGAAGACCTCGGCGTTGACCCCTTCCTTTTCCCAATATCCAGGCGCCACGCTCCCGCCGCGAAGCCACAACTCACCGACCTCACCGGCCGGCACCTCCCGGCGGGTGCCCGGGGTGACCACGCGCAGGTCGAAATCACCGAGCGGTGACCCACAACTGACCTGCCCACGCCCCTCGGCATCGACCAACCGCGGCCCCTCATCGTTGGGAAGAGCAGACACGATCAGCGCCACCTCGGCCAGCCCGTAGGCCGGCATAAAAGCCTTTCGATCAAAGCCGGCGGGCTCGAAATAGGCGGCAAACCGGTCGAGAGTGGTCAGCCGAATGGGCTCGGCGCCGTTGCAGGCCACTCGCCACTGCGACAGGTCGAGCTGGTCGCGAATCTCGGCCGACGTCTTTCGCACGGACAGATCGTAGCCAAAATTGGGCGCCGTCGACACGGTCCCGCCGAATCGGGAGATCGCCTCCACCCAGCGCGCCGGTCGCTTTAAAAAATCCAGGGGCGACATCAGCACGCTCTCACAGCCACAATAGACGGGCTGAATCACCGCCCCGATAAGGCCCATATCGTGATATAAAGGCAGCCAGTTGACCCCCACATCCTCTTCGGTGGAGCCGAAAGCGCTCTGGATGAGCTGCTCATTTTTGAGCAACGTGCGATGGTCCAGGACCACCCCTTTGGGTTTGCCCGTCGACCCCGACGTATATTGCAAAAAAGCCACCGATTCCGGGCTCAGATCGGGGGCCTTCCAGGCCTGACTGAGCTCATCGTCGATCTCGTCGGTGGCGATCCACTCCAATCGTCCCAGCGACGAGTCCTGATCTCCCAGGGCCTGGGCCATCCCGGCGATGGCGCCCGTGGCCAGCGCCACCTTTGCTCCGGCGTCGGCCACGATTGATTGAAGTCTGGGCAGCGTTCGGGCCAGTCGCGCCGGATTGGGCGGATAGGCCGGCACGGCGATCACCCCGGCGTAGAGGCATCCGAAAAACGCCTCCACATAATCCAGCGACGGCGGATAGAGCAAAAGCGCTCGATCTCCGGGCTCGAGGACCTCCGAGATCCGCCCCGCCACCGCCTGGGCACGTCGGTCCAGCTCGGCGTAGCTGAGCTTTTCGCCGAAGCCCTCGCCATTTTCCAAAAACCGAAACCCCCGACTCGCCGGCGCCACCTCGGCGCGCCAGCGCAACAATTCAACCAGGTTTTCCACCGTCTGCGGTGGCCTCGATGGGGACATCACGTTGCCTCTCTAAGCCAGTGTTACTTCGGAGACCGGAGAATTTGGCAAAGTCAGGACAGATGAATGTTCGTTCGGTCGACCGACGCATAGCAGCGCTATGTGGAGGGAGAGCGAGCGGACAGACGCTGGTCTGACAAAGCCAAAAATCGGGGATTCGAAGTAATACTGGTTTAGTATTGCCTTTCAAACCCCGGTGTGGGTGTAGCGAAGTCGGCCACCAATTATCAAGCCCCACGTCGCCGCCACAACCTGGGCACCAATCGCTGAGGCCGGGTGGCCGAGCGCAGATAATAATGGGCGCGAAGGATCATCTTCTCCTGGTCGCTCAGATCGCCCTGGCCTCCCAGGCGCTCCACTCGCTGACGGCGGGCCTCATAGAGGGCCAGCGCGGCGGCCACCGAGATATTATAACTCTGAACGAAACCGGACATGGGGATGATACAGCGGGCGTCGGCCATCTCCAGCATCTCATCGCTGACCCCGTCCTGCTCGTTTCCAAATACCAACGCCGTGGGCTGCGTAAAGTCGAGCTCCTCCAACCGATAGTCGGCGTCCAGGTGGGTGGCGATGATCTTATAGCCCCGACTCTTTAGCTCCGTGGCGCAGGCCACCGGATCGGTCCACCGCTCCACGTCGAGCCATTTATCGGCCCCCTGGGTCACGCGGCGCGACATCTTGTGATCGGGCTGGGTGTCGACCACGTGGGCCCCCTGATAGCCGAGGCCCTCGGAGGTTCGCAGCACGGCCGCCGCGTTTCCAAGATCGTGGATCCCCTCCATGACGGGCACCACCGTATAGGTCCGACCGGCGATCACCTCGTCGATCCCCTCCTTGCGGCGCAACGTCAACTGCCCCTCCAATAACTCCACAATCTGTTGCGCTGACAAGGTCAGCTCCTCGTCGAGGTGGAGTAATTCTTTGAGATCGATCGGGTCTTTATGGGGAAACAATGTGGACTCCTCGTGCCGTCTGGTTCTGCCTTGCTTGACGCACCTTCTCACTCCCTGTATGACTTGCACCCCTTTTCTGGCAAGGCGATAATTCGCCCCCGGAAGATGGCGGCAAAAGACTTTGGAATACCGACGCGAAGCGTCTCGTTACCCGTTTCGACGCGATTGATGACCGGGCCGGCTTCGTTTGAAAATGACAGGAGAATCACCATGCACGCTGTGATCCGAACCGGCGGCAAGCAATACCGCGTCCAGCCGGGCGACGAATTTAACATCGAAAAGATCGCCGACGCCGAACAGGGCGGCACCATCACCTTCGACGAAGTGTTGGCCGTGGGAAGCGGCGACGACCTGGTCGTTGGAAAGCCCCTGGTCGACGGCGCCACGGTCACCGCCGACGTGGTCGTCGCCGAAGGTAAAGATCGAAAGATCATTATCTTCAAGAAGAAGCGACGAAAGAAATACCGCCGCAAGCAGGGCCATCGTCAGCCTTTTACGCGCATCAAGATTAAGGAAGTGAACGTCGATTGAGCCAGTGGAGCCTGATTTTAACAGGTTCAACGGCACCGACACTCTCAGGAGATCGTCATGGCCCATAAAAAGGGACAGGGTAGTACTCGTAACGGTCGCGACTCGAATGCACAGCGTCGCGGCGTCAAAAAATTCGGCGGCGAATATGTCGTGGCCGGCAATATCATCGTCCGCCAGTGCGGCACCAAATTCCACCCTGGCCTCAACGTGGGCCTCGGCAAGGACTACACCCTCTTCGCCAAAGAAGAAGGCGTCGTCAAATTTGAAAACCGCGCCGGCAACCGCAAATACGTATCGGTCTACCCCGTCGAGGAAGCCTCGGCGGAGTGATCCCCCGCAGGCCGACCGATCTTAAGAGAAGCCCCCGGGCGCCCCTGTTGCGGGGCCCCGGGGGCTTTTCTCTTTGCGACCTTCGAGCCGACGACATTTACCGCAAAGGTCGCAAAGAACGCAGAGGTTTTGATCGAGATTTGCGCCGGGAAACAGATTTACTCTCGACCGTGGGTTATTAATAGCCCAACCTTAGTGAACTTCGCGCCCTTTGCGGTAAAATTCTTTTCTCTCGGAGACCTCCCAATGTTCGTTGACGAAGCAAAAATCGAGGTTATCGCAGGTCGCGGCGGCGACGGCATGGTCGCCTTTCGGCGGGAGAAATACGTCGCTCGCGGTGGCCCCAACGGCGGCGACGGCGGCCGCGGTGGCGACGTCATCGTCGTGGCCACCGACAACGCCAGCACCCTCCACGATTACCGCCACCAGCAGCGGATCAAAGCCGAATCCGGCCGTCCTGGAGGGCCCAAAAATATGACCGGGCGCGACGGCAAAGACGCCGTCATCGAGGTCCCGGTGGGCACGATTGTGCGCAACGCCGAGACCGGCCAGATCCTGGGCGACCTGACCACTAACGGCGACCGCCTGGTCGTCGCCGAAGGCGGCGACGGGGGTCTTGGAAATACGCGCTTTAAGAGCTCCACCAACCGGGCCCCCCGCAAGGCCACGCCCGGAAGACCCGGCGAGGAGCTGACGCTGGAGTTGGAGCTCAAGCTCATCGCCGACGTCGGGCTGGTGGGCTTTCCCTCGGTGGGCAAGTCGACGCTCATCGCCGCCATCTCCTCTGCCCGCCCCAAGATCGGCGCTTATCACTTTACGACCATTGTCCCAAACCTGGGCGTGGTTAATTGGAAGAACGCTGAGCCCTTCGTCGTCGCTGATATCCCGGGCCTCATCGAGGGTGCCCACGAGGGACAGGGCCTGGGCACCCAATTTTTACGCCACGTGGAGCGCACCAACCTCATCGTCCACGTTTTGGAAGTGGTCCCCACGATTGAGGGACAAGAGGATACGCGAGACCCCATTCGAGACTACGAGGCGATCTGCCAGGAACTCGAAAAATTCAACGCCGATCTACTCGACAACCCACAATTGGTGGTGCTCAACAAGATCGATCTTCCCTTCGTGGCCGATGAATTGGAGCGGGTACGCAAACACTTCGAAGAGGAATTGGAGCTGCCCTTTCTGGCGATCTCAGCAGCCACCGGCGAGAATATCGACGAATTCAAAGACCTCCTGAGCCAGGGCGTCTCCCGAGGCGACTTCGGCGCAGACAAACCCCATTGGGAGAGCTAACCCCCAGCCAGGGTCCACACCATGACTGCAGCCCATATCTTCTACGTCCCCGTCATCTTGATGATCGGATTGTTGGCCGGCTATTTCCTCGGCCAGCGAGCCGCCGAGGAGCGCCTCAAAGAGCGCCGCAAGAAGTTAGCCCGCCGCCGCGCCCTCCGGGAACAACAAGAGAACAAAGACGAATGACACCGCCAAGGACGCAGAGCTCACTAAGGTTGGGATTTTTAACAACCGACGGTCGAGAGTAAACGCGTTTCCCGACGCAAATCTCGATCGAAACCTCTGAGTCCTTCGCGCCCTTCGTGGTGATCCCTACCTCTCCCAGGTCCGCAAATACCCGAAGGCCAGGGTAGTCATCACCAGCACCGTACCCACCGCCAACAAAAGGGCGATGCTCCTCGGTCCGGTGGTCCGCCTGCGGGGCACGGTTCCGCTATATACGCGGCCCGATTCGTTGATCAGCACCCGGTCGCCTCGAACCTGCAGATCCACGGGGCGATCGGAGAGCCCTTTCTCACCGAGAGGCTCGATCATGCGGTAGCGCTTCACCAGATTGGCCCGCCCCAGAGGATCGTCAATCCACATAATTTCTGTGGCGTGGGCCAGATTCATGACGAAAACCACCCGGTCGTCGTCGTCGACGGCCACTCCCGTTATCACGCCGCTGTCCCAGTCTCCGCTGATGGAGGTCCAGGTCTCCCCGCGGTCGGTGCTCACTGCCGCGTGGGAGCCATGGGCCATGAGCAATCCATCGCCGCCGGGCAGAGTAATGAGCTGCATCGGCGACTCTTCTTCATCCTCCATGAACGAATAGGTGGCCTGCCAGGACTGCCCCCCGTCGAGGGTGCGCCACAGCTGAGCGGGCCGATCGGCCTGCCGAGAGCGGGTGACGGCGAAATAGATCTGACTTCCCGTGGTGATAAAGTCGGTGATCACCCCATGCTCCAGAGCCGTTCTAAAGGCCTCGCCGAGCTGCATTCGCCGCCAGGACGAGCCGCCGTCGTTTGAGATCAACGGCCCCTGGCGGTGGGACCAGGCGATGATATCGCGGGACTCCGCCCGGGTGGCCAACGTGACGATCGCCGACGGGTCAATGGTCACCCGCCTCAGGTGGGAAGGTAAAAAGAGAATCTCCTCCGTATGTCCCAGCGGGGCGGCCTCCGAGACACGAGCCTCCTGGTCTTCGGCGCGCACGACGATACTGCCCCCCACCGTCCCGGTGACGATCCGGTTCTCCTGCCCATCGCCGAAAATTGCCGAGGTCGCCCGCTCGTCGACGCGGCGCCACCGGTGGGCGGCCTGTCCGTTATCTCGCTCAAATAGGCCGGAGTCGGTGCCGACCAACATTCGATCATCTTCGAGGAGAGCCGCCGAAAAGATAGTGCCCGCCGAAAGCCCCTCATTGGCCTCGGCCCAATCACCGGGATTCTCCGTATTCAACGCACCTCGTCCCGCCGTGGCCGCCCACCAAAGGCCTCGATCCTCATCGTGGATCAAGCCCGTCACTCCCCGCCGGTCGGGATCGCGCTCGGCGATGACCTCCCATTCTTCACCGCCGTCATCACTTCGCCACAGGCTTCCACCGTCGCCCAGAAGCCAGATCTGATAGCCCACCTCGGAGTGAACGTCGAAAAAGATCTCGATCTGGCTAAAATCCTCCGGGGCCAACGCATAACCGGTGACCTCCAGAGCCTCCCAGCTCTCCCCGGCGTCGACGCTTCGATAGACCTTGTCAGCGTCGAGCACAAACCAGACGTCACCGAAAGGATCTCGCACGAAATCGAGGTCCAATGCGTCGAGCTCCGAGACTTTTTCAAACTCCTCGGCGTCGGGCCCCCGACGATAGATCTCGAGCGTCCTGCCCAGGACGGTGGCCACCTCATTGGGATGCATCTCGTCAGCGGGTAGATAGTGTCGCAGGCGTCTTGGCAATTCCCTTCGCGCCCTCTCGTCACCCTCGGATTGCTCCTCCTCCTCATCGACCACCAGATTCAGCCCCTCCAGCGACAGGGGCTCCCAGTTGAACTCCTCGCCATCACCCGACTTCTGCCAGAGCGCCTCGTCGTCGATCAAAAATAACTCATCTCCGGTGGAGACCAGCCGCAATGAGGGCAAGACAGCTCGGCGTTGAACCTCCAGGGTGGGCTCGGAATAACGGTCGCCCGGCAACTCAATGTCGACCCAATTCTGTCCCAGGTCGGAACTCATCAAGACCCTGGCCGGCTGCCCGGCTCCTGGCAAGCCCACAGTCCACAGCCGATCGTCGTGAGCCACGAAAAAGCGATCCGGCCGGAATCTACCATCCAGATTGGCCCGCTCCACCACATGGAAAAAGCGCACCGCTCCGTTGTCCACCGTCGACGGCCATCGCGCAGGCACCTCTTGCCAGCGAGACTGTTCATCGTCGAGGGAGCGCACCAGGAGGCGATCGCCGGCAGGGGCGACCAGGTGATCTTCACCGTCGACGGTGATCATCTTCAGGGCCGCCAGCCGTCCTCCGGGAGTGCCTTCGACGGACTCCAATGAGATCGGCGCCTGTTCCTCGGCACAGCCCAGAAAGAGCAGCGCCCACAGGATCACCAGCGTCCCCACCCCCCTGTAGAGTCGTCGTCCTCTCTGTCTACCAGCCTCAGTCACTGCGCAAACTCCACGACGTTGAATTCCACTCGTCGGTTTTCAGCCCGCCCCTCAGCCGTCGAATTGTCGGCCACCGGCTGAGACTCGCCAAAACCAACGGCCTGGAGGCGATCTGCTTCCACGCCGGCATCGATCAGGTGCTGTCGCACCGACTTGGCCCGGTCCTCGCTGAGCTCCAGGTTCATCTGAGCATCGCCGATGCTGTCCGTATGCCCCTCGATTCGAAGCAATAAGATCTCCGAATTTCGGACCAGAAGAGCCGCCACGTCGTCGAGCAAAGCCTGGCTCTCCGGGACCAACTGGGCACTTCCCGTTTCGAAGCTGATGCTCTCGGTGATGAAGATCGCCCCGTGGCGCAAGGTGGCATAACCCTCTTCGTCTTCGGCCTCCTCAGCTCCCGGCGGCGGGCCTACCGCCCGGCGGGGAGGCCGCTCGGCCAACGGCTCGTCGAGCAGGGCTGTCCGATCGACACCATCGTCGGTGTCGTCGGCCAACTGCGGGCAGTCGGCGGGATCGAAGCGAAGCCTTCGGCCCGTCTGATCCTGGACCCGTGGGTCACAGGGATCGAATTCGGCCTCGAACCCGGGCCGTCGATAATTGACGTTCCACCAGCCTCCGGTCCACCACTTGCCGCTGACGCCGATGAACCCTCGCCAGGCCGGCGCGCCCACCCCTCGGCCCAGCCCGCCGCCGAAACCACCGGTGATCGACCAGTCGTCGTTGATGCCGTAGCGAAGCGCCCCGCGAGCCTCGATGGGCACCTCTCCGGGGGCCACCCCGGCCAGACGCTCCGGGCGGGGCTGCACCGATACGGCGCCGGCCAATTCGCCCAGTATGTCGAGACGATCCATCAAAAATGGGGAGTGCACGCCCAGTCCCCAGGTCACCTCATTGCCCAGGATCAGCTCCTGGATCTGCCGCGAGCCGGGGCGATAGCGAAAGCCCAGGTTCGCCGCGGCGCGAATCGTCTCGTAAAAGACGTATTCTCCCACCACGATCGCTTCCGCACCAAATCCCCCGTCGCTGGCCAGGGCGTTCTGCGTGGCCAGGGGAATGGACGCAGCCCCCACGAACGACACCGCCACCGGAGAGTCGGTGAGATTGAATAGATTATATTTCGTCGTCAGCCGCAGGTCGTTTACGGCCATACTCGACAGATCGCGGCGCACCGGATCGAGAGAGCCCACCAGAGGGCCCAGATTTCGGCTCTGCTGGCGAATCGTCCAGGGGATGACCAAACCCACCTCCACCAGATCGAAGAGCCCCACGCTGCCCATCACATCCAGATGGGATTGATAGGCTACGGTGCGCTCCCCGGGCCGCTCATAGGCGCCCAATTGCATGGGATCGGCAGAATGATTGAAATAGGCCCCGGCGTTCCACTCCAGGTGGGGCTGGACGGCGCTGCCAAAGACGTTGATATAATCCGCCGGCCCCGGAGCCGGGCGGAATCGCTGAAGTTGATAGGCCGGCAACTCCGAAGAGGAAGACGCCCCGTCCTCCTCCTGGGCCGACACCTCGGACGCTCCGTATAGGGCCGGCGCCGCCAGTACAAAAGCGCAGGTCGCCATGGTCAGTAGTAGGAACCTGGGCGAGACAACTTTTAGTCTTCGATAATTCATTTTCGCTCCTTTCGGCCTTCGATTATTGGCCACGTCGAGCCCACCCCGGTTTCCCCGGCAGACTCGACCTGAGATGTCGCGAATCACCATTACCATTCCCCATCGGCCTGAAGACGCTTCAGCGCCCGCCGCGCCGCGTCAAGTCCCTTCGGCGGCTCTTCGGCGTCCTGGACCAGGGCGATTGCTTCAGCATACAGGGTGGTCGCACCTTTTGGATCATCGAGCTTTTCGGCCCGTACCTGCGCCGCCTCGACGAGCACAGCGAAGCGATCGCCGGCGTCGAGTATCATCGCCGCATAGGCTTCCAGGTCTTCGGCCAATGCCTCTTGTTCGTCGCAGCGGCGATCGAGTTCGACGCGGCGCTGCAGGGCCTCCACATGCTCCGGCCACAGCCGATAGGTCACCCCCCATAGATGGCGAGCTTCTTCGGGGCGCTCCATCTCCTCTTCGACGATATGGGCGGCGTCGGCCACGATCTGACTGGCCGGCACCCGCAGGGCGGCGGCGATCTTGTCCACCTCCAGATTGGCCATCGCCTCGGCATCGAGCCCCTCTCGGTTGCCGACAAGCAACCCCAACTCACGGCCCAGGCTCGACACATAACCCGCCCAATCATTCTGGCTGGCCTGACATTCCTTGATCCCCTCCAGGGCCTGCGAGTCTCCCGGCGCCTCGGAGAGCACCGCTTCGTAGTGGCTCAACGCCCGCTGGGGGTCGTCGAGTTGATGCAGATAGAGTTCCGCCAGCTCGCGCTGGGTCTCCACGGCATCGATGCCGCCGCCGGCGACCCGAACCACCACCTCCAGGTGGCGCGCCGCCGTCTTCCAATCACCGGCCTCGCTGGCGATCTCGCCCAACAACCGGTGGGCCGCCTCGTGGTCGCCGTCGCCCTTTAAGACTTCGTCGAGCCGCTCGCGGGCCCCGTCGGCGTCATCGCGCTGGTCCCACAATAACTGAGCCAATAACAGCCGATAGGTGGTGGCCATTTCGGCGGTCTCAGCCGACTCCAATCGCTGCTCCAACAGGGCAATACGTCCATCGGCGTTGCCCCGTTCCTCGTAGATGGCCTCCAGGGCATTGACCACGGCCGTCTCAGCCCCCAGCCCTTGCGGGTCGAGGCGCCGCACCCGCTCCAGATGGGGAAGCGCAGCCTCCCCATCTTCCAGGTCGTAATAGTGGAGTTCTGCCACCTCCCGCGACAGAGCCAGCGCGTGCTCATTATCGATCAGCGGCGACGCTCCGTTGTCGGTCACGGTCAAAACGTCCTCGATGGCGCTGGCCACTTCTGCAGGCCCTCCCGATTGACGAGCCTGCTTCAGAGCCTCGAGCGCCATCTGCGCCGGGTTGATCTGCGGCGAGGTGTCGATCTCGGACTCCTCGTTGAGCCCTATTGACTCGCCGTCCAGCCCCCGTGGCTCCGACGACTCCTCACCCAATCCCGGCGGCTCCGACAGATTGAAGGACCACCCCGTCGGTTTTGGTTTCTTTGACTTTGCCGACTCTGATTTTGCCGCCTCCGCAGGCGGTGAGACTTTCTCGGAAGCTCTGCTGCCGTCGCGTAATTTGGCGAATTCTTCGGCCGACAGTCGAACCGTCCCAGGCTGCTCTCGAAAATCGTTGGGCTTGTTCTGACCCTGCTCATCGACGCCATGGTCACGCTCCCCATTTTCCCGGCGCCGGGCCCGGTTGAGCAAACTTCGCAACCTCGACGACGAATCCCCCTCCTCGTCGTCGTCCTTGCTGACTCGGGGAAGTTCTGCCGGTTCTTTGATCATCGACGCAAACCGGCGCCGAAAGGACGTCAACTTCTCTTCCGGCTTCGGCTCGTCGATATTTTCCGTAGGCAGCTCGACGGCCTTCATCCCCTTCTTCGGGGTCGGTCGAATATCGCGCACCCCATCTGATGACCGCTCCTGATCTGAACTGCTCCCGTCTCTGTCCCGATCACCCCTTTCCACACCGGAAATCGAATCGAGCATCGCATCGAGGCGGTCGTCGACGCCGCTAAATTCACCGTCTTTGCCCACCTCCCCGGACAGGGACTGGGCTCTCTCACGGGCTTCGGCCGCCGCCGCCAGGTCGCCGCGCTCGTCGGCGATAAGCGCCACTTTGAGCAAGACCTCTCGCTGCTGAACCAGGGAGGGAGTGATCTCGGCCAGGCGGATCAGCAATTTCTCCAGCAACTTGCCCACCGGCTCCGTTCCCGACGGAGCTTCGGCGTCGACCCCCTGGGTCTCGACGAGCACCTCGACGACGCGGCTTGCACTCTCGAGGGCCTCTCTATTTCCAGCCTCTAATTTCACGGCCTCCAGATAGGACCGGGCGGCCCGCTCCAGGTCGCCCATCGCCTCGTTGGCCCGACCCAGTTCCATCGAGATCTCATGACGTATGGCGCGCTCCGTGGTGCGCACCATCACCGTATTGAGGGCGTCTCTCAAGGCGCCGAAGCGCCGATGGTCGGTGAGCAATTTCACTAATTTTCGACGCACCCGGCAGTGGCCGGGATCGACGTCCAGAATCTGGCGATACCGTCCCTGGGCCTCCTCGGCCATGCCCATCTGACCATAGAGATCGCCCAGCTTTTCCAATAATTCGACCTTCGCCGACTGTCCCCGGGCCCCGGCCAACAAGTCGTCGTATAGCCCGATCAACTCCTCGGGCCGACCGGCCTGACGAAGGTGATTCTCCAGCCAGAGGAGAGCCTCTTCATCGTCTGGCGCCAATTCCAGGATGCGCCGAATATGGGTGGCCGCAGCGGCGGGACGATTGCGTCGGTCGTAGATGCCCCCCAGGCGACGATGGACGACCAGGATCTCCTCCTCTGTGGAGGCCCGCTCCCGCTCTGCGCCGTCCATAGGAGAGTCGAAGTCGCCAGGTGCCCGCTCCAGGCGGCGCTCCAGGATCGGCAGGGTCTCGCGCCAATAATTGAGGGCCTCGTCGTCGCGCGACAGCTCCTCGCACATCTGCGCGGCCTGACGAAGCTGGGCGACTCGCTCCATCTCATCGAGCCCCTGGGCCTCGTCGTCGAGCCCCCCCGACAGGCTGCCCGTCAGACTGAGATCGGCCGACAGGGTCAAGGCCCGTCGATATTCGAGCAGCGCCTGCCGTGGATCTTCGAGTTCGCTATACCACAATTGACCCACCCGGTAGTGAAGCCGACTGGCCTGGGCGGCCGATCCCTCCACCTCGGCAGCCCGGGCCGCCGACCCGAATGCCTTGAGCGCCCGCAGGGGCTCACCGCCGAGCACATAACTCTCTCCCAGTGTGTGGAGCGCCTCCAACTCTGTGGGGTCCAGGCGCAATACCTTCTCCAGGTACATCCTGGCCTCGGCCAGATCGCCCTGGCGATCCATCAGATGTTTGGCGAGCTGCAAATAGGTGCGTTTTAAGGTCTGGCGCTCCGTATAGACCCCGGTCAAACGCTTGAGGGTCTCCTCCAGGCCGGCCCTCTCTCCAAGGCGCTCATAGATGGCGCGCAATCGCTCCAGCGCCGCCCGATGGCGAGGATCGCGCTTCAGGACTTCTCGAAGTCGCTCCGCCGCCGCTTCCGGCTCGTCGTCGACCAGAAGATCGGACAGAGCGAGCTCGGCGAGGATCCAGTCTCGAGTCTGGCGCCGCCTTTCGAGCTCGGCCGACAATTTTTCGAAGGCCTCTTTCCCCTCTTCGTGGCGATGACGGGCACGGGCGATGATCGGCGCCGCCAGAGCGGCCAGCAGATCGTCGGGGTCGTCGGCTGTCAGCTCCCGGCGGATGGCCTCGGCCTCGGCGATATTGGCCGGCGACGGATCGGCCAGAAGGCAATCGAGCAGGCGCGCCACCAACGCCGGGTGCAGCCCGTAGACATCGCGATAGCTGGCCAGCAGAGACAATGCCTGGCGCATCTGTCCCTCGAATAAGGCCTGGTCGGCGTGGGCGAAGAGCTCCTTGGCCTCATAGGCCGCCAGGGCTCTGCCTCCCTCTCGGCTCGTGGCCAGCTCGTGATCGGCAGCCGCGCGCCGGTGCGCCGATTGCGGATCGTCGTCGACAGCCCGAATGGTCATCACTCCCGGTCGAATCCGGGCGCTGTCCAAGACCAC
>SLJM01000404.1 GCA_007135085.1 Myxococcales bacterium
CGCACGGGGATCCACAAGATACGGTCCAATTTCTTCTTCGCCCGGCTCCTCTCCCAGCTCGGCTCTTCGCCCAGAAGGTCGACCGTGCAAAGATAGGTGCTCTCTTTGACTTTTCCCCTGGCGTCGACGGGCAGGGTCTTGAGCTCCACGCCGAGGTTCTTGAAATCGGGGCCTGCAAAATTGCCTCCCGGCGCCCCCAGACATTCTTCGATCAGCCTGCCCACCCATCCCTTGGCGCGCCTCAAATTCTCAGGCGCGCTCTGTCCGGCCATCTGCGCCAATTCGCCCAGGGTGTGGCCCGATAAACCGCGGGCCCTTTGGATAAGCTCCCCTTCCGACTTCGGTGGTACGACAGGTTTCATGAGCTCCTCTGGTGGCGGGGCAATTTGACCCGCGCCAGGGTTCCCTGCCCCAGGGCGCTGTCGATGGCGATCTTGCCCTGGAGGTGGTCCACGATTTTCTTCGTCAAAAATAGCCCCAGCCCCGTGCCTTCACCGGCGGGCTTGGTGGTGAAGAAGGGATCGAAGATCTTTTCGCGAATTCCCTCGGGGATGCCGCTTCCCGAGTCTTCGACCTCGATGACAGCCCACTGGTCCTCGAAGAATGTTCGTACGGCTATCTCATTTTCGTCCGGCGCTCCCCGTGGGATGGCGTGGGCGGCGTTGAGCAATAAATTCAGGACGATTTGTCCGATTCGATGGGGGCTAGACCACACCCTTCCCTCGGCCTGCAGCGACAGCTGCAGTCGGGCTCGATTGCGAAGCTCCGGCTCGATCCAGCGAAGGGAGGGCTCGATGGCGGCGTTCAACTCAACCCACTCCAATTCCTGGGCAGGGGCCCGAGAGAAGGAGCTCAGATCTTCGACGATAGATCGAATTTGTTCCATTCCCGTTAGCGATGCTTCCACTGCAGAGAGCGCGTCCTCCAGGGCGTCATCGTCCAGCTCGCCTTCCCTCAGGGTTTCGTCGAGAAGCTCGAGATTTGAATGGACGTAGGTCAGGGGATTGTTGATCTCGTGGCCCACTCCGGCGGCGAGGGTTCCCATGGAGATGATTCGGTCCATCTCCATGGCTCGGGCTAACACCTCGTTGCGAAGGGTGACGTCGCGGACGATGGTCGCGAAGGCCGGGTGGTCCTGGAAATGGACGGAGACCGTCTTGAACTCACCTTGGAGCTGGTGGCCGTCGGAGCGCATGAACGTGGTCTGCAGTTCCGAGGCGCGGGGCCCGGGGGGGGCATGCTCGGCCATGAGGGTTTCCGGATCGTCGCAGATCGCCTCCACGGGCTGACCGATCAGCGCTTGCCGATCCTCGGCGCCGAGAAGCTCCATCATCGCGTCGTTGACGTAGTGAATCTTCGATTCGTCGTAGATCACTGTCGCATCGGGAGAGCGCTCGACGAGATTGCGAAAGCTCAGCTCTGATTGATGGGCTGCTTCAAAACTCTCCATTAGATTTTTGTGCTGTATCGCATATTCGCGCAGCAAAGTGTCCGAGGCGAAGGCGGCGGTCACTGCCCGTCGAAGCCGGGCCGGCAGGCTCAGCGAGGGCGGATAGTGAATGGTATAGACTCCCCGTCGGGGTTGGAGATCGAGGCGAACGCTGGGAGGCTTCATCCCCAGATAGACCAGGCCCTCCCGATCGAAAGAGGCGGTGATGCGAAAAAATTGGGGACAGTCGGCCAGTTCGTCGGGAATGCGGAGCACTACCCGCAGGGTGCGGGGGGCAATCTCGGTGAACTCCTCGAGTTCCACGGCGGGAAACATGGTGGGGCCAAACCATTTCTTCGAGACCTTATAATACCACTTCGGGCTGGCCACTCGTCCGCTGACCCGGACGAATGGAAGAAAGGAGAGGAGTTCAGGCAGATATTTGCCAATCTCGTCGATCGCTGTCGAGCCGGCCAGGGTCTCGAGGCGCTCGCAATAGATGACAAATTCGCTCCAGGGGATCTGCAGATACCAGGAGTCGCGAATTTGGTCGTGATTAAATGAAAGCCCTTCGACGAGGTCGGCCTCGGCGATGCCCTGTTCGTCGACCACGCATAAAAGAGGATCGAAGGCGCGGCTCAATACGTAGTCTTTCATGACTGTCTCCCTGAAGATGCCGATCTTTCGATCGAGACCTCTGGAAATTCAATGAGCTGCCACTGACCGGTATTCATATCCAACAGTATAAGACCGTCGACGTCGAATGCGCAGCGATACTCCAGCAATTGCCGTCGAGTGGCGGCATAGCGAATCGACGGTCCAAACTCCCCGGTTTTGACCTCCACCAAAAAGCGAAGCCCCTCGGATTCGACGATCCAGTCAGCGATGAGCTCCACCACCTCTTCTTGGCCATCGACGAGGACGGTCCATTCCTGGCGGACCTGCTCATCGAGGGGGATAAAACCCTGTTTACGCAATAAGTTTTCAGCCCTTTCTTCAGCGCGATAGGCTCGGCGGCTTCGCCGCTGACGTTTCCGCCGCGCCAGGCGTCGGCGGGCCATCGCCACAGTTTGCACGGCCAGTAATAGCGCCGAGGCGGTGAGCATGACTCCCCACCAGAACTCTTCGGGCATATTGGCAAATAATTCAGACATCGCCTGACTTTAACCGCCTCAGCCTCAGAGCTCCACCGTCGCAGGACAAAAAAAAGCCCCGGCCGTCCGCAGGGGACGACCGGGGCTTTTCTGTCAGGCTTTGACGATGAGCGCACTCACCATCAGGTGCTCATCGGGTTCAGAGCTGAACCACGTTGGCAGCCCGCATTCCTTTCGGTCCCGACTCGACGTCGAATTCGACGGCCGTATCGTCGGCGATGGTCTTGAAGCCGGACTGGCCAAGAGCGCTGAAGTGCAAGAAGACGTCGTCGCCGCCGTCATTGCGCTCGATAAAACCAAAACCTTTGTCTTCGTTGAACCACTTCACTTTACCTTGAATCTTCGACATGTGCTGTCCTTTTTCGCTTACTTCGATGAATGAACCCGCCACCTTATTTCTCGTGAGAAAAAGGTAGAAGGAAACTTTTCAGACACTCGAACCTTTCGAGCGTCCGTCTCTTGGACGTGCCAGCTCATTCTGGAACTGACCAATCTTGTTCGGGCAAATCAACGAAGGAAGGAAGGTACTGCGTTTCCAACACTGCGGACGTGCGTCACAAAAACCGGAAACCAAAAAAATGGTAGGCTTTCCTCGAGATGTTGGCAGCGATTTGATCGCCGCCGTGGGCAATGATTAACACAATGGAAAGGGGAAAGCACGTGGAAAATAAAAATAAAATCGACTCCGGGAGTTCCGAATAACTCCGGAGCTGCCCCGAGCCGGCTCACACCCCAGAGGAGGCGAGGGTTGGACGTGGCGCGATGATGCGGTTATCGTCAGTTGACTGCTCAGTTGATGATAAGTCGCCAGTACAAATCGTTTCGGAGGAATATGCCAATGACCGAAGAAGCGCCCATCTATTTGGATCACAACGCCACGACGCCTCTGCTGCCGGAGGTGGTCGAGGCCATGATCCCCTATCTGCGCACCCATTTTGGTAATCCGTCGAGCAGTCATATCGTGGGCCGCCGCGCCCGTCGGGCCGTCGATAAGGCCCGGAGGCAGGTGGCGAATCTGCTCGGGGCCTCGCCGTCGGAGGTGGTATTTACCTCGGGAGGCACGGAGGCAAATAACCTGGCGATTCAGGGGGTGGCACGGGCCCGTCAAGATAGGCGGCGAGTGGTGAGCTCCGTCATCGAGCATCCGGCTACGGAAATGCCCTGTCGATATCTGGCTGAAAAGGGATGGTCGGCGGCCTTTCTGGACGTCGATGCTCAGGGGCGAGTCCAGGTTGACCAGGCGCGACAGGCGATCGATGACGATACGGCGCTGGTCACGGTGATGCACAGCAATAACGAAACAGGGGTGATCCAACCCATCAGGGAGCTCGTCGCCATTGCAAATGAGGTGGGGGCTACGGTTCATACTGACGCCGCGCAATCGGTGGGCAAGGTGCCCATCGACGTCGACGAGCTGGGCGTGGATCTGCTCTCTCTGGCCGGCCATAAGGTCTACGCCCCCAAGGGGGTGGGCGTCCTCTATGTCCGACGTGGCACACCGGTGGCGCCGGTTTTGCTGGGGGCCGGCCACGAGGGGGGGCTTCGGCCGGGAACGGAAAATGTGGCCTCCATCGTCGGGCTGGGAGTCGCCTGTGAGGCGGCCGCCGCCGGTCTGGAGAAAAACGCCCG
>SLJM01000168.1 GCA_007135085.1 Myxococcales bacterium
AAATCGTCGATCACCAGAGACATGCCCAGACCGAGCATGATGATGAACAGGGATAATGGCAGCACGACCGAGGTGAGGATGCTCTCTTCCATGGAGATTTTCTCGCGACGTTCGGGTCAGGTTCGGGAGGGTTGATTATCCGTTGATTTGACCTTATTTCGCAAGCGCGGACCGAGGGGAGACAGAGAGTTTGCCTTAACGGTCGTTAATGACTACAACGTCGACGCCAGAGAGGTTCCTCTGTGTCGCAGGATAGAATGAAGCAGTGGTGCAGAGTTGATTGGTCAAAATTTTAAGGAGTAGCATGAGGATCGGGATTGGCTCGCTAATCTTTGGATGGTTGTTGGTCGCTGCTTTGCCGGCGGCGGCGCAGGAATATAAGCCCTTTTTATTCTCATTTGGTGAGGGCCCGTCGTCGGAATGGTCCAGTGAGTTATGCGAGACGATAAGCGCCGCCCTTCCGGGCCATTGTCTATTTGTCGCGCAAGGAGGAGTGGATCTTAGCGAGGAATACCAAAACGGGGCCTTTCGATACCACGTAGCCCTGGCGTTCAATGATGAGGGCAACCTCAAATTATCCCTCGACGATTGGGGGCGAAGCCAGGCAGCGGAGGGGATTCTTCGACAGGAGTTTTCAGCCATCGATGGGGTGGGGCCGGAACGACAGGTCCTGGAAACGTTGGAGATGAATATCATCGACGGGCCCCTCGGCGGGCCGACCACGCCCGGTCTTCCTGCCAATCATTGGCGAAACGCCTTCTGGAACGGCCTGGCCCTCGGTCTGGCGACCTGGTGGTACCTCAGCTATGACGATTTAAATTCGGAGGATTGGGATTTTACGGGGTTTTATACGGACGATCCCGAGCTGGAGATGCGGCCTCAGATCGAGAAATGGCGCGGGCTGGACGGCTGGCGGTTCGACGACAATATCATGGTCTTCAACAGCCCTCTGCATCCCATGGCCGGGGCGGGCTATTATATCATGGCCCGTGGAAATAATCTGGGGATATGGGGGGCGATTCTAACGGCAAATATCTCGTCATTTGTGTGGGAAGCGGTCATCGAGCACCACGAGGTGATGAGCATCAACGACTCGATCTACACCGGGTTTGCCGGGATTCCCCTGGGGGAGGCCTATCATCAACTGGGCCAATTCTTTCGCAGCGGGGAGCGCAATTGGGTCAACCAGACCATGTCCTGGATCTTCGCCACCCATCTGCAGCTCCACGATCTGATCGACGGCACGGCGCCCCTATATCTGGGGGAGCGAGACGAGATGGGGTGGCCCGTCGACACCTGGAATCGGTTTGTCATCCAGCCCGGATTTAGCGCGGCGTCGACTCAGGGGAGCGAGGTGGTGCGCTATGACGGTGAGATCGCAGGATCGGCGGAACTGAAGAGACTCCCCGATTTTCGCCGCCAGGGTAGCCATAGCCAGTGGTTTACGGGGCCCATCGGCGTGGAGCTGGCCTCCAGTTTCTCCACCGGTCAGCCCGACGCCGGCGTCTATACCTGGCATCTATACGGGGCCCTGGATTTCGCCGGATATTATCACCAGAACCTGCGCAGCTCGCCGCGGGGAAAGGTAGGGGCCTCTCATTTCGTCGGCCTGGGCATGGCCTTTAAGCATATCCAACATCGCTTCGACGGCTTTTTGGATCGCTACGGTATTATGAATCTGCCGGGCCTTCGGTTGGACAGCTCCTTTTTTGCGGGGCCCGTGGATCTGCGCTTTCGATGGGGAGTCCACCCCGATTTCACGCATACTGACGCTCTGGCCTATCCCACCTTTGAGGCCCAGTCGGGGCGACGGGCAGCGCGGACGGTGCTGGAAAACCACGGCTATTATTACGGCTGGGGCCTGACCAGCGCCCTGGGAGTAGAGCTCAATATGTCGCCCCTGCAGATAAGCTGGCAATGGGATCGCCACTGGGCACGCTCCATCAACGCCATGGATCGCTATCGCGACGACGAAGAGCGCTTCGGGCCCGATCTGGATGGCTATCTCACCTTGACCGATCAGCACGACAACCATCGGTTGAGCGCCATGGTCGATATCCCTGGCATCTCGCCGTTGCAGGCCGGCGTCATCGGTGAGTGGCGAGGACGGCAGGGGATGGTCGACGACGGTGACCAGCGATGGCGCGCCGAGTTGAGCGAATTGCGCGGCTTAGGAGTGGTGCGGCTGGTGTATTGAGGGGCCGTGACTAATTTTTTAGGGACGGAGCGAAGTACGACCCAAAAGTCTATGAGGGGGGAGCAATGGCAGAGGAGCGCTTTTGTGGGCCGGCCCACCGCTTTGCGGCGACGGCCGGCTCGACGGGGGAGAAATTATACGCCCAGATGCGGTTGATTCGGCGCTTCGAAGAGGAGTTGCTGGCCCGCTTTGAAGAGGGGCAGCTCGCGGGCACCACCCACGCCTGCATCGGTCAGGAGGCCGACGCCGCAGGGGTTATAAACCACCTGCGCCAGGGGGATGTGGTCTTTAGTAACCATCGCTGCCACGGTCATTTTCTGGCCTATTCAGATCGCCCCGATCTGCTGGCCGCCGAGGTGATGGGCCGGGCCACGGGATTGGTCAAGGGACGGGGGGGAAGCCAGCATATTTGCTGGGAGAATTTCTACTCCAATGGCATCCAGGGTGGGATTGTGCCCGTGGCGTTGGGCATGGGCCTGGCCGAACGGGCCTGCGGCCGCGCCGGGATTTCCGTGGTCTTTTTGGGCGACGGCACCCTCGGCGAGGGGGTGGTCTATGAGGCGTTGAATATGGCCTCCCTGTGGTCGGCGCCGGTTCTCTTCGTCGTCGAAGACAACCGCTGGGCCCAGTCCACACCGGTGGAAAAGGAGCTGGCCGGGGAGATGGTCGCCCGCGCAAAGGCCTTCGGCATCGACGCCGGCGAGGTGGAGAGTACGGACGCCGAAGAGCTCTACGAGCATTTTGGCCCCCTCGTCGACGAGGTGCGACGTCAGGGCAAGCCCCGGATGGAGGTCATTCATACCTATCGGCTCTGCCATCACTCCAAGAGCGACGATATGCGGCCCCGCCAGGAGGTGGAGGCACGCAAAGCCGGCGATCCCCTGCCGCTGCAGAGAGCGCGGCTCGATGACGAAGCTGCGGCCAGGATCGAAAAAGAGGTGGAGGCCCGCATCGATCGAGCCTTTCAGTGGGCTCTGGATCAGCCCTTCCCGGGGCCGGAGTCCATAAGTGATCCCCTGGCCCGGTAGAGGGGGGCTGAGAAGGTTGGCGAGAGTATTCGAAACACTGCACCGAAGTTGTCTGTGACGAGGTCGACATGGGACGTACCGTATTGAGTTCGCTAAACGAATCCCTGCATCGGATGATGGGCGACGACGACCGGGTCATTGTTCTCGGCGAGGATCTGCTCGACCCCTATGGGGGTGCATTTAAGGTGACCAAAGGGTTGTCCACCGAATTTCCGGAGCGGGTGTGGACCACGCCCATTTCGGAGGCCGGCTTTGTGGGCGTGGCCACGGGGATGGCCATGCGGGGACTGCGCCCGGTGGTGGAGATCATGTTCGGCGACTTCGTCTTGCTCGCCGCCGATCAGCTCATCAACCACGCCGCCAAATTCCGCTGGATGTACGGCGACCGAGTCGACGTGCCCCTGGTGGTGCGCCTTCCCATGGGCGGGCGCCGCGGCTATGGACCCACCCACAGCCAGACGTTGGAGAAGCATTTCTTAGGCGTGCCGGGCCTGGTCGTGGTGGCCGTCAATCCCCTGATCGACCCGGGAGAGTTGCTGGAGACGGCGGTGCTCAAAGACGACCGGCCCCTGTTATTTATTGAAAATAAGAAGATGTACGCTCGGCCTGTGCGAGCTGCCATCGACGGTCGAATCGGAGCGCTGCGGGTGCGACGGACCGAAGGCGACTATCCGACGGTCACCGCCGGATTCGGCGGGCCTCAAACGGCGGAGGCCACTCTCGTGGCCTACGGGGGAATGGTCGAGATCGCCCTGGCGGCCGCCGAGGAGATGCTCATCGAAGAGGAGCGCTACGTCGAGGTCGTGGTGCCCACGGCGCTAAACCCCTTCGACGTGACGCCAGTCTTGGAGTCGCTGGCCACCACGGGCAGGCTCGTGGTCTGCGAGGAGGCCAGCGCCGCCGCCGGATTCGGCGCCGAGGTCACCGCCGCCGTCTGCGACCAGGGCTTTGACCTCTTGCGCGCCGCCCCGATGCGGGTCGCCGCCAAAGCTGTACCCATCGCCAACGCCCCGCCTCTGGAGCAGGCCATCCTGCCCGGCCAGGAGGATATCGTCGCCGCCCTGAGAAAAAGCCTCGGCGGGCGGGGGCAATCCATTCGTATCGCCACAGGGTAGAAGTAGCCAGCTTCACCGCAGAGGGCGCACTTAAATCTCAGAGAACTCTGCGACCTTTGCGGTAAATAATTCACTCGATCGTCGATCTTGGAGGGAGATAATGCAGATACTTCGCGTGCCGCAGATAAATGCCAATGAGGAAGAGGTGGAGGTCGTCGACGTGGTCGTCAGCAACGGCGACCAGGTCGAGGAGGGAGACCTTTTGTATGTGCTCGAGTCCACGAAGGCCACCATGGAGGTCGAGGCTCCGCGGGCCGGGTTTGTGCGCCGTCTCGAGATCGAGGAGGGCGACCGGGTGGGCGTCGGCGAGGTGTTATGTGTGCTCACCGAAGGGGCCGACGATCCGGTGGAGCTCGGTGAGGAGGAGCAAAAGAAGCGACGCGACGACGGCCTCCGGGCCACCCGAAAGGCGGCGGCCCTCATCGATGAATATGGGCTCGACGCCGACGAGATCACCCATCAGGGGATCTTGACCGAGCGCGACGTACTCCAATTTATGCAGCACGACCGCGGTGATCTGCGCTCGCCGAAGGATCAGCCCGCCACTCAGAGAGCTGCGGTGATCGACAATAGTTCGGCCGGGTTGGTCATCTACGGTGCCGGCGGGCACGCCCGGGTGATCATCGATCTGATCCGCGAGGGACGCCGCGATCTGAGCATCGTCGGTATTGTCGACGACTCGCCGGATCGTCCCGACCAGGTCATGGGGGTGCCCGTGGTGGGCGACGCCAACCGACTGCATGAGCTGCGCGAGCGCGGCGTGGAGATGGCCGCCTTAGGGATCGGCGCCGTGACCCATAATGCCCTGCGGGCCGAGCTCTTCGATCGCCTTCGCCACCAGCAGTTTCGGCTGCCAAATCTGATCCATCCCCGGGCCGTCGTCGAGCCCTCGGTGCGTATGGGGCAGGGAAACCAGATCTTTGGCGGCGCCGTCGTCAGCTCCAACGTGGAGCTTGCGGATAATACGATCATCAACAGCAATGCCGTTATCAGCCACGATTGCCGAATCGGCGATCATGCCCATATCACGCCGGGCGCCCTGTTGGCCGGCGGCGTCATGGTCGGCGAGCGGACGGTCATCGGCATGGCGGCCACGATCTATCTCGGCGTCGATATCGGCGTCGACGTCGTCGTGTCCAACGGACAGGACGTGGTGGCAGACGTTGGCGACGGGAAAGTGGTGCGGTAGGTTCTACGATGGCGGCAGTGCCGTAGCAGTAGCAGTGTCGTTGCAGTTCCCAAAACCCACCACCCAAAACCCACCACCCCCTTGTTCTTCCTAAAAAAAATCATCGTCGTCCTCACCTCGCCGCTGACCTTTTTGTTCCTGGTCGTACTCGCGGCAGCACTCTGGACCTGGCGGCGGCCCGAGAGTCCCTGGCCGAAGCGGGTCTTTCTAGCTGTGGGGGTAGCCTTTTTTCTCGTGACCTTGGGTCCCTTCGGGGGGCTGCTTCTGGGGCCCATCGAGTCGGTTCACCCGCCGTTGAGTGATCTCGAGGAGGCCAGTCAAGCCGGTCACGTCGTGGTCCTGGGCGGCGGATATCGAGCGCGGGAGCAGGGGCCGGTGACCTCCGAACTCGCCACGTCGACGACGATTCGACTCAACGAGGGCATTCGGATTCATCGGGCCTTAGTCGATACAACCCTGGTCGTCAGCGGGGCGTCGATTTATCAGGAGGGGTCGACGGCGCAAGCCGCGGCCCAATTGGCGATCGCCATGGGCGTGCCCGCCGAGGAGATCGCCGTTGAAGATAGGCCACGAGATACGGCCGAGGAGGCCGCGGCGGTCTACGGGCTGGCCGGGGAGGGAGCGACGATCGTGCTTGTCACCAGCGCCTCCCATATGCCCCGGGCGGTGCACCTATTCGAACGCCGGGGCTTCGAGGTCATCCCGGCGCCGACCAATCATCTCACCGAAGAATCCTGGCTTCGCTCGGGAACGCTGTGGCCCAGCGCCCAGAACGTGCGAATGGTGGAGCGAGCGCTCTACGAATATCTGGGGCTGCTGTGGGTGTGGATAGGCGGGGAGTGACCGTTCTCGCTACGCTCGCGTGGTTAGTAGTTCGTAGTTTCGTTCGCTGCGCTCACTGTGGTTAACGGCGCCCTGCGATGATATCAAGTTCCGCTTTACCTTGATCGTTAAACCATCAACCACCAACCACCAACCACGCGAGCGTAGCAAACCATCAGAATTCGTAGCGCTTGCCGTGCAACTGCTCCAGGCCTGGCGTGCCGGGAGGGTTGGGCAGGAGCACCAGGTCGGGATATTGCTGCTTGGTATAGTTGAGGGCCCAGTTATTGCGGAAGAGCAATAGGGGCAGGTCGTCGCGATCGTGGACCACTTTGAGGTAGTCGGCGCGGTTGAGGGCGGCCTCGTCGAATTCCTCGTTTTCGATCCACCGGGCGTGCTGGAAGTCCAGGCGGCGAAGGCGGATCTCGACGTTATATTCGTGTTCCAGGCGGAATTTGAGGACCTCGAACTGCAGGATACCCACGGCGCCGACGATGATGTCCAGGCTGCCCTTTTCGGGCTGGCGAAAGACCTGGATCGTACCCTCTTCGGAGAGCTGGTTGAGCCCCTTATTGAGCTGCTTTCGTTTCAGGGCGTCCTGGATCTCGACCACGGCGAAATGCTCGGGCATAAAGCGGGGGATATCCACGTCGTCGATGGGCTCGCCGGTATAGATCATATCGCCGATGCGGAATCGGCCCGGGTCATAGAGGCCGACGATATCGCCGGCGAAAGCCTGGTCGGCCATCTCCCGGTCGGAGGCCATCATCTGCTGGGGATAGGCCAGCTTGATCTGGCGCTCTGTGCGCTTGAGCTGGGCCTGCATATCCTTTTCGAAGACCCCGGAGGTGATGCGCACGAAGGCCAGGCGATCCCGGTGAGCGGGGTTCATATTGGCCTGAATCTTAAAGACGAAGCCCGAAAAGTCGGGACGCGTGGGCTCCGTATGTTTCTGGCGAGCCTGATCGGGAGAGGGCGCCATATCGACGAAGGCGTCCAGAAAGGGACGGACCCCGAAGTTGGTGATCGCCGAGCCGAAGAACATGGGCGTGAGCTCGCCATCGCGCACGCGCTCCAGATCGAAGGGGTCGCCGGCGATGTCCAAGAGCTCTACGTCTTCCAAAAGTTGTTCGTAGCGCTTGGGCCCGAGCCGGGTTTCGACCTGAGGGTCGTCGAGAGCCATGCGCTCTTCTTCGATGATCTTGGAGCCGTGGCTTCCGGCGGAGTCGAAGAGAATGAGCTCTTCGTTGAGCCGGTCGTAGACACCCTTGAATTCGTTGCCCTGGCCCACGGGCCAGTTGATGGGACAGGAGCGGATCCCGAGGATATCCTCGATCTCCTCCATGAGCTCCAAGGGCTTTCGGCCGAAGCGATCCATCTTATTGACGAAGGTGAAGATCGGGATCTTTCGCATGGCGCAGACTTTAAATAATTTCAAAGTCTGAGCCTCCACGCCCTTGGCGACGTCCATGAGCATCACTGCACTGTCGGCGGCGGCCAGGGTTCGATAGGTATCCTCACTGAAGTCGGCGTGGCCCGGGGTGTCCAGCAGGTTGATGGAGTAATCGTGGTAGGGAAATTGGAGGACCGAGGAGGTCACGGAGATGCCCCGCTGCTTTTCGAGCTCCATCCAGTCCGACACGGCGTGTTTGGCGGCCCGCCGGCTCTTGACGCTTCCCGCCAGGTGAATGGCCCCACCGTAGAGGAGGAGCTTTTCGGTGAGCGTCGTCTTACCGGCGTCGGGGTGAGAGATGATGGCGAAGGTGCGGCGGCGGCCGACTTCGCGCTCCATGACTTTTTCGGATATTTCTGCGCTCATAATCGTAAGGGGCCTACAACTGTGGGTGGGTGATGCAAAGCGGCGGCAGCATAGGGGGCGACTTGCGTCGAAACAAGTCGTTTCGCTCGCGTGGTTATGCTCGCTTCGCTCGCGTGGTTGGTAGTTCGTGGTTGGTAGTTCGATGATCGAGATGAATCGAAACTTGGGCTCGTGGAAGGGCGTCGTTAACCACAAACAACAATCCACCAACCACAGTGAGCGAAGCGAACGCTCAGTCCTCGCCCAGCCCCAGACGCTCCATGACGTGGTCGACTCGGCTGGGCTTCATGGCCGCCATGATCGCAAAGACCAGCCCCACCAGGATGGCCAGGCCGATGATCTGGGCCGATCCCTGGGCTACGGACCAGCCCTGCAAGAAGGCGTTGAGCACGCCCATAATTCCGCCCACCAAAGCGCCGGCCAGCATTCCGCCGCCGCCATAGGCCAGCCGCTGCTGCAACTCGCCGTCGTCGAGCCAGCGAAAAGAGGGGAGGGAGAATTTTCTGGTGCCCCTTTTGGACTTCTTCTTTTTGCCCTCCTCGGCGGGCATCTTGAAGGTCTCGGAGGGGATAAAGCCGGTGCTCGTAATATGCTCGGCGTCGTGCACGGCCTTCGCGGTGGGCCGGGAAGGGGTGGGCCCGGAAGGGACAGAGATCGGCGGCGGGGTGGGCTCCTCGGCGTCCAGAAAATCACCGGCCGCCGGCGGGGGCGTCGGCGCCTCGGCGTCCAGAAAGCTGCCAGCGCCCACCGGCGGCGGGGTGGGCTCTTCGGCGTCGATAAAGGGATGGGTGGGCTCGGCGTTGGGCCCGTATCCGCCACCTATTTGTTGCTTGACGGGATCGCTGACGAGCACCGTGGAAACGCGATCGGCGTTGGCCATCTGCGGGGAGTCACCGCCCAAGACCAGCCGTTGGGACTTGGGGGAATTGTCGTTTTTATTATGGTCGTCGGAGCTCATCGCCACTCTCTGGGAGAAATATTCGGCTCACCGGTTCAGGATAACTGCAGGAAGGCCTTGGGGCAAAGTCCATGAACGGCGATGCCAAGAATTACGCTCTGATGCAATAGGTGATTAGATTCCTATCTGGGAAACAGACAATTGAAGTGGGGGGTAGCGCGATGGAAAGACCGTTAGTGACGGTATACATCCCGTGTCATAATTATGGCGAGTATCTGCAGGAGGCGATAGACAGCGTCTTTGCGCAGAGTTGTCGGGACTGGGAGCTCATCATCATCGACGATGGATCGAGCGACGAGACACCCAAGATCTGTGCGAGGGCTCGTCAGGCCGATCCGGACCGGGTGAGGCTGGTCCACAACGAGCGGGCCCAGGGGTTGCAGGCCAACGCCAACCAGGTGTTGGAGATGGCCCGGGGCAAATATATCATGCGCCTCGACGCCGACGACTGGCTCGACGAGTCGGCGCTGCTGGTGATGAGCCATTGCCTGGAGGCCCGCGACGAGGTGGCGCTGGTCTATCCCAATTTCGTCTATGTCGACGCCGTGGGGCGCCGCCTGGGGGTGGAAAACCGAAAGAAGATCGGCGATGAGGCCAGGCTCCTCGATCTGCCGGCCCACGGGGCGTGCACCATGGTGCGTCGCCGGGTGCTCAAGGCCCTGGGGGGCTATGATGAGGAGCACGACGCCCAGGACGGCTATGAGTTGTGGCTCAAGGTCTCGCGCAGCTACGAGGTCCACAATATTGCCACCCCGCTGTTTTATTATCGCCAGCACAGCAATTCCTTGAGCCGCGACGAGGACCGGTTGTTGAAGGCCCGGCGTAATATCAAGCGCCGCATGGTCCAGCGCTTCGAGGGCTCGGTCCAGCCCCGGGTGCTGGGGCTTGTTCCGGCGAAAAATACCTACAAATCCCTGCCCGACATCGCCCTTGGCGAGGTGGGGGGGCGACCGCTCATCGACCACACCCTGGAGGCGGCCCGGGCCTGCGATCGCTTCGACGCGGTGTGGGTGACCACCGATTGTGAGCGGGTGGTCGACCACTGCGAATCGCGAGACGTGCGAGCCATGCTGCGTCCGGCGGCGCTGTCCCATGTGGATCGCCAACTCAGTGAGGTGGTCTACGACGCCGTGCAGCGTCTGGAAGCAGACCATGACCTCCATCCGGATATCGTGGTGGTCTTGAGCGTTCACTCCCCCCTTCGCAGCGCTGAAGATATCGTCAAGGCCGTCGACTCTCTGATCCTCTACGACGCCGACAGCGTGATCAGCGTCTACGAGGATTACGATCTTCATTTTACCCACGGAAGCGACGGCCTGGAGCCGCTCAATCCGGCGATGATTAACCGCCTGCGACTAGAGCGCGAGAGCCTCTACGTATTTAACGGGGCGATCACCGCCATGTGGCGAGACGGCATCACCCGCGACGATTATTATGGGGAGCGCATCTCCCATGTGGTCATGCCCCGCCAGGAGAGCTTTCAGCTCAAAAGTGATTTCGATCGGTGGCTGCTCGATTCCCTGCTGCGCGCCCAGCAAAAAGAGGTGGAAGTGGCGCTTCGCAAAAGTGGCTGAAGAGTATTGAGGCCTGGGTCGTGAAATCTTGAGTCTTGGGTCGTGGGTCTTGGAAGGCGCCCTGCGTAACTGAGGGGAGAGAGCGTTTCTTCTTGATCTATTGACGGGGATTGGGGTGGTCACAGAGGAGCTAATCCGATGGAAGTGTGCCGTTCAAGACTCAACACTCAAGCTGCAAGGCTGGCCAATAGGCTCGAGGGTCAGAGACAAACAAAATGCCGACGAATGAGGAGAGTTCTATGCTGCTTGTCGCTGAGATTGGACTGAATCACGAGGGAAATTTCGACCTGGCCTACGAGCTCATTCGCCAGGCCAGCCTGGCCGGGGCGGACGTGGCCAAATTCCAATTCGGGTGGCGTGACAAGCCCGGTGAGATCAATCATATCGACGTCGATATGGCCCATCGATTAAAGGGGTGGTGCGATCAGTGGGAGGTGGAATTCATGGCCTCGGTGATCACCGACGAGGCCCTGGCGATCTACGATCAGGTCCAGCCCCAGCGCTATAAGATTGCCTCTCGCACCGTCGCCGAGCGCCCCGAATTGGTGCGCCGGGTGTTGGAGCGCGGCAAGGAGACCTTCATCTCCCTGGGGTGGTGGGATCAGGAGGGCTTTCCCTTCGGGGAGCCCACCGACCAGGTGCGCTATATTTTCTGCCGCTCCAACTATCCCACCTACCCTCGCGATCTGGCCGGACTTCCCGAGCGCTTCAACGCCGACGGCTATTATGGCTACAGCGATCATATGCACGGCATCGAGGGGTGTTTGCTTGCTCTGAGCCGAGGAGCCGATTTTGTGGAGAAGCATTTTACGTTGGACAAGACGATCCGCGGCGTTCACGGCGATCACGTGTTGAGCGCCACACCTGAGGAGTTGCGGATGGTGCATGAAGTGGGCCGGCCCCTGCGTCGATTGGCAGGGCAGGTCTGAGGCAGTAAGCGAACCAAACCAGTATAGGGGAAGAGGTTATGTATCGAAATCAACGGATCGTCGCCGTCGTTCAGGCCCGGATGGGATCGTCTCGATTGCCGGGCAAGGTCTTGCTTCCCCTGGGGGGGCGGCCCGTCTTATGGCATGTCATCGAGCGGCTCACCGAGGTGGATCTACTCGATGAGATCGTGGTGGCCACCACAGAGCGGCCGGAAGACGACGGGATCGTCGACTTCGTGCGCTGGATCGACGAGCCCGCGCTGCGCGTTTTTCGGGGGCCTGAAAAAGACGTGCTGGAGCGTTTTTATCTGGCCCTTTGCGACGAGCCGCCGGACGTGGTGGTGCGGGTCACCGCCGATTCCCCGCTGGTGAGCACCGAGTATATGCGCCAATTGGTGATCCGCGTGGTGGAAGACGATCTCGACGGGGCCGATGGCCATCACGACAACTGTGGACTGACCCTGGGCTTTGGCAGTGAGGCCTATCGCTATCGGGCCCTCGTCGATGCCCATCTTCTGGCGATTCGACCCGAAGAAAGAGAGCACGTCTCGCTCTTCATTCGCCACCGTCCCCACGCCTTCCGATTGGCCAATCCCGAACCGGAGTCCGGCCTATGTTCGGACCTGCGGTTGACGCTGGATTACCCCGAGGATCTGGAGTTGCTCAGTCGGGTCTACGACGCTTTGTATCGACCGGGGCGGCTCGTCGATTGCCGCCGCGTTCTGGAGTGGCTCGAGCGCCGGCCCGATCTGGTGGCGATCAATGGCGATTGCGATCAGATTCAGCCCCTGACTACGAGGTCGATCCATGCCGGCGATGCTGATGCTTCGCGAGCGGCCGGTGAATGAGCGCCGAGATAAACGAGGTCGACCAACCAGGCGGAAATTGCGTCATTGGATGCGCCGCGCGCGACAGAATTTTATCGGCCAGGAGGGCGCATGATTGAAAGTCTGATGAATGGGTGGCCCGGGCGGCGGCTGGCATCGACCTGGCGTTCTCGGGTAGCTCGGGCTCGCGGCTTCTTCGTCAAAGACGGGGTGGGCCAACTCAAGAAAGCGGCTACCGTAGTGCGTCATATCGGGCAATTTCGAAGGATCGACCGGGCGTTGCACGATCATCGCCTGGCCACCTGTTTGTTGCTCTCCTATAGGCTGGGATTATTCGATGTCTTGAGCGACGAGCCCATGGGGGCCGCAGAGATCGCCAGGCGAAGCGGCCTCGACGAAAAGGCGACGAAAAATCTGCTCTCTATCCTGGAGTCCTTAGATGTGATCGACGGTGAGGGCCAACGGTTTTGGACCACTTCATTCGGGAGAGAATTCTTTGATGCCCGCAGTCCGGTCTCCCTGGTGCCTATCTTCGAAGTCTGCGAGACCTATGCCCATGCCTATCCCGATCTTCTGGAGGCAGCGCGCACCGGGGCCCGTCCGCCGATGCTCGACATCTTCGATGAGACCGGTCGGATCGACTCCTTGTTGAAGGGGGTCAATTATTATCTCGACCAGGCGGCGCGTGAACTCTTCGTGACCACTGACCTGCCGCAAGTGCGGCATTTTATCGTCGGCTCCATGGGGGTCAGTTTCAGCGCCCTGGTCATGGAGGCCTTTCCCGAGTCTCAGGTCACCTACGGATGTCTGCCCCATCTGGTGACTCGTATCCCTCAATTATGCGAGGTCTATGGCGTGGACCGGTCGCGCGTGGTCGATATGCATGCCCACGGCGGAGAACCCGCTCGGGATCAATGGGGAAGCGAGGCCTTCGATCTGGTCTTTTTGACCAAGAAAATGATCCTCGACCCCGATAATGATCTGGGCACCAAATTCGCGGAGAAGTCCTTTGAGGTGCTCAATCCCGGCGGCGCAGCCCTATTCTGGGAGACCATCAGCGACGAGGGAACGGCGCCGGCCTCGCAGGCCATGGAGGCCTTTTTGGATTTCGGAGTCAGCCCTCGGGGGCCCGTGTTGAGGGGGGCGACGTTTCGACGTCAACTGGAAGCCATCGGCTTTAGCGAGGTCGAGGTCGTGCCATGCATGGAGGGAGCGACCACCTTCGTAATAGCCCGAAAATCAGGGTGAGCCAGGGGGAGGTCAGTGGTCGCAGCAGCTCTCTTTGCGGTCGGCGCAGAGGCGCCAGTTGGCAAAGTGGGCCGACAGCAGGACAAGCGAGGCCACGACGGTCAGACCGATCTCCAGTCCGTGCGAGATAAAATGGTCGAGCAAAAACCCTGTGGCCAGCAAGAGTGAAATGCCGGCCATGCCGCCGATGACCACCAGCTTATTGCCGTGATGCCGAAATCCGGGGATGAAGGCAAAGAGGGCCACCCCCAATAAGAGGACGGCCAAGATCTGGTGGAAGATCTCGTCGGCGAGAAAGCCCAGCGCTCCCAAAGATAGGGCGCCTATCAAAAAAGGCAGGGCCAGGCAGTGAATGATGCATAGCGCCGATCCCACTATCCCGAGCCGATCCCATACGGTGTGGTTTCTGGCCAGGGATTCAACAGCCTCCGCATGGGAGTCTGCTGCAATTTTCTCGGCGGGTTCTGTCAGACTGTCGGTGTTCACGCTCAAAAATAAACTCCCATTGGGGCTCGAATGGGCTCGTACGGCAGCGAATTACCATATCGTCTCGGAGAAAACGAGGCAAACAGCGCTGACCGAACCGCCAGGATTGCTTCTCGTCGTGTCCCGTCGTACAACAAGTCCAGCACCAAGTTCTACTTCCTCGAGAGCTTTTCATGTTGTCCGCTACGGAACTCATTCTGTTGGCATTGATCGTCTTCGTCGTCTTCGGGTTGCATAAACTGCCGCAGATCAGTCGCGGTCTGGCCAGGCTGCGCCTCAGCTTTGATAAAGGGTTGTCCGAGGAGTATATTGAGGCGATCGTCGAAGAGGAAGAAGTTGACGACGACGAACCAAGCGGCGAAACGGATTCTGGCCAAAATCGAGGTACCTGATGTGGACGTCTTATCTCTTGATCGCCGACAGTGGATTGACCTGGACCCCCGAGACCTTCTATGTAGCGGCCACGGTGGTGCATCTGGTGATAATCCTGCTCGTATTCCGGCTCATGCAGTTGCCGGCCGATTATAATACTTTCATCAACGCCCTTTTCGTGGCGGTGCCCACCAACGCCACGGCCTATTTTACGAAGGATTTCGGCATCGTCGGAGTCCTCCTTACCGGGGTAGTCCTCTTCGGATTGCTCGCCGCCATTGCCAGGGGCGACGTCATCAAAGCAGGGGCGGTGTGGATCGTGGCAATCATCGGTTATTGGGCGATGGCCTATTTTATCGTCCCCCAGATGGTCAACGATTATTTCGATGATCCCCGCCAGGCGGACGCTGAATTTATCGCCAGTGAGCTCGGATCGATTCCCCAGGTTTTATTGCAGGGTGGATTGGAGGCCGAGCCCATGACGACCGATGATTACGAGCGTCTGCGCCGAGGCGGCGACGAGGACTGATACGGGGCCCCTCTTCAGGGGCTGAGGCTCTCCAAGGTGGCGTCCACGTCTTCTTTGATTGTCTCGAAATCGGCCTGATCTTCGAAGATGACGACCAGAAAATCATCTTCTTCAAACCTGGTGACGTAGATCGCCTCCGGCGGACCGTCGGTGGAGGCGTCGATGGGGATCTGTACCGTGGGATCGTCGGCGCCGATCCGAAGCGAAAAGGCCTGGCCCCGTTTGGCCTTGACCTTGCCGCGGGGGCTGAGCCAGACGACGGCGCGAATCTGAGGATGACGCATCAACGCCTTGAGCACCGGCGAGTCGTTGCGATTGGGCATGGACATAGGGGGTTCCTCGCCAAATTAACGGTGAGCCGAGCTGGTCTTACGCTCGGTGCGTCCCAGGGACATCGAGGATTGGGCACGGATGTCATATCCCGTAAAGCCCCGGCCGTCGAGGCTCGACAGTCGATCCTCGGCAATGGGGCCGAGCATGGCGGCGTTATCAGTACATAGTCGCGGAGGAGCCACGAAGAGGTCAACATCGGCGCCGATGCAGGACTTTCTGGCGAGTTGGCGAAGTCGGTGATTGCAAGCCACTCCGCCGGAGAGAACCAATCGTTGCACATCGTTTTGCCGGCAGGCGGCCAGAGCTTTCATGACCAGGACGTCGACCACCGCTTCCTGGAAGGAGGCGCAGAGGTCTGCCAGATCCTGACCTTCTGGAATGCCCGCCTCGTCGAGATGGAGGGAGACCGCCGTCTTGAGGCCGGAAAACGAAAAATCCAAGTTTTTACGGGTCCACATAGGCCTTGGAAAATCATGGCGCGAGGGATCGCCGTTTCTGGCCAGGCGATCGATGGCCACACCGCCGGGATAGGGCAATCCCAGCATCTTGGCCACTTTGTCGAAGGCCTCACCGGCGGCGTCATCTCGGGTTCGTCCGAGCAGTTCATAATCGCCGAGTCCGTGGACTACATAGAGATCGGTGTGGCCACCGCTGACGATGAGCCCCACATAGGGAAAGGTGGGGCGATTCATTTCCTCCAGATCGAGGAGCACCGTCGTCAGATGGGCCTCCAGGTGGTTCAACCCCACACAGGGTCGATCGAAGGCGTAGGCCAGGGCCTTGGCGGTTTCGATACCGACGAGCAAACTCCCCACCAAACCGGGGCCGGCGGTTACACCGAAGCCCTCGATGTCTTCCAGGGCCACTCCCGCCTCATCGAGGGCGTCCTCGATGACCCGGTGGACGTCGCGAATATGGTTGCGGCTGGCCAACTCGGGCACCACACCACCGTAGCGTCGATGGACCGGGATCTGGCTCGCCACTGCATTGGCCAAAATGGATCGACCGTCTTCGACGACGGCCGCCGAAGTTTCGTCGCAACTGGACTCGATTGTAAGTACTAGCATTGGACTGCGGGTGGTGGGTGGTGGGTGGTGGGTGGTGGGTGATGGGAACGGCAACGGCGGAACTAAAACTACAGAACTACAATGGCAACGGCGGAACGGCAACGGAAACGGTGGGTGGTGGGAACGGCAACGGCGGACGATACGTCTTGCCACCGATGTGTTGTGTAGTTGGCAGTAGCAGTGGCAGTGTCGTTAAGCAGTTGCCGTTCCCACTACCCACTACCCACTACCCACCACCCCCTAATACTGCGTTTCCAAAAATTGCTTGAGTTGGCTGGCCCGGCTGGAGCTGGGCTCGGTTCCCGACTCTTGATAGCTCTGGAAGGCCTGCTGGGCGTCGCCGCCGCGGCCGGCGATATGATAGACCGTGGCCAACTCCAGATAGAGATCGGCAGTACGCACGCCAAGGCTCTGGGCTCGATTTAGCTGGGTGATCGCCAGGTCGAGTTGGTGATCGTCGTGAGCTGCCTGGCCGTAGAGAAACGCCACCTGGCCATTGTTGGGAGCTCGTTGGGCGAGCTGCCCGGCCAGGGTCAGGGCGTCGTCGATTTGCTCCTGAGAGATGAGCGATCGAAGCTCGCGAATCTGCTCATTGACGGTCGGGCCAGTGGGCTGGGCCGGCTCGTCGGGCTCAGCCGGAGCTTCCTCGGCGCCGGCCGCTTCTTCTTCGGCGGCGGCAAGCGCTGCTGCCTCTTCTTCGGCTGCCAGTCGAGTGTTGACGAGCTCTGCGACGTCATAGGCATCGAAGTCGACGTCGACGCCAAGTGATTCACCGAATTCTTCGGCTTCCTCGGTGGCCTGAGCCAGAAGCCGGGCCTCTTCGTCGACCTCATCTTCTTCGGCAGGTTCTTCTTCGACGGCGGCCAGGCCTTCTTCCTCCGGCTGGAACGGCTCGGCCATGGCGATTTCTTCTTCGACAGCGGCCTCATCGGTCTCGGGGTCATCAGGTGATGACAGCACCGTATAAGCAGCCAGCAGCATGGCCACGAGAGCGCCGAAGGCGGCGAGCAATACGAATTTTTGACCCCGGTTAGAACCCTGGGCCAGGTCGTCTTCGAAATGTTCTTCGAATTCGTGGATTTCGTCGCCGGCCTCGAAAAAGGATTCCTCCGACGATGAGGTGACGACCTTTTCAGCCGGCTCATCGTCTGGCTGGTCTTCAACGCTCTCTTCTTCTGCTTCGCCTTCGTCGGCCTGCACTTCTTCTTGTGCTTCTTCTTCTTCAACCTCGGGCTGTTCTTCAACCTCGGGCTGTTCTTCAACCTCGGGTTGTTCTTCAACCTCGGGCTGTTCTTCAACCTCGGGCTGTTCTTCAACCTCGGGTTGTTCTTCTTCCTCGGGTTGTTCTTCTTCCTCGGGCTGTTCTTCAACCTCGGGCTGCTCTTCAACCTCGGGCTCTTCTTCCTGAACTGGTGCCTCTACTGCTTCTTCTTCGGCAGGTTGTTCGGGTTGTTCTTCGTCGCGCTCGAAGTCGGCGGTGTCCACCAGGGAAGCCTGTTCGTCGGCGTCGTCTTCATTATCTGTTGAGGGAGACTCCGCTTCTTCGGTCGCCAGTTCTTCTGAAGGTGCCTCCTCTTCCTCATCCTGGGGAATGGTGACCGGTGTGTTTTCACTATCGCCGGGCATTTGAGGGCGACGTGAGGGAGTCTGGCTCAGATCGTATTCAGTGGTGACGATCTTCTGGTCTTCGGCGTGGCGCTCGACGATGGCCTCTGGTTCGACCATGAGCTCTTGTGGCGGATAATCCTGTGTGGTCTCGAAGGTTTCCTCGTCGAAGGCAGGGTGAAGATCTTGGTCAATGCCTTCGTCTTCAGCTTTCGCTTCCAGGTCAGGAGCCTCGAAGGCCTCGACGGTGGGAGCTTCCTGATCGACCCTCTGGACGTTCTGTTTCGGATCTTCTTGTTCTGGGTCTGCCCGATCCTCGACGGGAGCGGCGTCGAAGACCTCGTCTCCCGAAGTCGCCGGCTCTTCGCTCGCCAGGGTTTCTTTTTCTCGGCGCTCTCTTTCCTCTTTTTTCTTTTTTTGAAGTTCTTTGATCTCGTCCGGTACGCCGATCCTGGAAGTGGTCACATTCTCGCGAGAAGGTGCTGATTGTGAAGCCTGCTCATCGCCAGGTTGGTCGTCATCGGTCAGAGCTCCAACCAGAGCCGGCGCCGAGAGGGGAGTGGTCGTGCGTTTGCGGCGTGAAACCCGGGCTTCATCTTCGTCACTGACGTTTTCATCGTCGAGGGTTTCACCCCGTTGTTCGGCCAGCCGCCGCGCCTCTTCGTTTCGGCGCAGTAATTCTTGCTCTTCAAGCTGGCGCAGCCCGTCGGCCTGAAGGTTGGGCTTATCTCCATCGGTGGATGCTGCTGTTTTGCGAATCTCGTTGGCGGCACCGCTGGGCTCGACCGGTGCTTCTGGCTGGGGTGCCTCTTTTTCGTCTTCGTCACTGCTCTGAACAGGTGCAGCGTCGTCGTCACTCCAGTGGAATTTCCAATGGCCCCCTCCGGAATCGTCTCCGCCTTTGGTTTTTGAAGGTTGTTGGTCCTCGTCGTCGCGAGGCAATTCTTCGGTATCGATTTCTTCTTCGGGTTCCGTGAATTGACCGACCGGGGGCTTGCTGATTCGGTCAGTATGGACCTCGTCATCATCGGGGAAGTCGTCGGAAGCGCTGTCCTCTTCGTCTTCCACGGTGGAGAAGGGAGATAGAGAATCTTGGTCAGCCTCGGGATCGCCGAGCCATTCGTCGAGGGTGGTGGGAGCTCTCTCGCTGGTCAGGCTCTGGGCGCCGGCAGGGGTGACGTCGAGGAGAATGTCGTCATCGAGAAGTTTGCGCACGATCTGGAGGGTCGTGATATCGTCGACGGGGCTGTCGTCGATCACTTCCTGGAGCTGACGGTAACCGTCGAAGAGCCTGACCAGGCGTTGGACTTCCGGCGGGAGTTTCTCCAATACCGCCGGCAGCCGTTGGTAATCGGCCTCGAAGGTGCGCTCCAGATCGGGCAATGTGGTGATCAGGTCATTCCACATGTCGAGGCGGCGGATGCCCTCCATCAGCAGTGAGGACGAGTCTTTTTCGATATGGTCGGCGCGGCGGATATTTTCGTGATAGCTCAACACGAAATCGCCTTCGGGCCAGAGCATGATCCGATAGACCGCGTCTTCGCCCTGGAGTTTTCCGCAGACCGCGTCGAGGACGTTGCCCTCACGGAAGAAGATAGCGCCCTGGCGACCGTTTCGGTGGACCCGAATCGAGCCCGAGCGCAGCTCTTCCTCGATGCTCTGCAGCAGGTCGATCATGGTGATGTCGCTCAGATCGCCCTCGATCTCCTCGACGTCGGACTCGCTGAGCCGCTCCCGGGTGCGTCGCTGCAATAACAACTCCGCCCGAGTGGTCACCTCTTTGATATAGATCGGTTTGGTCAGGTAGTCGTCGGCGCCGAGCTCAAAAGAACGCATCTTCTGGGTCAAAGAGCGATCGTTGGTCAAAAAGATCAACGGCAGGTCTTTGGTAGTCGGATCGACTTTGAGATCGGCACAAAATTCCAATCCGTCGCCGTCAGGCAGAGAAGTGTCGCAGATGATGAGCGCCGGGGCTTCATCGGCGATAAGCCTGTGGGCTTCGCCGATAGAGTCGGTGATCACCACCCGATGGCCAGCCTTCTTGAAGCTGACTTCAAGGACCTTCTGGCTCTTGGTATCGGCGTCAACTATGAGGATTGTTTCGTTCGCCACGCGAACTCCTTGCAAAGATCCGATGCACACAAGACCGGTCCCGAATGGTAATCGGTGCGCCTAAATCACACAAGGTGTTACGGCTATCAGGGAACAGACCGAGCCGGTAGGTCACTCTTGGCGTTTTTAATGCCTCAAAATTCGGCGTCATTGTCGTGGGTCTTGAACTGCGCGCTCCGAGGATCAAGTAGATTTGGAGTACCGAGGTGATCGCAGGGCGTCGTTCAAGACCCACGACCCAGGACCCAGTAGTTTAGGAGACAAGTCCGCGAAGGAAGGGGTTGGTCTGTTTTTCCTGGGCGATCGTGGTGGTCGGGCCGTGGCCGGGGAGGATGATCGTATCATCCGGCAATTGGGCGACTCGCTGCAGGGATTGGCGCATGGCCTGAGGGCTGGAGCCGGGGAGGTCGACGCGGCCCACGCTTCCGGCGAAGATGACGTCGCCGCCGAAAAACAGGCCATCTTCTTCGAGATAAAAGGCCACCGAGCCGGGGCTATGACCGGGAAGCAACATGATCTTTGCTTCCAATTGCCCGACGTTGACGACCTGACCCTCTTCGACGTATTGATCGACCGAAGGCAACGGCTCGATCTGAAAACCGAACATCAGCCCCTGCTGGACGGCGGCGTCGTAGACGGGCTGTTCCAGGGGATGCAAAAAGATGGGCGCCTCCGAGAGCTCCCGTAGATCGTTGAGACCGGCTACGTGGTCGATATGGGCGTGGGTCTGCCAGATGGCGTTAAGATCCCAGCCCTGCTCGTCGATGGTGGCCATCATCTCTTTTGCATCACCGCCGCCGTCGATGATCACCGCCTGGTTGGTCTTCCGACATCCCAGGATGTAGATCGAGGTCTGGATCGGTCCGACGACCCGGGAAAAGACGGCCAGATTGTCGCGTTGAATTTCCATCGTTGTATCTCGTTTTGGTAGTAATTGCCGTATTTGTGGCCCACCGACCATGACACAGACCAAAGATCCTCGCCAGATCATCGAAGTCGATCGCTCCCGTCCGGCGGAGCGTACCAAGCGTGCTCGACAGGAGCAGGTGGCGCGACGTGATCCGGCGCGACGTTATATCGCCGTGGCCGGTACGATCGGCGCAGGTAAAAGCTCGCTCGTCGAGTTTTTATGCCAGCGATACGAGATCGAGCCCTATTTCGAGCCCAACGAGGAAAATCCCTATCTGGCCGATTTCTACGAGGATATGGAGAAGTGGAGTTTTGCCAGTCAGATCTATTTTCTGACCGCAAAATTCCGCCTCCACTTAGAGCTCGACGCCACCCGCCATAACGTCATCCAGGATCGTACGATCTGGGAGGACGCCGAGATCTTTGCTGAGAATTTATATCAGCAGGGGATGATGGACCAGCGCGACTACGAGACCTACCGCCGCCTCTACGATTCGGTGAGCACCCAGATCCAGCCCCCGGATCTGATGATCTATCTGCGATGCCCCATCAAGGCCGTCAAAAAGCGGATCGCCACCAGAGGTCGCGAGATGGAGCAGAATATCCCCCACGCCTATCTGAAGCGATTGCATCACCTCTACGAGGATTGGATCGACTCCTACGATCTGTCGCCGCTGGTGATCATCCCCTCCCACAAATTGGACTACGCCACAGATCTGGTGGATTGCCACGACATCCTGACCACCATCGAGAAATATCTCTAGCTCACCCAATCTGTTAGCTCACTCAGTCTGATTCACCGGCGACACAAGGTCACCGGGGTCTTAACCATCGGGATCTTACCGCCCCCGGCTACCTTGTGTGGCCGGAGCGAGAGATTGGTGCGCTAGCTCACCCAATCTGATTCACCGGCGACACAAGGTCACCGGGGTCTTACCGCCCCCGGCTACCTTGTGTGGCCGGAGCGAGAGATTGGTGCGCTAGATATTTTCGCGGGTCTTCTTGATGTGGCGGCTCAGGGTGCGGACTCGCTCGAGGCGCTGGTCGACGTCGGCGATAAGCTCTGTGGGGTCCGGGGTGTCTTTGACCTCCAATTGGACCTGCTCCAGGGCCTCTTCGACCTGGCTATAGAGTCGATCGCCGGCGTTTTCGATAAATTCTTTGAGGCGATCGCCGTATTCGTGAATCATGCGAAGCAATTCCTCTTCGATGATCTCGCTGGCGCGGCGAATAGATGAGACCCCTTCTTCGCGGGCCCGTTCTTTGATCTTCTCGTCGACCTTGCCTTTGAGAAAGAAGGCCAGCACCGGCGTGGCCAGGGTGAGCACGCCGCCGACCAGGGCGTTGGCGAAGAGCAGGACTGAGACGCCCAGAGTGCCCAGAGCGAAGACGCTGACGTCGTAGCCGATGGTGTCCACGTCGAGATCGAGGTCGCCGTAAAGACCGAGCTCCTCGCGCAGAGTGCCCATGACTTCGCGCAGAGAGGCATTGGTGATCTCGATGATCTCTTCCGCCAGTTCCTCGAGGCTGTCGGCGATCTGCTGGCCCTCTTCTTCGAGCCATTCCTTGTAGGTGTCCTGGATCCAGTCTGCAAGGTAGCGCTTGACGTCTTTGGCGTCGGCCCGCTCGATCTGGATGGGCAGGGCTTCCACAAAATTTTCGCTAAAGACCCGCAGGTTATGGCGAGTGGTGGCGGCGATGCCGCCGACGCGCTCGTCGACGCGATCGAGGTTTTCGGCGATGAGGCGCCGCGATTCCCGCAATTTCTGGTGGACCGCGGCGATCCGTTTTTCCAGATCTTCTTTTTCCAGCCGATAGCCCTGGCGTTTGATCGCCAGGTTCTGCTCCATCATGGCGGCCACGCGCAGGGCGCCACCGAGGGCGCTGTCCAGGACGATGGCCTCCTTTTGTTCGCGCACGAATTGGCGCACATATTCGCGAAAGGCCTGGAACGTATCGTCGGCCTCTTCGCCTTTTTTCTGCCTTTCCAGAGCGTCGCGGGCGGAAAAGGCGAAGAGCTCAACGGGCCCGATCAACGTCTCCAGCCGTTGCCGTGCATAGGCCTCGACCTCTTTTGCCTCCGCTTCGTTGAGGGCGTCCACTTTGCCCAAAACGAAGAGGATTCGCTCTCGGTTGGCCTTGAGCAGCCTGTCGCGAATGAAGGTGATCTCGCTCTTTTTGAGAACCTGGGTGGCGTCCAGGACGTATAGAATCACGTCCGCCCGAGGTACGTACCCGTAGGTGATCTCCACTTTCTGGCGAGAGATATCGTTGACGCCCGGGGTATCGACCAGGACCAGGCCGTCGTCCAAAAAGGCGTTGGGGTAGGCGATCTCGACGAACTCCGGTTCCTCGTCGTCTTCTTCGACGTCGCGGATCGCCGGGCCGAGATCTTCGTAGGCCAGGTCGATAAAATCCTGTTGCCGCGGAGGTTTGATGCGGGCCTTCGGTTCTTCGCCGTGGACCAGGTGGGTGATCACCGCCGTGGTAGGGGTAATCCCCATGGGCAACACGTCCTCCCCGAGCAGAGCATTGACCACGGTGGTCTTGCCGTGATTGAACTCGCCGAGCACCACGAGGGTGACGTTACCGCTGGTCAACGCCGGCAATCGCTCTTCTTCAACCTCGCGCTTCAGAGAGTTCAACCCGGACTGGCCGGCCATCTCGGCCAGTTCCTGGTAAAATTCGATGATATGGTCGCGAGTGACGGTGGGTTCGGTCATTGGGGGGTCCTGAATTCTGGGCAATTATCGAAATTTCTTATGGAGCGCGGGCTGCGAGCCCGCATTTGCGGCCAGGCTGGCCGCGCTCCATTGCTCCATCACATAACCTGGATGACTTTTTCCACGGCGCGATCGACCTCGTCGAGGGGATCGCCGCCGGATTCGCCGATGAGCTCGCGATAATAATTGCTCTCGGCGAACATCTTGATCGCCTTGATCCGCTTCGGCAAATAGGGATGGCTGGCCAGGTATTCTTGGAAGCGGCCCACCCCGTCGTTGAGATCGTCCAATTGGCCCAGATATTCGTCGAGATCGATCTCGTCGAAGAGTTTTTTACTGCCCAGGGCGAGCTTCATCATGGCCCGCAGAGCGGCCTCTTCGTCGAGGCAGCAGATAAGTCCGGCCCGGTCGCAGGTCACCTCGCCGCGGCGGCTCCAACTATTGAGGGCCACCCGGGCGGGCACGGCGGCCCAGCGCACAAAGGAGATGACTCCCTGAGCCAGAAAATTGGCCGCCGTATGATAGACGACGTGGTTATTCTGAATATGGCCGCATTCATGGCCGATGACGAATTTGAGTTCGTCGTCGTCGAAGCGATCGATGAGGGCCGAGTTGATGACGATAAACGCCTCGTCGTCGGTGCCGTAGGTGCCGGCGTTGAGGCTGCTCAGGTTCTGGGTGACGTAGACCGTGGGAAGGGCGATATCCAGGGTGCGGGCACACTCCACGACCAGGTCATGGAGGTGGGGAAATTGGCGGCGGCTGACCTTGACGCTGCTCCCCAACAATTGACCCTTCTGGATGGCCTTCCAAAAGCGCACCGTGGCCTCGACGACGATGCGCACCGGACGGGCCCGATCGAGTCGGCGCAACACGCGCAGATCACCGGCAAAGGCGTATTCGCCAAAGCCGGTCTTCTCCTCGCGGCCGCTCTCAGGTGCTTTGCGGCGGTTGATATAATGGAGAAAGTCAAAGTCCTGGGCTGCCATGAGTGTCTCTTTAGATTTGTTTAGTTTTCGCCGACGAGCTCCAACATGGCGCTCAGCGTCTGGCGAGGTTGGGTCTCCCGGATCGCCGATTGTAAGCGCACTCGGTCTACTGTCGACAATGCGGACAGGTCGGTGCGCTCGATGGCGTCGACGACGCGGTCCAGGGTGCGGGCGTGATCGGCCAGATCGTCGAGAGGCAATCCATTGGCTGCCTGGGTGTCACCACCGCCGGATGTGGCCGCGGATGTGGCCGCCGCCAGTTGCTCGTTGAGCTCGTCGATCTGGGCCTGCATGGCCTCGACTTCTTCGCTCGACGAGTTGGCACGGGCTCGCTCTTTCTCGAGGCGAAGTCGCTGCTTGAGCCCCTCGATTTCGGAGCGCAATGCCCGGGCTTCTTCCTCGAGTGTTTGGCGAGCAGCGCTATTTTCTTCGTTGGCTGCCACCAATTCATCGCGCTCTTTGCGAAGGGCCGAGGCCTCTTCTGCGAGCTCGTCGCGGCTTGCAGCGGCTGATTTTAGGTCCTCTTTGACCTTGTCCAACTCCTGGCGGAGGGCTTCGTCGGTTTGTCGTTTTTCATCGACCTCCAATTGGAGATCGCGGTTGCGCTTTTCGAATTCACCGAGGAGGCGTTCCAGGCGGGCCACTTCCTCGCGAAGCTCGGAGACCTCCTCTCTGGCCGAGGACTGACGGGCTTTATCGAGTTTGTCCCTGGTGCGTGCGAGTTCATCCTGGAGGTCGTCGATGCGAGCCCGGCTTTCTTGTTCCGAGGAATCGAGACGCTGGCGAAGGTCATCGATCTTTTCTGTGGCGTCGCTCAAGCGCTGTTCAGCCTGTTCGGCGCGTTGTTGTGCGTCGTCGAGGTCGAGGCTGTCCTGGCGGGCCAGGGCGAGTTCTTCTCTTAATCGCCCCGAATCTGCATTGGCCGCTTCCAGATCGTGGCGCAAGCGCTCCATCTCCTGGGGGTCACCCGAATCTTGTTGGGCCTGCTCCAATTCGCTGCGAAGATCGTCGAGCTCCTGGCGAGCCTCTTCGTAGCGCTGGCGAAGATCGTCGAGATCGCGGGCCTGGCGATCGCAGAGGTCCTGGATCGACTGCTTTTCATCTCGAAGCCGCTGGAGTTCGGCTTCATTGGCACCGCCTGTGCCGGCGCTGACGGCGCCGCTGTCAGCGCTGATACCACTGTCGTTGTAGGGGATATTCTCCGGGGGCTGGCCCGGGCCCCGGCCGCTGCCTCCCGATACCGGCGGCGGTGTATCGCCCAATCCCTGAGAGACGCCGCCACTTTGAGGTGGGGGCGTGCCCGTGCCCATTCCCTGAGAGACGCCGGGCCCGGCGGAGGGATGATTATTTTGTTGGATGAGCCCGCCGCTGTCGAATTCGCCCTCCCGGCCCATCTGGGGCTCCGATATCGACGAGTGGCGACCCGAGGCCGGCTGCTGGCCGAAATTACCGGATACACCGGCGCTGACTTCTCCACCCAACCCTTGCTCGGCACCGAAGCCGACGTCCTGGCCGAAGCCCGGGTCGTTTGCGACGGGTGCAAAATCGCTCTCCTCTTCCAAAAAGCGCAGGATGAAGTCACCACACCAGACCTCATCGTAGTGGTTGAGCGGCTGGGGCTCGATCACGGGCTGTCGCCGATCATCGACGATGAGGTAAGTGCCGTTGGAGCTATTGAGATCGACCACCTCGTAGCGGCCATTCTTATAGTGAAACTCGGCGTGATTGCGGGACACGGACTTGCGGTTGGATCGAATCGTACAATCCGTGGCTCGGCCCACGGTGACGACTGGCGAGTCCGGTCCGAGAGGAACAGTCATCTCTCTTCCGGATTGGTCCGTATACACTAATTTGGCCACCTGATTCACTCCTGCGTTTAACAGCGCCGACAGTTTCAGTTCATGGTCGGGCAGCTATCATACGATTGTGCCGTCGCCGAGGTCAACGAAGGCGCGCTGCGCTTCGCTCGTGCGCCGGGGTGGAGGCTGCTGGCGCAGCCGGGATGGGGCGCCTTCGGCGCGGGATGGAGCGTGCTACGCTGCGCTAAGGCACGCGGGGGGGAGGGCCTGGACGGCGGCCCGGGGGGAACGGCGCGCTGAGGATCATCGAGGTGCTGAGGGAGATGGAGGGCTGGTTGAGGGATGCTTATTTGGTTGACGGCATGGGGGGAATCGGGGAGGTAGATGGAAGAGTCTTGGTGGTTGGTGGTGTTGAAGGGCTCGGTGGTTTTCTCGTACTTTCGGTAGGGCCATGACTTCTGAAGAATCGACGAAGGCAGATAAGAAACGGGAGCGCTCCGATCTGGAGAAGCGTTTTCTCGAGGGCTACGCCTATGATGAGGGCGATGACTTCGATGAGGAGTTGCTCGAATTAGTCGAGAATCGGCAGCGGGGCTCGGTGTTGCGACCGATCTTGATGATCTTGGTCATCGTCGTCGTGTCCTCGGTGATCTACGACTGGCGAGATGAAATCGAGTATTTTTTCGCCGACTCCGAGCCCGTCGAGATCGGCGATACGACCCGTTTTTCCAGTCGAGCTGCACAGGACCCGGATTGGGAGCCGCCGGTGGCTCATAATCGCTATGTTTCAATCGGAGGAATGCCAACCCGGGTCAGCCGTGGCGGCGGATATGAATTCTTCCGTCTGGTGGGAGCCGAGATCTACGTGCAGCGAAAGCTCGAGATTGACGACGATGAGGATCCCGATCGGGGTGGAGTGGTCAGCATGGTCCCCGAGCGGGCCGGGCCGGGGCTTCCCATCGACGAGCATCGCCGTCGCTACGAGGGAGAGGGGCGCTTGATCGCCTTCGCCAAAGCCCCCGAACGTGTTCGAGGTCTAAAGGAACACTATGCAGAGCACTATAATCTTCGCTTCTGCGAGGATTATACGGAGCGCCAGCTCGAGGATTTCAGGGCCCAACAATTGGAGACCCTTCTGAGCCGACACCGTCAGCGTTACGAGCAAACCGACAAGGAGCGACGTGAAGAGCTGGGTCTGGAGCGAGAGCCCTCGGACAGCGAGATCCGACGCTACCTCGACGAGCGGCCGGTCTGCGTCGACGCCTATCTGGTCCACGATGGACAGCGTCCCGCTGATCAATGGTGGTACGTGCTCTTCTCGGCGTTGCTCGGGCTCTTCGTGTTGTTTACGGCCTATAAGCTGGTGCGCTGGTTCCAGGCCTGGTTAAGGTAGTTAACCTGGAATCTTCATGACTCGTCTACTGCGGCTCATCAGCCCCAAAATCCCTTCATTTCACTCCTCGACGATGCGCTGCATCGCCTGCGGGGCTCAATTTTGGGATTTTGACGCTGATTTTGCCTCGCTACGACGATTCATGAAGATCCCAGGTTAAGGAAATCTAAAGAGCGCAACGACCCCATATAGCCTTGGGCTATGGGTGCACAGAGATTGAGAGCGAGAGATATGACTACGCCCATTTATCTGATGAGCCCACCGCGCCCGGATTGGGCGTTGCGGGGACGCGCTAATTTCAAATCTCGCGCCGCCGGCGGGGTCGACGCCGTGGCTGCTCGTCGGGAGTGGTCTCAGTTGGCTGACGCCATCGTCGAGGCCGGCGGCGAGGTGGTGGTCCTGCCACCGGGGGGCGCCGAGTTGACGGGGTTGATCTATACCGCCGAGGCCGGGGAGTTTTGTCGCGACGACGAGGGCAATTCCACCTTTATTTTGCCCAATATGGCCGCCGAGCATCGCCGCGGCGAGGCAGAGCATATCGCCTGGTTTGTCGAGGATGAGCTCGAAATGAAGACCCGTCGTGTGGAGTCTGTCTGGGAGGCTCAGGGAGATGCTATCCGCGCCGAAGATGGCAAATCCGTGGTCCATACATACGGAGTCGGGCCCGACAGGCGAACTGAAGATGGCGCCTATGGCGAGGTGGCTCATCTATTGAGCGAGCGCCATATCCAGATCGCCTTTGAGGCTGATCCCTGGTTTCACGGAAATACGTTTTTGCAGTTTTTTCAAAAAGACGATCAGTCAATCATGGTCGTATGTCCCGAGGCGCTACGAGATGGGGAGTTTGAGCGCCTGCGCCAATTCGCCGGCGAGATGCCCGTCGTCGAGATCACCGCCGAGGAAAGCCGGGGCTACGATACGAATGCCCTTCAGGTTGGCACGACCGTGTTGGCGCCTCAGACCTTTTCGAAGACCACTCGCCGAGCGGTCGAGCAATTGGGCCTTGAGGTCAGGATCATTCACCTTGGCGAGTTATTCTCCAAGGGCGGTGGCGCGCCGGTCTGTCTGACCAATCGGATGTGGGGATTGGAGGTCAGTGAGGTCCCCGAGACGGTGCGGTGGTCGATGCGGTCGGCGACACAAAACGACCCCCTGGCTCTCGAATAAAAACCAGGGGGCCGACGCAGGTCGAATCGATCGAGTCATGCCCTCATTCGGTGCAGGTCAGCTCCAGAGTCCATTCGTGGAGATAGCGGTCGGTAAAGCTGGCCGTATTGTCAATTTCCAGAAACCAGGTTCCATTGCCGGAGGTGCCGATGAGCGGGTCCAGGGATTCGACGGGCTCCGATTCGTCGGGATAGCTCGTGGTCAATGACGGGCTACCGGAGGCAGCCTCGTTGAGCCGAATCGGTTCCGATAACCCCGGTGCGTAGAGGTCGATCTGGATATAGATCGATGAGAAGTCGATATCGAAGACGGTGCTCAACGAGATGTCGGCCACGGTGTCGCATCCGGAGACTTCAATGGAGCTGGTCTCCAGGCCATTTCCAGGCCCGACGGGTTCGATATACAGGGGGGGGGTATGGACCCTGGTTCCCCCGCCGAGGATGATGTCCTGGCCGTTGATGGACAGGTCGTAGTCGTCGGCTATATCGGTGAGGGCCTCGACTTCGACGACGAAGGTGCCTTCAAAGAGGGCCGGCGTATGGATCGTGACTTCTCCTTCGCCTTCTTCTGTGCGGACTAATTCGCGACGCGTGGCGTCCCAGACACGCAGGGCGGCCTCTTCGCCCTCGTCAAGGACGGCCGTGGAGGAAAGAATCGTATCGCCCCGGGGACGGAGGAGAATGAAATGCTTCTCTCCCTCGGCCAGAGGTGGCATTTCATAGTCCACGGAGAATGCGTTGGAGGGGCTGATGGCGTCGTAGGTCTCGTGGGCCCGGACCTCGAGTTCGAATCCGACGATCGGCGAATCGCCGTTATTTTCGACCTGGAGGGTAAAATCACCGGGCCCGGGGAAGGTCTCGAGAAGTCGGAGTTTCGTGGGGATCTCCAGCTCTTCCATGGCGATCTGACCATTGGAATTGATGAGGCGTAAGTCGGGAGCGCTGCCCTGATCGTAGGAGATGCGACCCATGAGAAGATCCAGGGTGTTCACGTCGGTGAACTCTATTTCCACCATCTCGCCAGGCGATAGGGTTTCCAATGACTGGCCGGTGACGTCGATGGTGATATCCTGGGCGCTGCTGCTGATGCGAGTGTAGAAATAATAGGTTCCGGCGTCGGGCAAGACGATTGAAAAGGAATCGTTGCTCGTCGACTTAAGCTCTTCTCGATCCTCGTTGTAGACCCGGTTGTACAAAAAGCCACTGCTGCTGTTTTGCTCCCACTCGATATGAGCCGCCGAGGGGGTGTTGATGACTACCAGGGGCCAATCGCCGGAGGAGATATTTCCCGGAAATTCTGCGACGAAGTCGGCCGGGCCTTCGTGAGGTTCGGGAAGATCGAAGATATGGCCCTCAGTGGTATGAGATTGAGAAATAAAACTCTCGATATTGTTGGAGCCACCGTTCTCATATCGCACCGTATAAGTGCCGGTGGTAGGGACGTAGAACCAGTCGCGCATATGCTGGGTGAAACTATAACTGGACTGGTTGGAGGCAAGTACGCTGCCCAGATCGTCGACCAGGCTACCCTGGAAGAAAATAGTTACGTCCATCGCGCGGGCGCCACTATTGATGTGCTCAATGGCGATCAATTGACCGGCTTCAGCAAAGATCTCTACTTCTATAAATTGTCCAGGTAGAAGAGTGAGCGGTTCTTGGGCAGAGATTTCGAATCCGGCGTAGGGACCGTAGAAGGCCTGGGCGTCGATATGGAGAAAGGTCTCACCGACGCTGGTGTCGACCAAGAAGCTTCGGCCTTCGGTGAGGGATTTACGTTCGTCGAAGGTGAGCGGATTCGACCACACTTCCAGGGTCGGTCCCTCGGCGTCGGGGCCCAGGAATTCCGAGGTGAGGACGACCTCGTCGTGGTCGGGGGTGAGAACCTGGATGAAGTTGATCGTCGACTCCCGAAGATCACCGACGAGGTTGCCCTCCATGGGGTTCCACTGCAGGGCCGTCGGGGTGCTGACCAATTCGGCGGTACCCACGTATTTCCATTCCTCGTTGGCCATATTCGCGCCATCGGGATGATCGGTCATCGACGAGGTGACGGTCAGTTCGTAGTTGCCGCTGCGGGGAAGGTAGACGGTTCGCGAAGCCGGGCTGGCCATGCCGGGCACCGAAGCCCGTCGCCAGTCGCTGGAGCCGGTCAGCTCGAAGCCGGGAGCCGGCAGGCCGCGGCTATAGATCTCGATCTTCAACCACTGTCCCTGCGAGCCCTGGAGGTCGAAGGTATGCTCCAGGGCGTCGTCCATCGTACCGGTGAATATAAAGGTACCGGCCGGGCCGGGAGCGATCGTTTCGCCGTCGCTATGATCGATATCGGCGTCGGCCGCTAATTCATCGGTATAGGTGACCATCGGAAGACATTGGTCGTCGACCTCCACGGTCTGGTCCCCACATTCCGGGGCTCCGCCATGGAGGCATTCACCGTTGACCACGTCCCATTGGGCGCCGTCCTGACAGGCCTCGTCGCTGAGATTGCAATGGGGCGCTTCGAATTCGGTGCCCTCCCCGCAGACCTCTTCGCTGAGCAGGCATTGACCGTCGGCCAGGACCGTGCCTTCGCCGCAGGTGATGGGGTTTTCCACCACGCATTGGCCGTCCACTTCGATGGCGCCCTCCCCGCAGGTGATCTCTTCGGGGCCGACGCATTCCTCGGTGGCCAGGTCGTAGACCGTGTTGTCGCCGCAATAGGTGTCGGGGTCCAGACAATTGCCGTGAGGGGTCAATACCCGACCGTCAGCGCAGCCCTCTTTGATAATCGGAACGCACTCCCCGTCCTTCAGAGCGGTGCCGTGGTCCTGGCTGCACGCGACCTGAGGCTGGGGATCGGGATCTTGTGGGTCTTCCCCCCCGCAGGCGGCGAGTAAATAGATCGAGAGCAGGCCGATGAGGGTCGGGCGCCAATTGAAGATGCGAATCATGGGGTGGTTCTCCATAGTTGGCAATGAGGGCTTTCCAGTCCTTCTTTATTTGGGTGAAAGTCCAAATTTTTCAGCCCTGGCATTCCAATGAGACACTCCAATAATGCAGATATTGTGGATAGAAATCGAAGTCATCAAAGGTATCGGTAATTTCGATTACCCAGTCGCCGGCTCCTGATTCGCCCACGAAATTGAGGAGGCCTGCGCCATCATCGAGGTTCGGATCTCCGGGATACGGATAGGTGGCGACGATATCGGCGTTGCTGAAGCCAGTATTGTTATGGATATTGGCCACCGAGCCGTCGGGGTGGATGATGTCGATGATCAGGTCGCCTATATACCAATGCTCTATGTCGACTGAGACTTCGATGTCGAGAATTTCAGGGCAGGAGGCGATGGAGATGGTGTCCGATACGGGGCCTCCACCGTCAATGATCACAAGAGAGGGCGAGCTCGACTGGTAGACGTCGAAAATTCCCGATTCCTGGGTGGTCAGGGTGAATCCACCGCCCATGGTGCCATGAGCTTCAACGTAGATGACGTATTCGCCGGGGGCGATGACGTCGACGATCTCATCGGTCCCCTGGAGAACGATGTCGCCCGCCTCGTCGAGGATGACGATATCACCGGCGACGCTGGTCTGGTCGATGGCGATGGTGATCAGGCCGTCGAAGGCCACGTTGGCCAAAAAGTAGTGACGATGACCGCGGAGCAGGCTTCCCGAATGGGCGAATTCCTGGAGCCCGCCGGTGTCGTCGATGGAGATTTTATCGGCTTCGCCGGTGATCACCGAATAGGAGATGGCGTCGATGTCGGCCCCCGTATCGTTCTCAATCGCCACGGTGACCGTCATGTCCTGGTCGGCCAGATAATACAGGCTGGTCTGACCGGAATCGGAGGTGGAGATGACGAGGGAGTTGGTGCTGGCCAACAGGTCGCCGCCATCGCTGATGGAGGCTGATAAGTGAGCGTCTTCGGTATTGAATTGGGACAGACCCACATAATCGCCGGCGCTGAGTGACACCTCTTCGCTCAGAGAGTCTCCGTCGTCCAGGGAGACGGCTTCTACGCCTTGGACGGCGTAGTAGACATCGGGACCGAAGGCGTGGGCGTAGTCGAAGAGGATGTAGAACGAATTCGACGGCGGGGTAAAGGAGGTGGAGCTTCCGCTCAGAGAGCGCACCTCGTCGAGGGTGTTCAGGTCACTCCAGATCTGGAGTTCGCCTTCGGCTTCGCTCGGAGCGGCGTCGAGGACGAGCAGGACTTCGTCCAGATTGCCCAGGCCGTCGACCTGATAGAGGTTGTCCTGAAGGTGGGTGATATTGCCGGCGACCGTGTCGTCGAGGAGGTCCACCTCGACGGCGTCGGGGGCGTCTAGAATCTCTACATAGCCCACATAGCCCCAGTCTTCACCGCCGGCGGGGCCGAGGCTTCCCGTCAGTTGGGCGAGGTTGGAGACGTTGAGCTCGAAGGTGCCGTCGGCGGGCAGGACGATATCTCGGGAGACCTCGACGCCGACGCCGACGTCGCTGAGGCGATAGAAGTCATTGGCGCCGGTCAGATAGAAACCCGGCTCGGGCACGCCCAAAGAGTAGATGGTGATGTTGATCCACTGGCCTGCGTCCCCGGAAAATTGGAAGACGTCCTTATGCTGGATGAATTCGCCATCCACTTCCTGGGGGGCGTCCACATTGCCGACGAAGACGAATCGCTCACCGGCCTCGGGCAAGTCAAAGCTATGCGGCCCGTCGACGCCGGTGACGTCGATGTCGGGGTCGTCGGCCAGGTCGTCGTAGAAGGTCTGAGTGGGATAGCAGGCACCGTCGATCTCCTCCGTGCCGGGACCGCAGGTGACGGTGGAGACGGGAATGCAGACCCTGGCCCCCACGTCGAAGACGGTATTGGCGCCGCAGATATCCTCTTCGGGGCGGCATTGCTCCTGCGGTGGATTGCCGTCGGTGCCCTCAGCGCAGACCTCGTCGAAGGGGTTGCATTGACCGTCGTGGAGCACCGTGCCGTCGCCACATTCGATGACCTCTGCAACCAGGCATTCATCGTCTTCTTCGACCGTATTGTCGGCGCATTCCAGTCCGGCCTCGGCCACGCACCGGCCGGTGCCCTCGTCGAGCCAGGTACCTTCGGCGCAATAATCTTGGGCCACTCGCGCACAGCGGTGGTGGCTCTCGAGGTAGATCTCGCCATCCGCGCAATCGAGCTCCTCCAGGTCGAGAACACAGAGGCCTTCGTCCTCGTCGAGGATGGTCCCCTCGCCGCATTCGGGGCCCTCGTCGACTTCTACGTCGTCGTCGACCGAGCCGCCGCAGGCGATGAAGCCAGCCGTGGTGAGGCCGATGAGTAGCATTTGAAGTTTGGTCTTCATGGTGGCACGTCTCCAGAATCTTGCTGTTTTAGTGAGGACGTTCAATGTGGTGTTAACTAAGTATTCGCGATCTTCGGTCATCTTCTTGAGAGCGGGCCATGAGGGGCTCGCCGGCTCGCCGGGGGCCGTGCCCTACTCGGCGCAGCTCAGCTGCACTCCCCAACTGACCAGATCGCCGTAGGTGTCGCTTCCGCCGCTCCAGACGTCGGTGACGATGATCTGCCAGGTGCCATTTCCAGAGGTGGTGACAAAGTCGAGTAATCCCTCGCCGTCTTCCAGGCCCGGACCTGCCGGGTGGGGGTAGGTGCCGATGATATCGTTCGCGCTGCCACCGGTTTGATTGTGGATTCGCACGCTCGTGCCATCGGGATGGACGATGTCTACCGTGAGGTCGCCGCGCCACCAATGGTCGATATAGACATCGATTTCCAGGTCGATTATCTCGGTGCAACCGCTCAAAGAAATGGCGTCGATCGCCGAAGTGACACCTCCATCATTGGGGATTTCCATATTGGGGGTGCTCGAATCTCCGACGAGGACGATGTCGAAGCCGTCGAGGCTCAGCGTATAGCCCTTGTCAAAGTCGGTGAGGGCTTCGATTTCGACGATATAAATGCCGGCATCCAGGTCGGGGATGGAGATTGTCACGAACTCTTCACCGCTGGTGGAAGCCAGACGGGAACTTCCGTCGACGCGCCAGATGGTCAGTCCTATGTCGTCTTCCTCTGCAGCCGCGACGGCGACCTGGAGTGCAAAGGTCGATTGGGCCTGCATGACCAGCGCTTCCCGATCCCCCTCGGCCAGCGGCGCGGGGCGTTCGAAGGTCTCTTCGAAGGCTTCGTTGGACGACAAGGTCTCGAAGGAGGGCGTGTGATAGATATCGGCCTTAAAGCCAAAGAGGGGCTGGCTTCCCGTATTCTCGATCTGGAGAGTGAATTCACCGGGGCCGGGGAAGAGTTCCGCCAGATTAAAGCCGCTGGAGACATTCGTCTCTTCGAAGACCAATTGCCCGTTGGGGTTGGTCATGCGCACTGTGGGGGCGCTGCCCTCACTGTAGGTAATGTTCCCCGTCAGGGTGTCGAAGGCCGCCACGTCGAAGGTCTCTTCGTAGGTATCGCCGGGAGCGATGACTTCCACGGTCTCACCGGCGATCTCGAAGGTGATGTCCCCGGCGGTGCTGTCGAACCTGGCGAGCATCCAATAGACCCCTTCTCCGGGGATGTTCAGGCTGAAGTCGCGAGTCGTGGAGTTATACAGTTCCCTGCGATCGTCGGCGGCGTAAACCCTGGGATAGACGAAGCCAGAGCTGCTGGAAAGAGAGAGATCCAGGGCGGCCGCCCCCGGCGAATCGATGAGCACGTATTGCCAGTCGCCGGCCTGATAGGTGCCCTGGTAGGTATATTCCCATTCCTCGAATTCTCCTTCGGGCAGATGGAAGGTGGGGATATCTTTGCTTCGGGCTTGAGAGAGGAAACTGCCCACGTTACCGGTGCCACCGTTGATAAACTGGACGGTATAAAAGCCGGTCTGAGCGGCGTAGGAGACCTCTCGCATCTGTTCGGTGCTCCAATAGCTGGACTGGTTGGCGGCGCGCACCCCTTCGATCTCGTCGATCATGGCTCCCTGGAAGAATACCCGTGCGTCGACCTGGGCGGCCTCCGTATTGATATGTTCCAGATAGATGAGCTGTCCTGCCTCGGCGAAGACTTCCGTCTCGTAGAATTGGCCCGGTTGCAAGATGAGCGGTTCATCGCCGTCGATGGCAAATCCGGCGTAGGGGCCGTAAAAAGCGGCGGTATCGACGTGGAGATATGTTGAGCCCACGCTGGTGTCGATGGCAAAGCTCTGGCCCGAGTTCAGATGGATGCGCTCATCAAAAGAGGTGGGGCTGGACCACAACTCAAGGGTTGCTCCTTCGGCATCGGCTCCCAGCATTGCCGGGGTGAGCACGACCTGATCGTGGCCCGGGGTGATGACTTCGACGAAGTTTGACTTCGTCTGGCGCAGGTCGCCTACCAGGGGGCCCTCCATGGGATTCCACTCCAGGGCCGTCGGCGCGCTGACCAGTTGGGCGGTGCCCACGTATTGCCACTCGTCGTTGGCCAGATCCTGGCCGTCGGGATAATCGGTCAGCGACGAGGTGACGGTTAGCTCATAGGTTGCGTTGGCGGGAATCAGTACGGTGCGGATCGCCGGGCTGGCCATGCCGGGCACGGAGGTGCGACGCCAGTCGCCGGCACCGGTGAGATCGAAGCCCGGGGCGGGAAGGCCTCGGCTATAAATTTTGATCTCCACCCATTGGCCCTGGGAGGCGTCGACGCTGAAGGTATGCGCCAGGGCGTCGTCCATGGTGCCCGTAAAGATGAAGGCATCGGAGGTGCCGGGGACAATGGTGGCGCCGTCGCTATGATCGATGTCGGCGTCGGCGGCCAACTCGTCGGCCACGGAGAGCAGGGGCAGGCATTGATTGTTAGATTCGACGGTTTGCTCACCACAGTCGGGGCTCCCGCCGTGGATGCACTCCCCTTCTACGACGTCCCACTGAGCGCCGTCCTCACAGGCGTCGGCTGTCGGATGGCAGTGGGGCGCTTCGAATTCGGTGCCCTCCCCGCAGACATCTTCACTGAGCAGGCATTCGCCGTCGGCCAGGACAGTTCCTTCGCCGCAGGAGACGGGGTTTTCTACCACGCATTGGCCGTCGACCTCGATCGTTCCCTGGCCACAACTGATGGTGGAGGGGTCGACGCAGTCGCCGGTGGCGTTGTCGTAGACCGTATTATTTCCGCAGAAAAGCTCGGGGTCGATGCAGTTTCCATGGATTGACAGCACCTTGCCTTCGTCGCAGGGCTCGGAGTCGATGTCGGGGACGCAAGCACCGTCTTCGAGGCGAGTCTTGTCTCCGCACTCGACGAGGTCCGGTTGCTCCGCTGGTTGCTCTTGTTCGTCTTCACCACAGCCCACCACGGCCAAGCCAGCGGCCAACAGTCCCAGAAGGACCAGTTTTTTGAAATTTGTACTAATCATCGACTCTAGTCTCCGATGCCTCATCCGGGCGGATCTACGGCGGATCTACAAAAAGGAGGCCGGCGGTGGACATCCACTCGTCCTCCCGGCGGCCTCGATTAACTGTGGTTTTTTACTGCCGTTAAACGTTTTAGCGAGAATAAGGACAGGCTGCCACGGCGACGAAGATACCGATCGATGGGACTCCAATGCAAGTCTACGATGAATTTGCCCAGTTTTTGGCCCGGTTCTTGACGTTCCCAGAGGCGATTGCCATAGTCGCCTCGAGCGTGACGCCGAGGCGGGGAATCCGGTGCAAATCCGGAACGGTCGCGCCACTGTAAGCGGCGATGTCGCCGATCAAAAGCCACTGTCTACGGTATCTGGAGTTGGACGGGAAGGCGATCGGCGGCGGGCGAAAGATTATTTTCGGGAAGCCGCAAGTCAGGATATCTGCTCGGCGTCGAATTTTTTGCCACACTCTCCGCGAAAAGAGAGTACGAGGCGTCGATGCCGCAATTTATGAATAATAAGTGGGGACCGATCACCACCGCTTTGCTCTGTATGGGCGTCGTCGGGTTGGGTTCGCTTACAGTCCAGGCCGAGGAAGATTATACGGTTCACACCGTGGAGCAGGCCACTGCTCAGATTGAAGATGAGCGCTTCGCCTCGGGAATGGTCACTCGCCAGGCGACGGACGAAATTTTCTGGCGTGGCGCCGATCTGGCAGGGGCGTTGCTCGGCGTGACAGGGGTGTATGTTCGCCAGAGCTCGAGTCCCGGTCAGCCCTCTTATCTGTCGGTGCGCGGCGGCAACCCCCGACAATTGGTGGTGGAGCTCGACGGCCTGCGGTTGAGTTCGCCGGCAGGACCGGGGTTTGATTTCGGTCAATTTAGCACGGAGGGGCTGAGCTCAGCCGACGTCTATCGAGGTAGCGCGGCGTCGGTCTACGGCGGCGGGGCGGTGACCGGGGCGGTGCGCCTGAACCCGGAGGAGGCCCACGGCGGGGGATGGCAGGTGCGAGGCCGTAGCCTTGCGGGAAGTTTCGGGACCACCGGGTTGAGCGGCGCCGCCGCCGTGGGTGACGAGTCGATGGGGCTTCGTCTCCATACGAGCATACGCCAGGCCCGGGGCGATTTCTCCTTCGTCGACGACCAGGGGGCGACCCAACGTCGGCTCAATAACGATCACCGGCGCATCGGCGCCGGAGGGACGGCCCATCTCGGTGGCCAGGACCACCGGTTTCGCCTCACCGGTCTGTGGGAGAGCGGGGGCGCCGGCGCGTCGGGACCCGCCGAATTCCAGGAGGCCTTTCAATTTGCACGAAGGGGAGATCAACGGGGGTTGATGGCCCTTCGCTGGGATCGAAGGGGGGTCATCGACAGCACTGGTCTGATCGTCGATGCCTACGCCACCGGCGGAGCTCAACGGCAGGTTCATCATTATCTCAACGAGGAGAGTTTTCTCGGCCGCCAGCGCTTCGAGAGCCGGGCGGCGATGCACACCGCCAGCGCCACCGGCGGAGCCGTCGCATTGGTCGGCGATTCTCATCTGGCCCGCCTCGACGCAGCGGCCCGGGTCGAGACCTATCGGGGGGAGACCGAAAATGGAGATACCCATCAGTTGTCGGCCAACCGCGTGACCGCTTCGATCTCGGTGGCCGACGAGTGGCTCATCGCCGACGAGCGGTTGAGCTTGATCGCAGCGATACGGGCCGAGGCCAGCAGCGAGGGCGGCGACCAGGCCATCGTCGAGCCCCTGTTGCCGGCGTTGGGGGTCATCGTGCGCCCTCATTCACAGATCGAGCTTCGAGCCAACGGGGCGCGCACCTTCCGCCTCCCCGACTTCGACGAACTCTACCTCGACACCGAGGCCGTTCGCGGAAACCCCGATCTCGAGCCGGAGCGGGCCTGGACGATGGACGCCGGTCTGGCCATCGGGGCCGCAGACGCTCCGGTCCGATGGGAGGTGGCCTATTTTCGAAACGCCATCGAGTCGATGATCCTCTTTTTGCCCCAGTCGGCTTATCTCTTCGAGGCGCAGAATCTTTACGGTGCCACCACGGACGGTCTGGAGGCATCCGGGCATTGGCGGCCTGCACATCGGTGGTCCATGGACGTGGGCTATACTTATACCCGCGCTTTTTTTGACGGAGAATATGCAGGGGATCGTCCGCAATTGCCGGGGATTCCCAGGCATCGAGTGTCGGCCCGGAGCGCCCTGGATCTGACGGGCCTGGCCTTCTGGTCCGATCTGCCCGAGCTGGTGCTGACCTCATCGGCTCATTACCGAAGCCCGATAAACCTCGACAATTTCGGCAGCCTGCAAAACGGGTCGTCTCTGCTCATCGATCTGGGGGTCACGGCCGGTCTCGGGCAGCAATTTCGGGCCGGAGTTTTCGTCAATAATCTCCTCGATCACCGCAGCGCTCAGGACAGCCTGCAGCGTCCCCTGCCAGGCCGATCGGCCTTCCTCTCACTGGAAATGATCATGGAGGGGCAGTGAGAATCAAAGGGCGAAAGATACAAATAGCGCTTCTGCTCCTCGTCGTGGGGAGCTTGCTCGTCGGGTGCCCGGAGCCAACGCATGAGCCCTCCGAGCCCGATCTACGAGTCCAGGCCGTATGCTCTGACGGAGTGGTTGACTTCGAGCTCTACGTCGATCGTCGGATCACCTCCGTGGGACCTTCTTCTAACGCTCTGGCATTGGCTGACAGCGCTCTCTGGGTCGTGGAGAGCGGAGCCAATAGTATCAGTCGCTTC
>SLJM01000030.1 GCA_007135085.1 Myxococcales bacterium
ACGGGGCACGAAGAAATGGTTGACGCTGATCGACGGGTTGTGCCCGTCCGGTCGAGGATAGGGATAGATGGTGCGTGTTCGCGTGCCATATTGCTCGAGGCGAATATAACCGGCCTGTTTCGCACATTCGCTCCAGGCGGCGCGAAGGGGCGGGCCAAGGCGGGGGCGAGGGCGCGGGGAGGCGGGGCGAAGGCATTGGCCCGACTTTTCGTGCACGTATTTAAAGCCGGCGTGATAGGTGTTGTAGGCCGTGGCGCGCAGGTCGTCGACGGAGAGGGCGTTTTCCTCGGTGAAGAGCAGCAATACACCGGCATCGTGGTAGCCACAAAAGACTTCCACCATGGTTTGATCGGTCTGGTCGCGGACCTCGTGAAAGCCGTTGCCAACGAGCATGACCGCCCCCCGAGAGTCGACGCCGGCCTCTTTGAGGGCGGCCAGCAATTTCGAGGGCTTTCCGATATCGGCGCGGCGTACGAAGCGCATATTCTGGGGCAGACGTCCCGCCTGTTGTTCTTGTTCGGCGGCGTCGATGGCGGCGTCTTCGAGGTCGGCGCCGAAATAGCGAATATCTTCTTCGCCGCTGCGCTCGAATCGCTGGCGCGTGGCTTCGCCGCGGCCGATGGCGTGTTCGATAAAGACCTCATATTCAAAGCCCGTATCCTGGCAAAACCGATCGAGGGCGTCGTTGGCAATTCGGAAGGTCTTTCGGTTGGCGTCCTGGCTGGCGCCGATATTTTCCCCGCGGCGAACCCAGACGCTGCTTCGTCCGCCGAGCAGAATCTGGCGGGCCTGGGACATATAGGGGTGATAGGTCTGGATGATGCCGAAAGGGCCGGGGGCGCGAGCAAAGCCGCGGGCTCCCAGTCGAGTGATCGCAAATCCCTGATCCGAGGGGCGAACCCAGCCGGCGGCGCTCAATATCCGCAGGGCCAGTCCGGCCAAAGACTGGTATTGAGGAGCCAGTAGATCGGGGAGAGACTCCAATTGAGGCACCAGTTCGGCGGCGTTGAGCCGGTCGCCGAAGGCGCGGCCCTCACATTGGCCGGCGGCGCGCAGACCGAGCACCAATGGGACCAGCAGATAGCCCGTTCGCACTTCGTCGACGGTGGGCACCCAGTGGGTCTGTTCCAGATCGGTGCGTCCCGAGGGGATGCCTCGGCCCAGTCTCTCCAGGGCCTCTAATTGCTCGATCTCCGGTCCCGTCAGATCGTCGCCGTCAAAGAGCTTCTTCCACAGCGGCGTCGCCGGGATGGGCTCCCCTTCGGCGATGGGTCCCAGAGTGCGCAGCAATTCCCGGACTCTGGTGTGACCGGCGATACGGTAGCTCTCGTCGTATTGTTCGACGATGCCCCTGGCGAGCAAAAAATTGAGATCGATGGCCAATTGCTCGGCGTCGAGTGACTCCTCTTTGCCCCTGACGTCGACGGTGCAAAATTCAGGGTGGATCGCCTCGCCGGCCAAAAGGCGCTCCGTGAGCCCAAGCTCGGAGTGGACGCCGATGATATGGCGCAGCAGCCACAGGTCGGTCGGTGAAGTGATGGCCGCCGTGCGCGTCATCTGCCCGGCCACCCGGCAACCGCGGGCCAGGTTTTTTCGCTCTTCGTCACTTAAGTCCACCTTCTCAGCCCCGTCCTCGATGAGTTCCAGGGCCTCCAGGACGGCGGCGCCGCAGTTAAAGAGGTAGGCGATGGTGTCGCGAAAGTCCTCGAAGGTGCGGCGCTCGAAATAGGGATAGCCCGAGCTGGTCAATCCCGTGCGCCGTGTGACCAGAGGGAGTAGGCGTCGGCAGAGCTCGTCGTCGGCGATCTGCGGTACAGAGGCTAATTTGTCGAGGAGTTCGCTCATAGCGTTACCTGATGTATATGATCTGTGGTGATCACGAAAAGGTTGCGTTTGCCGGGGTAGAGGCGCAAAACTTTCGCAATAACCAGACCCTCTGGGCCCGGATCCTGAGTATTTAACAGGGTGGTCGCGATCTTGCTTGCAATTTATTATCAGTGATCTGGTACTGACTACGGAGTGGAACCTACCGATGAATGACTACAGAGAAAAGAGCTTCTGGCTAAGTCGCCTCGATTTGAGACCGGGCCCGTCCCTAAAGGGAGACGAAAAAGTTGATGTGGCCATCGTCGGCGGCGGCTATACGGGGATTACCACGGCTTATTTTTTAAAAAAAATGGATCCCTCTATGGAGGTGGTCGTGCTGGAGCGCGATCTGGTGGGCTATGGCGCCAGCGGCCGCAACGCCGGCTTTTCCATGAAGCTCTTTGGCTTTTCCATGGCCATGACCAAATTGCGCTTCGGAAAAGAGGACACCCTGCGGGCCCACGACTATATGACCGACGCCGTGGGATTGGTCAAAAGCCTGGTCGAAGAACATCAGATCGAATGTGGCTACGAGCATACCGGTTTTTTCCGGCTCGCCACCTCCGAGGGCTATGAACGCCGAATTCGCCAGGAGATCGAATTTGCCCAGTCCATGGGGATCGACGAGATCAAATGGTTCGACGCCGACGAGGTGGCCGAGCATGTTCGCTCCCCAAATTTTAGGGGAGCGGCCTACGAGCCCGACTCGGCGATCCTCGATCCGGCCCGGCTCATCCGGGGTATGAAGGAGGTCGTCGAATCCATGGGGGTGACCATCTACGAGGGAAGCGCCGTGGAGGATATCCAGGCCGGCGACAGGGTTCGTCTGACCACACCCGGGGGCACCGTGGAGGCCGATCGGGCCGTATTGGCCACCAACGCCTATACCCATTTGCTGCCCCTGGCCAAATCGAAGCAGGCCCCGGCCTTTACCTACGTGATCGTCACTGAGCCGTTGAGCGATGAGCACTTCCAAAAGATCGGCTGGCAGAATCGCCAGGGCTTAGAAGACGCCCGAAATATGATCCATTATTTCCGGCTCACCGACGACAATCGGCTGCTCCTTGGGGGAAGCGACGTAAAGATTCCCTTCGGCAATAATATGGACCGCGATGGAGACGAGCAGGTCTTTGCCCGACTGGAACAAGATCTACGCTTTTTATTTCCACAACTGGCGGATCTGAAGATCGCCATGCGCTGGGGCGGCCCGGTCTCGGTGACCCTCGACATGGCGCCTGCTATGGGCACCCTCAAGGGGGGCAGGTTGTTGTATAGTGTCGGTTGTACGGGCCACGGTGTCTCCCTGACCCACCTCAACGGCAAGACGCTGGCGGAGTTGGTATTGGGCAAGTCCACAAAACGAACGGAGATCTTCTTCGTCGACCGCACCGTACCGCCGTGGCCGCCCGAGCCCCTGCGTATCATGGCCACTCAGGCCGTACGCGGGGCGCTGCGGCTGCAGGATCACTTTATGGATTGATCCCGGTCGCGGCATTGCGATTTTCTGGCGTTTGGCTGACCGCTGTGCCACCATTGTCAGAAATGACAGAAGTACGCCCAAAGAAAGCGGCGGTGTGGTGATGGAGCTCATAGCGAAATTAATCCAAGAGGCCGGTCAGCCCCTGAAGGGGGGCGCTAAGATCTGGGGAATCGACGACGGTGGGCACTCCCGGGTGGTGCACGCTTTCCGGTGTGATTTCGACGATCCCTTCGCGGTGCGTCTTTCCCAGGCCGCAGGGGTAGTTCATTGGGAGCGGTTTTGGAGACTCTCCGATGGGGAGCGCCGACAACTGGAACTCGAAGAGGGGCGATGGATCCTCTGCGCCCGACCGGCCGTAGAGGGCACGGCTCTTTCAGCGTTGTCGGAGCGGGCCGTCGAAGACTGGCCACGATGGGCGCTGGCGCTGGCCCATCGACTGCGCACCTTGCACGCTCAAAAGTATGTCCATGGGCGCCTCAACCCGGACGCCCTGATCGTCGACGGTGCAGGACGGATCTGGCTCAAAGATCTCCCGCTGGTGTCGACCCCCCTTGACCTTGCCTCCCATCCCGACCTTGCCCCCTATGCAGCGCCCGAATTATGGGAGGGCGAAGCGCCCCGTGAAGGGAGCGACGTCTACGCTCTATCCGTACTGATCTGCTGGATGGCCAGCGGTGGACGCCACCCCTTATACGCCGAAAAGTTTGAGGATTGGCCCCACACCCACCGCTCCCAGAGCCCGGATATCCCCGGCGTTTTGGCGGGCCGATTGGCCGGGGCGGTCAAGCGGGGACTGCTCAAGCGGCCCGATACGAGACCGCCCATCCAATTGCTCATCGAAGCA
>SLJM01000095.1 GCA_007135085.1 Myxococcales bacterium
AGGCGCTGCAAGACGGCGGCGATGCCCCGCTGGGTGTCGATGAGGTAGTGGAGCACAGCGGCCATCGCCGACTCGACGAGATCCGTGGCGAGAAAGCCAAAGTCGCGGGCCTGCTCGAAGAATCGACCCACGTCTTCTTCGTCGAGAAAGAAGGCGTCGCCCTCGATGGTGCCCGACAGGCGCACCCCGTCGCCCAGACGGGCGCGCAGGTGTTCGGCGTCAAAATAGTCTTCGCCCTTGTCGCGAAAGAAGACATCTGCAAAGCGGTCGGCTTCTTCTTCGAAACGCTCGGCGGCAGAATCGGGGATCAATAATTCGCGGGCCTCGATGCGCTCCAATTCGGCGACCAGATCGTCGATATCGGCCAGCTCGGTGGCCCGAAAATCACCGGTCGTAATATCCAGGTAGGCAAGGCCGATGGTGGCCCCCGATACGCCGGCGCCGGGGACGACGGCGGCCAGATAATTGGGCGCTCTGGCATCGAGGTTTTCCTCGTCGAGCTGCACTCCTGGGGTGACCACGCGGACCACGTCGCGTTGGACGATGCCCTCGGCCTGGGAGGCGTCCTCGATCTGCTCGCAGATGGCGACGGAAAATCCCTTTTCGATGAGCTCGCGCACATAGGATTGCGACGAGTGATAGGGCATGCCCGCCATGGGGATTTCGTTTGCGCCCTTGCTGCGCGACGTCAGAGTCAGCCCCAATTCACGGGAGACGACCACGGCGTCTTCGAAAAACATCTCGTAAAAGTCGCCGAGCCGAAAGAAGAGGATCGCATCGGGATATCGCTCTTTGACATCCAGATATTGCTGAATCATCGGCGTGACTTTCATTGGATCTCGAGGGGGGAAAAATACAAAAAAACGTAGCCAGATTTGGCGGCGACGATAACAAGGGCCCGCCGCGATGGAAAGTGGTGTGTGCCGGGAGTTGTCGGCAGCCCCCAATGTCGGAGCGGAGCCCTATAAGCCGTCGACCAGCCGCAATGTCCAGGTGTCCACGGAGAAGGCCGACCAGGAGGCGGTGCTCAGGCTGCCGAAGGTGAAGGCGTCGTAATTGAATCCGTCGATGCGGATGCCGTAGGCCACGGTGTAGAGCGAACCGGGCTGGTAGGGATCGGGACGGGCCTCAAGGGGGAGGTCGGAGAAGGCGGGAAATTCGGGCATCGGGATATAATCCTCGTCGCCGGGGGCGATGAAAGTCCACACGGGAAGGCCCGAAGCATTTCGCAGGATGATATAGAGCATATCCGGTGTGTTTTGCCCCTTCGTTCCCAGCCAGAGGGCGTCGCCGACGGTGCCGCCCGAGGCGGGCTGGACCAGCTCGGGGACGGCGACCAGGGGCGCCGTGGAGTGAAGTTGGTCCAGGTTGCTCATCCCGGTCCTGGTCAATTGGGAGTAGGGGATGCCACCGTTTCCAGTATAGGAACCGGCCACCACGGCGTAGGTCAGATCATCGAGGACACCCTCGGCGGCGGGGAGGCGCTCGGCGACCAGGAGGTTGCCCACGTCGGTGACGGGCTCGGGCATTCGATAAAACCCCTCATAGCCGAAGTCCAGATAGGGCCAGATACGATTGGTCGTCGGGCCGGTGGGGGCATAGACGGGGTCGACGACGCGCACCGCCAGGGATTCGTCGAGGGGGATGTCACATTCAATATCTGCCGATTGTCGTTGACCGTCGGCCAGGGCCAGATAGCGGCGCACGCCCATGAGTTTCGGGGTGAATTTGTCGGTGTCGGCGTCGTAATAGCCACAGAGCGCCACGAGCGCCACATCGCCCACGCGGCTTCGCACTTCAAAGAACCCCTCGCCGGCGACTACCGAATCGGGGCCCGGGCTGAGTTGTCCGCCGAGCAGGGCGTTTCGGGTGACCTCGACGATGGACATATTATATTCGGCGCCCCCCTCGGGGTCGGAACCCTTGCCGGTGATCGTGAGCTCACCTTCGACGTACGCCATGGGCGGAGGAGTAAAGGGACCGCCGTCGCCTTCGGGGGGGACGATGGGGTTGAGGAGCAGGGTGAGGTTTGTGGCGTTGATCTCACGGACCATGACCGTTGACATCTCGGCGGCCGTGGCGGTCACCGTCTGAGGCCCGATAAGACCCGGGCCGGAGATGGTGACCTGGCCGGCGTTGTTGGTATAGCCCCTGAAGTTGGTGTCGGGCTCGACGGAGAGAGTGACGAAGGCATCTGCCACTGGCGAACCGTCCATGGACAGGACGGTGACGTTGATCGAGCCGTCCACAGGGGGACCCCAGGCGCCGCCGAAGCTGCTCATGGGGTTGAAATAGATGAAGGGATAGGGCGGCTGGGCCTGCTGTCCGACGGCGCTGAGCGTGACCTCCTGGGCGCCGGTGGAGTTGGCCCGCGGCGTTCGAAAGGTCACCGTATACGGGTCGATACGTCGAATATCGTCGCCATCGAGTCCGCCCACGTCGACTTCGATCAATCCCTGGAACCCTCGCCCCTGGAGGGTGACATGGGTATTGCCGGCCAGGGCCCCGCGGGAGGGGCGCATGGACCAGACCTCGACGGGACCCTCGAAGCGATAGGCATCTTCCAGAGTGGCCTGCTGTCCACCGGCGGTGACGACCACGTCGACCAGGCCCGGCTCGGCCAGGGGCGTGATGATCTCAAGATGCCCATCGTCGATGACCTGGAAACCGGCGGCCAGTCCACCAAAGGAGACCTGGTCGACCTGGGAGAGGCCCGCGCCGAAGAGATCGACCGTGTCGCCGCCGTCGGCGGAGCCTGAATCGGGGGTGACCTCATTCAACGTGAGTTCGGGCACGTATTCGAATGCATCAACCAGGCGGTCCACTTCCTCACCACCTCGATAGAAGACGACGTCCACCAGGCCGGCGTCGGTGGCAGCCGGCGCCTGGATGCGGGCAAAGTCGGGCCCGCTGTCGACGATATTCGCCAGTTGGCCGCCCAGATAGAGTTCGGCGCTTGGAGCGTCCAGGTTTCGACCGGAGACGATATGCTGGGTTCCTCCCGACAAAGGCGCCGCGGCCGGCCGCACGTCGACGAGAAGATCCTGGGCTCCGTCGTCGTAGTAGAAGCCGTCGTGGACCCGGCGGGCATCAAATGAGTTGGCCAGATAGACGTCGACATAGCCCGGGTTGCCGGCAGGTGGGGTGAGCACGGTGATCGTCTGGGCGCCGACATCAACGGCCTGGACGTCGGCGTCGACTCCTCCGAATTGGACGGTCGTATCCGATGTGAAACCGGAGCCCCTCAGAGTGACGACCTCACCGCCGGCGATATCGCCGATGCCGGCCTCGATAGTGTCCACTTCGATGGGGTCGAAAAAATAGAGCTCGTCTTTTAGCACTACCTGGTCGTCGGGCACGGTGACTCGAAGGTCGGCGTAGCCCCGGGGCATCTTGGGCACCACCACGCGGACCAGCTTGTTATTGACCACCTCGATGCGCCGCGCAGAGGTGCCGGAGAAGCTCACCCCCATGGGATCGACGAAGCCCTTGCCGCTCAGAGTTATCTCCATGCCACCGCCGGTGGGAAGGATATGGGGCACCACGTCGTCGACTTGTACGGGGTCGGCGTAGGTGAAACCGTTGGGGATCTCCGAGATTTCGCCGTCGGCGGCGATGGCGCGCACCGTGACCGGGCCGTAGGCCTCGGCGGGGGGCGTGATGGCCACCAATTGGCCCTGTGAGAGGGTCACCTCGGCGGGCTTGTCACCGAATAAGAGCTCCGTTCCCGAGCTGAGGTCAGCGCCGTGGACGTGAACCTGGGTGCCTCCCGACAGGGGGCCGCGGGCGGGAATGACCGAGTCGATGCGAAAATCGTCGTCCCAATCCCAGTCCTGGCCGCCGTCATTGGGAGGCGGTCTGTCGGCGTCTTCCTCGCCGGCGTCGGGATCGGTGCCGCCTCCGCCATTGGCGTTTTGATCATCGCCGTCGAATCCTGCGTCCACGCCGCCTGAGTTATCCCCGTTGAGCTCATCGCCGGCCCCGTCGTCACTGCAGGCCGTGAGCAGACCACACAGGGCGAGGAGGACGATGAGCGCCGGGACAAACCGGTTATTTGAACGCCGCGCGAATAGGTTCACCTTGACTCCTGATCGCCGCAAGGATTGGTGGGCAGGGAGTGCAACCGCGATGCCCGCCGATTTTGTTTCCTCACGACATCGATAGTTGGCTCAAAATCCGATGATCATGGCGGCCACGCTGAATCCATCGGCATGAGCGAGGTTCAAATCGTCGTATGCAAAATCGTCGATGGACAACCCCTCTTTGGAGATTCCCAAAATGATCATCTGATAGGTTCCCCCGGGGTATGGAAGGGGGGGCACCCAGATGCCGTCGTCGTTTTCGATGGCGTATTCGGAGAGGTCGGGAAAGTCCGGAAATTGAAAGCTCGTCACGTCACCTGGCAAGAAGACGTCCCATACGGGCTCTTGCATAAAGGTCTCGATGATCACCCAATAGAGATCGGGCTGGTGGATACCGTGCATATTCCACTGCACCAGCCCGTTATTGGGGACAGCTCCGGGGGCGGGGGTGATGACGTCGATGGTGGAGACGATAGGCTTGGAATTGACCGTGGTGTCCACTTCATCGACGTGGCGCAAAAAGGATTGGCTATAGGGAAGCCCGCCGTTGGTGTCGGTGAGGAGGAGCGTGAAATAATTAGCGTCGCTCAGATCGCCTGCCAATTGAGCGACCGGGTCGACGGGCACGATCTCGGAGGTGCTCGTAAATTCCTGCATATGCATGGGGCCGTAGATCCCGTCGGCGCCGAGTTCGATGAAGAGCTGGACGCGGTTGGTCTCGGGGCCGCCGTTGTCGGCCATGGGGGCGCCGTCGAATTTAACGTTGATCGACGAGTTCAGCGGGATGTCGAGGGGGATGTCGACCTCGTATTCGCCGCCGTCGGAGGCTACCAGATAGCGGGCCACGCCCATGCGAATCGGCGTAAACTCCTCGGTGGTCGTATTGTAGAGGCCGGCCGTGGCCACCAGCGCCAGCTCACCGATACGAGTAGTGATCGTGAATTCGCCGTCTTCGAAGACAATATTCTCGCCACCCGGATCGGGAATGGGGTCGTAGATCGAGGAGGGCCGTGTGGACTCCACATAGGCCATCAGTATCTCGTCGGGGGCGGGGGTTGCCAATTTGTCCAGCCCCGTGATCTGACCGGAGAAGGTGGCCGTGGGAGGAGGCGGCGGAAACGGCGGATCGCCGTCGGCCTCGGGGTGCAAAAAGATGGTGACGTTTTCGGCGTCCACATATTGGACGGTGGTGCTCGTATGCTCCGGGGCGGTGGCGGTGACGGTTTGCTCGCCAAAGACATCGGGGCCCGACAGGGTGACCCGGCCGGTGGCGTCGGTCACCCCCGAGTAGGGCGTTTGGGCGATCGTGGAGAGCATGACGAAGGACCCCTCGATGGGTTGGCCCTGCATGGTGAAGACCGTGACGTTGACCGCCCCGTCAATGGGGTTGCCCCAGGCCCCGCCGGTGGCCGAGCCGGGGTTGAAGTAGGTGTATAATTCGGGGGCCTGTGCCTGCAGCCCGTCCGCTTCGCCGGTGACCTCGACGACGTCGCTGGGATGGGGCGGGGTGCGCACCGCCAGGGTATAGGCGTTGAGGCGCTCGACCTGAGGGGCCTGTTCGCCGCCAAAGAAGATCTCTGTGTCGTCCGTAAAGCCCGTGCCCCGGATCTCGACATAGGTGTTGCCGGCGATGGAGCCCCGGATGGGGTCGAAGCTCCACAGCTCGAGGTCGGCGAGGAAGAAAAATGCCTCCTCTTCGATAGCCGAGCGGCCGTCGTCGCCAAAGAGCTGGAGATCGGCCGGGCCCGGGCTGGCGGCGGGGGTGGTAAATTCGATGGTTTCGTCGTCGATGACCTCGAAGTCGACGGACAGTCCGGCCAGGCGAAGCTCGTCGACAGAATCGAAGCCACTACCGGTGACGACCACGTCTGTGCCACCGCCGACATCGCCCTGCTCGGGAGTGACTGTATCGATCTGAAGGGGAACGAAATAGGTGAAGCCGTCGACGGCGGACACGCTCTGGCCGTTCTCTTCGACGGTCACGTCCACGGCACCGGCGTTCGAGGCGCCGGGGGTGTCCACGGCGATGACCAGCTCCTCTGCGGAGACCAGAGTGGCTGTCTGGGCGCCGAAGGTGACCACGGGGTCGGTCATTCCCGGAAAATGCCCGGTCAGATAAACCCGCTCACCGCCGGCGGTCTCGCCGCGATCGGGGACGACGCCGTCGAGGCGCAGGCTGCCATCACCGGAGTCGAGATAGGCAAATCCGTCGATGATACGATCGCCGTCGCTGGCGGTTTCGACGCGCACGTCGACCAAGCCGGCCGTGCCGGCAGGGGTGGTCGCCGTGGCCGAAGTCCCGTCGCCGGCCACGGTGATATTGGTCGCCGGCACCTCGTCGAAGAAGACCTGAAGCGTGTCGTCAAATTTCGCTCCGTAGAGGGTCACCTCATCGCCGCCGTCGACGCTGCCATAGGGGGGGGCGACGGAGTCGAGCTCTACGGGGGCCACATAGGTCAGTGCCTCCGCTTGCTCGAGGTGGTCGTGATCGTCGATGAGTCGCAGATCGGCCTGGCCCTCCGGGTGGGGCGGGGCGACGAAGCGCATGCGGCCGGAGTGGACAAATTCATGTTGGCCTGCGGCGCTATCGCCGACGACGACGCGTGTATTCTCCGAAAATCCTCGGCCCTCCAGGGTGACCTCTACGCCCCCGTCGACGGGGAGCATCCAGGGCTGAATAAGTTCGACCTCCAGGGGCTCCACGTAGGTGAATCCGTCGACGAGCGTGGCCTCGCCGGTGAGTTCGTCGATGACCCGTACGGTCACCGGTCCGGTCACGTCGCTGGGGGGCGTCACGCCCGTGAGCGCACCATCGACGACCACCGTCTCGACCTGAGCGGCCCCGAAGAGGACCACCGTCTGCGACGTAAAGCCCTCACCGTCGATGACGAAGTGGGTGCCCCCGTCGACGGTGCCACGGTCGGGGCGCAGGGCGTCGACGGCGAGCGATGGGGGATCGGGATCGACGGGCTCGTCGGCGTCTGGTTCGCCTGCGTCGGGCTCACTGGTGTCGGGCTCGTCGGCGTCAGGGAGGTCCGTATCTGAGCCGTCTGCGTCGGGTTGGTCGTCGGCGTCGGTGCCGGCGTCGGGTTCTACGAGATTGGCATTTCCATCGTTGCCTCCGGCGTCGACGTCGTCACCGCAGCCGACGGTGAAGGCGGACAATATTGCCACCATCGCCACTGCAACCAGGGCTCGACACAGCGTAGTCTCAGTGTTCATGGTCATTTATATATCCATTGAGCTATTTGAGAGCAGGGGGGGCGCCACCGGCATCGGAGCTGTCCATGGGCGTCGCCTGCGTATGGTACGCCTTGAAATGTGGAGTATAGACGGCGGATGCCGTCAATTCAAACGATCGCGCGCTTCGCACACGGTTGTTTGTGGTTTGTCGTTATGTTCGCTTCGCTCACGATAGTTAACGGCGCCCTGCGGCGAACCCAGTTTTCCAATCCATCTCGATCTCTGAACTACCAACTAAAAACCACTAACCACGCGAGCGAAGCGAGCATAACTACCGTGAGCGAAGCGAACGCCGAGGGCAGGCATCGACAAAGTAGAGGTGGTCTGGCATTTTTACACAGGCCTCTGAGAACTAATTTCGTTGCCCTTCGAGATCGTTGATGGCGAAAGATAAATCACAGCCCACCCGGTCGCGGGTCACGCTGATATACGATACGGGGGAGCGCGAAGACGACGCGCTGGAGCGGCTTCGCTGGGTGGTGCCCGCCGTCTTTTTGGCGGCCTCGTTGATTCTCTTTTTCGCTGTCCTGGAGTGGTTTGCTCCCCTGACGCCGATTCTTTTGTTTCTGGGGGCGGTCCTGGTGCCGGTGGGGGGCTATGTGGTCTGGCATACCCGGGGGGCCAGGCCGGTCGATCAGGCGGCGGCAGTAGCTCTGCTGGCGACCTTCGGGATTCCCCTGTTGGCCTGGGCGGCCGAGCCCTACCGGGTGGCCGTGATCTGGGCCGCCGGCGATCTGATCCCCCTGGAGGCGATGCTCGTCGCCGCCGAGGATGGCGCCGACGGGGTGGCGTCACGGGCCTGCCATCGAGTGCTGGCGTCGGATCAGCCCCATCGAGTCGACCGCATGAGAGGGGCTCTGGTGGACCGGCCCGTGGTAGCCATGGAGTGTCTGGAGAGCCTGGAAGATCCCCAGCGAGGAGAGCTGGTGCGAATCTCGCGCCATCTTCGCGAGACCTGGTATGCGGGCTGGATGGGTCAGGGAGACAGGGCAGACGCGGACCAGATATGCGCCGAAGCCGCGGCCTATCCCAGGCTGGCTGATCTCCACGGTGCCGACGGCAGGCCCACACTTTTGATGTGCGCTCTGGGCGCGCCCAATGAAGAGGCCGCCCGCTGTTGTGGCCAGACCCTCTCGGAGCATATCGAGGGCCAGGACCGACTGGCCGTCAAACCCAACGCCTGGCCGGAAGCGCTTCAGGAGTCGCTCTTTTTGGCGCTCGCCGAGGCGGTGGACCTGCCGGCGGCGACCTTGCTGTCCGAAGAAGCTGTCGATGGGGCGTTGCGCTGGGCGCCGGGCGATCTCTTTCATTGGACCAGTCATCTCGGCTGCCACCTGATGGCCGAACACGAGGCCCCGGACTTCATCGCCCGCACCCTGTCGACGACGATCGACACCCAATGTGGGCTCGACGTCGATGACCCGCTCTTCTCCTTTGCGGCGGTGAACTTCGTCAACCGGACCTGCGCGGGTGCTCTATCGCCGGGGCGTTCGACGCGAGTCGATGTGGTCCAGTGGTGCGACGCCGCCCGAGAGGCCAACCGCGAGACCGCCGTGGAGTCGGCGCGGTTTTTGGTGACCCGTGCATTGTCTGCCTATGGGGTGGAAGATCTGGATCGCTCGATTCGAATGGGATCGGCGGCGATGCGAAGGCAGGCTGAAGGAAAGCCGGTCTTTACCGTCGATCGCTCCAGCCGGGGGCGGTCCGACGTCGAGGTGGGCACCGACGGGGTTCACCTCGGGCGACCGCTGTGGGCCGATCATACCCCGGAATCGCAAGAGCGACTTCGCTCGGTCGAAGAGGAGAGGGAGCGTCGACGCGACGAAGTTCGCCGAAATTCGCAAGAAGATCTGTCGCGGACCGATGTGGATCGCCAGGTGTCGGAGGATATGCGAGAGGAACTGCGCCGCCGTCGCGCTGCCGGTGAGCTATAGATCGTTGATCGCCACCTGTTGTGGTGGGTTCTCCCATGAGGTGTGACAGTGTGGCACGATGTAGGACAGTGTAGCATCATTATAGACCACAATTTCCCGTTGGCCTCATCTTTGCATTTATGTCGACCAGGTTCGAAGAGCTCCGCCCCCGAAGAGGGTGAGTGAATTAATCTGCAAGGTCAGAAAGAGCGACGATGATCAATGACCAGTCCGACAACAGGGGAAGCAGCCGGCCAGGCCGGGGGCGTCGCTGCGGTTGGGCCGGCCTTCTGGCAATGGGCTGCGTTCATCTGACGGGCCTTGCCGTGGTGGCGGCGTTGATCGCCTTTGCGTCCATCGGAACCGGCCATATCCGATGGGTTGTGTCGGCCCATCAGGCCTTCGGTGATGCCTCCTTTTTCGCCACGGAGCTGGCGATTCACCTGGTCCTGTCGGCCCTGGTCTGGACCCTCCTCTACCTGGGAGCCGGCGGGTTGCTGAGCAACCGAAAAAATGAGGTGCGCCTTCTATCGCGGCAGCGGGGCACGGCGATTACGGAGACCATTATCGTCATGCCCGTATTGCTGCTGATCATTTTGGGTGTATCTCAACTGGCGGTAAATAATCTGGCCAATATGCTGCTCAATTACGGCACCACTCAGGCGGCGCGCACCGCCTGGGTATGGGCGCCCGAGGTCGATCCCCTGGTCGGGTCGCCGCGCATGGGCGTGACCAGTGGGCAAGTCGAGGAGATGGCCCGACTCCAGGTGGCGGCGGCGATGACCCCTGTGGCGCCGTCGAATTTCGCCGCCGGGCGCTCCGGGGACAGCCTTCAATTCGAGAAGATGCGGGCCACTCTGCTGGCCAGCCAGATGGCCAACCCGCCCAATGATTCGGGCCGTGAGGCCTTGAGCGACGCCGAGGGGATGGATTCCTTCGAGACCGCCGACGCCCTGACCTTCGTTCGTGCCCTGGACGGCTCCAATTATGCGGAGCGCACGGTGCGAAAATTTAGCTCCGCCTATATGGCCGTCCAACTGGACGTCATCAACTCCGGCAGCCAGGTCGGCGTGGAGCTGACCTATCATCATCAGATCACCTTCCCCCTGGTGGGACCCATCTTTGGAGAGTCGAGCTCTCTGGGAGGGGCGCCGGGCTATTATATGTCCATTGAACGAGACGCTTATTTTCGATCACAGGTGACGCCCAATGCCGAGTTGCCCCGACGATAACAGAGCGGGCCGGTGGGCCCGCGCCGGTCGTCGCTTCGCCGCCGCCGAGGGCGATGAAGAGGGGGCGGTGCTGTTGATCTGCCTGGCGGCAATCCTGATCTTGCTGCTCATGGGCTGGCTGGTCATGGACGGGATCTTTTTGACCCATGACAAGACCGAATCTCAGGCCAGCGCCGATTCCGCTGCCTTTAGCCAGGCCTCGGTCAAGGCCCGATCCATGAATATGATGGCCTTCTCCAATATCGGAAAGCGCTCCATCTTCGGGGTCCACGCCGTCTACGAGAGCATGTTCGAGGCCTATACGGAGTGGTATTTCCGGCTGGTTCAGGAATGCGAGCTCGATCCCGATAATTGCGACGAGGAGATGCTCGAGCGCAATACCGAATTGTATTGGACCGAGCATGACAACGATTATCAGACCTACGGCGCCAATGAGGGGTATTATCTGGGTGACCTTCGGGCCCTGGACAATTATCAGGAGTATCTGACGTCGATCACTCCCTGGTGGGGCTGGAGCGAGGCCGTGCTTCGAGCGCAGCGAAATGGGGCGACCCTGGCCACCAGCTTTCCCCCGCCCCGGGGAGTGCCGAGAGGATCGCATACCAGCCTGGTCAATCCCGTGATGGCCCAGGCTGGCGGGTCGGTGAGCTTCAATATAGTGACTCGCCTCGATCGACTCCCGGTGAAGCGGGACACCACCTTCTGGGACGACGTCATCGCCGGTCATCTCGAGCTGGGCTCGACCTGGGAGTGGGAACACCAGATGAATGTCGAACTCCACCGCGAGCGATCCCAATATGGGGCGCGAAAAACAGAGGTCATCGAGCGGGGCGCCACCCATCTGATGACCCACGGCCTAGACCGCACCTATCGGGATCTGGGCACCTACGGCAGCCCCTGGCGGATTCAGAATTTCGACAGCGAGGCCGATTGGATGTTCTCCACCTCCAATCTGGTGCTCACCTATCATAACCAGCCCGCCTATTTCGGGGCCCTGCGCGACAAATACGACGTCCCCGGCGGGGATTATGAAGAGGCCGATAGTTCGGGGCTGCAGGCGCGGCTATATCGGCCTGGCGGCTATTGGGGCATGGCCCGATCGGAGATCTCTTTTCAGGCCGAACGGGCCCCGGACCTGTGGCTGCCGGCCTGGACGGCGCGGATGCGTCCCGTCTCCTTGCCCCGGGAGTTCCGCGAGCGAGGCTACGACTTCAACGGTATCTATCATCTGGTCCTGGACCACCTGGTGTTGAGCGGCTGGATGCACGGTGAGTTTTCCCGCGGCGAGATCGCCAATCCCGATGGCGAGTTCTTTGACGACCTGGTCTATTTCGAGCGGGTCTCCCGGGCGATGGGACAATCCACAATCGAAGGAGTGGCCCGATGAGTTGTCGACGGATAGGTCATTGGTTAGGTCGTTGGATAGCTGTCGGGGCGGCCGCCCTCGACGGCGATCAGCGAGGTACGTCGCTCACTGAGTTTGCGATCACCCTGCCCATCTTCGTGGCCGTCATGGCCTTCGTCTACTATATGGGAGCCGCCGGCCACGTGGTCACCGACGAGGTCAACCGGGCCCACCGTGATCTGTGGGATGACGCCCTCCATCACACCACGGCGGGCCACGATCCGGTGGGATATAACGACCCCGGCCAGCCCCACGCCCATCCGGCCAGCGGCGCCGACGAAGACCGCCAATTCTTCGCGGAACAACAACTTCGCCAGCGCATCGACGGCCTCAATACGGACGTGCGCTCCGAGGAAGTTCAGACCTATCAGGCCCTGTCGGCGGGGGGCCATTGGGGTGAATCCCATCGGCGGACCCGGGCGCCGCACGGGCAGCTCGAATTTGCCAATAATGCCGATCAAATGACCAATAGCCCGACGGCGGTTTTGGGCGGCAGCAATTACGCCCGTGATCTGGTCGACGACAGCGGCGGCACCTTCGAGCTCGGCGCCGGCGGCGGTGGACCCCTTGGGCCGGCGGCCAGCTTTGGTCTTGGCGAGTCGGTGATCCCCGCCGTTGGAGCGGGAATACGCTACGGGGTCACCCACAGCGTGCGAGAAGGGGAGGTCACCTTTCCCCATGGCTGGACCATACCGGTGCGCTTTCATTTCGACGCCCTGGTCCCGCCCACGCCGGTGGCCAACCAGAAGACCCCCACGGCGATCACCCGCCTCAAACTCGAGAGCTACCAGCCCTATTCGGAATTGTTGGGCATCGCCATGGAGCAACCGCTGGGGCCGGCCGCCCCGGCGCCGTCGTCGCCGACCTGGCCCGACGATTGAGTTGGGTTGTTAGAAGGGGCGAGCCAGTCGATCACGAATCCTTGAGATCAACCCCGGGCGGGCCGTCGGGATGGCGCAGGAAGAAGTCCACGATATCGTCGAGATAGGTCGACAGGTGGGGGCAATAGAGATCGCCCTCGGCCAGCGCTGCCGTGGCGTTGGTGGTGTCGAAGTGTGCGCTGTGGTTGAAGTAAGTCAGCGCTTCGCGGGGCAGGCCGGTCCACTCCTCGACGGTGCTATTCGACAGGGCGCGCTCCACCCAACTGGCGGGCAGACTTCCTCGGGTGGGATCTCGCCCCATCAATTCCAGGACTCGGTCCACGACCTGGCGGGCCGTCATGGGGTTGGGATCGGCCAGTTGATAGACCTGACCCTCCGTGCCGGGGCGGTGGCCCAACTCGGCGAGCCCGCGGGCGACGAAGTCGATGGGCACCAGGTTGACCCGGGCATGGCCCTGGCCCACGTTGGGCACGGGCAGCCACTGGGGCAGGCGGTATAGAAGCTGGAAGACGAAATAGGGGCCGTCGTATTTTCTGGTGGCTCCCGTGCGGGAGTCGCCAATGACCACGCTCGGTCGAAAAATGGCGGTCGGGATCTCCTCCCAGCGCCGCTGCACCTCTACCTCGGCCCAGAATTTGGTGCTCTCATAGTGGTTGTGGTGATCTTGGCCCAGATCGAGCTCCGACTCCAGGACATGCCCCGTTCGATCGCCTGCCACATAGCAGGTGGAGACGTAATTGAGGCGCTCCAGATCGTCACAGGCCAGGCAGAAGTCCAGGATGTTGATCGTGCCTGTCACGTTGACCCTGTAGGCCAGGGACTCGTCAACGGAGAGATCGTAGATGGCCGCCAGATGCCAGACGACACCCACCTCTTTGGTGAGCCGATCGTAGGTCTCGGCGTCCAATCCCAGCGTGGGATCGGTGATATCACCGCTGTGCAGCTCCCACCGATCGACGAGCGAGGGATGATCTCTCTCGAGACGAGCCATACATCGCCGGGCGACGTCGAGGGTCGACGGCAGAGCCAAAAAATGAAGGGGGGCCGACGTGCGCTCCGCCAGTTCGGCGACCACATGGTCACTCAAAAAGCCGGGAAATCCAGTCATCAAAATCGGGCGGTCAATCATTTCGCTGGCCATCACTCGCCTCACCAAAAGTCAAAATCAATAAAGTGGGAGCGGACTATAGGTGGCGGTATGAATCGAGGCAATAGATCAGCTTCAGCGCTTGCTAAAACTTCTACTATATGAGGTTTTTCGTTTGGGTCGCGATCTCTGGGGTTTATCCACTCTCCCAACGCACACGCCGTTGCTGTTCCCGCACGCGTAGTATTCGTGCCGTCGAGGCGTCGTTTGCCGAGACAGAGTAGCCTCAGGTGGAGCGTCGTCTGCGACACCTGGGGTGCCACGGCAACTACGCGTGCGGAAACTGCTACTACATGGGGCGCGTGGGTTGGGCGTACTTCTCTGCTTCGCTCGACCTCGCATGAATAAATCTTGCGATCTCGTTTGGTGTTTCGTTTGGGTAGCGATCTCTGGGGTTCATCTGCCTCCGCAACTACCCCACAAGGTGTGCAAACTTGTCACACCCCCCGGGTCCCCGTGGGGGATTGTGTCCACACCATAGAGCGCTCGATTCCCGGCAAGGGAGATGAAGGTGGGTGTGGGATAGTGTGGGTAAAAGTATTCTAGTGTGCTTTGTTTGCGCATGATGTCTGGTGATCTGGCGATCTCGACGACGATCCTTTCCCTCTTTTTGAAGAGCAGGTACGGTTTATGCAAAGCCTGTAGGTCGTCCAAATGACGCGTAGTCCTTTCGGCGTGGTCACGCCAGATGCCGAGAGGGTTTTAATGAGATTCTGGTCAGGTGCGCGGAGCTTCCAAATGGGTCGAGTCATGAAAAAAAATAAACCGAGGCAGTGGGTCGTTAGAGGACGGCTTTCCTTAGCGATGGTCATGGCGGCAGTCTTCCTGGTCACAGGATGCGGTCTGGCCGATGAGGAGGAGCCATTTCGAGCTCTGAACCTTGAGGAGGATACGGAGGTTCGGATTCATCAATTGAGCTCCTTTTGCTCGGTGCAGATCGAGGGCCACGGGGCGGTGGACGTGGAAAACGACTACCTGCCCAGCGTGGTGGCCTGTGAAAATGGCAACGCCCCGCTGGAGGCGCTCAAGGCGCAGGCCGTGGCGGCGCGAACCTACGCGGCGTTTATCACGACCGCCGAGAATCGACCTCTGCAGCCCACCACGGCCGACCAGGTCTATCAATGCGATTACGCCGAGGTCACCGACCTGCACCGGCAGGCGGTCCGAGAGACGGCCGGTCAGGTGCTGGTCCACGGTGATCGGCTCATCGCCGGCTTCTACGTGGCCGGGGCGATTCCCTCGGGCTCGAGCTGTCAGGCCGGATCGGGCGACAGCGACCCGACCAATACAGAGCAATACGTGACCTTTAACGAGGGCCTGACCGGCGGCAACGTGCAGCCCACCTCCCTGGGCCATCCGGCCAACCCGGCCAACCGGGGGGCGAAGTCCCAAAACGGCGCCACCTGCATGGCCAATGCGGGCTGGGACTACGAGCGAATTTTGCGTGCCTATTATGGCGATGATATCCGTGCCAGAGTGGCTGAAGAGAGCCAATGTGCGGGACAATCTCCCGACGGCGGCTCCATGCCTCCCGGATCGGGTGAGGACGTATGCAATATCGCGCCGGCCACGGCGAGCTCGACCCCTGGCTGTGTCGACCCCTCACAGACGCCGAATATCCTGCCCCGCTCCTCCTGGAACGCGCGCACTCCCAACGCCAACCGATCCCACCACACGCCGAATCGAATCTCCGTGCACCATACGGTCACGCCCAACGAGGCCGGCGACGGCGCCCACTGGGTCAACCAGATTCAGCTGTGGCATATGAATCAGGGCTGGGCCGATATTGGCTATCACTTCCTGATCAGTTGGGACGGCACCATCTACCGCGGCAACCCGGAGAACCGCATGGGGGCCCACGTGGGCAATGATAATAGCGGTAACCTGGGGATCGCCCTTATCGGCAGCTATCACCAGAATCAGGGGCCGTCGGACGCTCAGATTCAGAGCCTGGCCCAGATGCTTCGTTACCTGGGTGATAAATATGATATCGATTTGAATCGAGACCGGGTCAAAGGCCACGGTGAGTGGCCCGGCCAGGCCACCCAATGTCCGGGCACCCACCTTCGCAACCAGTTGGACCAGGTGGTCCATACGGCCCGTGCCGACGCCACCTGCACCGACGTCAACGAGGGCGGCGGAGCTTCTGGCGGCACCGACGTGGACGAATTCAAATACGTGCGGGTCCAGGGAGTGAGTAACTCGCCGACGGCCGACAACGACGTGGTTGAAGGCTTCGAGGTGGACGCCATCTACGTCGAGCGCGGCGGGGACTTCATTCCCGCCAGCCAGGTGTTATGCAGCCCGGGGGCGAGCAACCCGGGAGCGGCCCTTGGTGAGCCGGACAACGCCTCCTGTGATGACCGGCCGCAGACGGTGGCCGGTGTGCCAGAAGGAGCCGACCTGGTCGTCGAGCTGTCGAAGCCGGCCAAAGTGGGAGATATCCTCTTTGTCACCCAGGCCTCCTATAACCCGGCCATGGCGAGCTGCGAGCCGACGGGGACGGCCAAGATTATGGTCTCCAACGACGGCCGAAACTGGAAAGTGCTCGACAGCAGCGCCCGGGGCAACTGGCGGCAGACTCTGGACGAGTCGGACTTTGTCTTCGACGGCGACGACGTCACCGACGGTGAATACGGCTTCGAGTTCATCGCTCCCAAAGCGGGCGAGTCCTATACTCCGGACGTGACCTTCAAGGTGTTGTCGAACCATCCCGAGATCGTGGAGGTGGAGTATTTCGTGCCCGAGCACGCCGAAGATGTGATCGACGACGACTGGACCATCGGCACCTCGACCAATCAGAGCAATAGCTACGAGGTATTCTACGAGATTCAGTACTTCGGAGAGCGCACGGTGGCCGCCCGCGGCCTCGACGCCCAGGGCAACGAAGTGGTCCGAAAGGAGATCGTCATCACCGTCACCGATTACGACGGGACCATCCCCGAGGGCCAGACCGAGAATACGCAGCTCGCCGACGGAACCAATTATGACCAGTCCATGGGCAATCTATTGGCCCAGGAAGGTGGCAAATGCTACGACCCCGCCTCCGGCGGAGCCCGCTGCCAGAATGGCACGGGTGGTTTCTCCACCGGTCATTGCTGGCGCTTCGTCAAGCGGGCCCTGGAGCGGGCCGGCGTGAGCTGGGCGCTGCTCGACAGCACCGGGCCCTGCACCACCTATCGCTTCCATCTGTCGGCCTACGGCTTCCGATGCAACGCCGACCCCAACCCGAATCGGCTGGCCCAGATGGGCTTTCAGCGAGTGTCTATGGCGCCCACGGAGGCCCCGGCGGGTGCGATTATCGCCTGGGATCGGGGCTGCGCCGGATACCACGCCGTCCACGGTCATATCGAAATCTCGATGGGCAACGGCGTGGCATGCTCCGATTATTGCGGAAATATCCGCTCCGGCGGCGCCAGTTGCGCCAGCGTCTATGTCCCTGTCAATTGAGGAAAGGAGAGGTTTTAAGATGAGTTCACGAACCAAGAAATACATGACGACTCGCTCGCTCCTCACCTCCTGGCTGGCCCTGCTGGCTGCGGTCAGCCTGGTGGTGGCCATGGGCACGGCCTGTCAGCAGGAGGTCGTCGTCGGCGGCGGCAACCAGGGCGGTGACAATAGTGAGACGACTAATAAGGACAATCAAAACCAGAATCAGGGCGAAGACCATCCCTACGATGATGAGTACTTCGAGCACCACGGCCCTGATGATGACCAGGAGCTGACCGACGCCGGCAGCCTGCAGGGTTCCTGGCGAGCCGCTTTCGTGGAGGGAGATACGCCTCTGGCCTATTTCGACATCTTCCACGACGACGGTGAATCCTCGGCGGACGGAGATTTTCTGGCCGGTCCTGCCATCAGCGATATGCAAGATGGCACCACGGGAGCGATCGCCGACGTCACCATCAGCGGCGCCGCGGTGGTGGTAAAGTGGAACCCCACCACCGATGACGAAGAGCTGTATACCCTCGAATTGGAGGCTCAGGGCGACGATAGCTATAGCGGCGAATTTTCAGCCCAGCGCTATCCCAACACCCATGAGGTCAGCTTTAGCCGACGGCAGGTCGAGCAGTAGGAGTTTGCGGTCGGCGTCGGCGTGTGAATAATACAGGGGCCGCGGCCAACCGCCGCGGCCCCTGTTTTTTTTGTCTGGAGGACTATTTTGCAACCTGCCATTTCCTTCGTCGTCGCCGCACGGGACCTCAAGGGCCATCTCTTCGATGTGGAGATGACCGTCTCCGGGCTCGATGAGAAGTCGACCATCGCCTTGCGCATGCCCGTGTGGACGCCGGGCAGCTATCTGATTCGCGAGTACGCCCAGCACGTCATGGATCTGAAGGTCATCGACGAGGATGGCCAACGGCGCGCCGTCGAAAAGAGCGACAAGGCCACCTGGAATGTGGATGTCCAGGGCTGTGAGACGATCACCGTGGACTATAAGGTCTACGCCTTCGAGATCTCGCCACGACATAATCACCTCGACGAGGCCCACGGCTTCTTCAATTGCGTGGCCACCTGTCTGTATCTAGAAGATCGAATGGACGAGCCCGTGGGCTTAGAGGTGGTAGCCCCCGAGGGATGGGAGGTCTTCTGCGGCCTCGAGCCGGTGGACGTCGAAGACGACGGGCAGTCGCAATGGCCGAAGGGTAACCGCTTTTTGGCCCACGACGTGGATGAGCTCTTCGACACTCCCGTGGAGATGGGGCCCCATCAATATTTCGATTTTGAGGTGCGGGGCGTCCCCCATCGCTTCCTGGTGTGGTCCGAAGATGACGTCGATCTGACGCCCTTTCGCGATCAGATTCCCAGGATCGTGGAGCAAAATGCGTCGATGTATGGCGGGATCCCCTACGATCGCTACGTTTTCATCAATCACGTCATCCCCGGAAAGTGGGGCGGCCTCGAGCATCGCCACAGCTCGGTCAATCTCTTCTCACCGAAATATTTGTGGGATGCGCAGCGCGATGAGGACGGGGAATACGACGACGATTACGCCAACGTCCTTCGACTGCTGAGCCACGAGCACTATCACGCCTACCATGTGAAGCGGCTGCGCCCGGAGGCGCTGGGCCCCTTTGATTACCAGCGCGAAAATTATACCCGGGCCCTGTGGGCCGTAGAGGGGATGACCAGCTATTTCGACACCTACCACCTCCTGCTGGCCGATATCATCGGCGCCGGCAAATATATGGAGTTGTTGGAAAAGCGCATCACTCAGCTTCACGAGGTGCCGGGGCGGCTGGTGGAATCTTTGGAGGAGTCGAGCTTCAACGCCTGGATCGGTCTGTATCGGCGAAATGAGAATACGAAAAACGCCTCGGTCTCCTATTATCTCAAAGGAGAATTGGTGGCCTGGCTCATCGACCTGTGGATCCGCGACCAGAGCGACGGGGAGAAGATGCTGGCCGATGCGCTTCGCCAGCTATGGCGAGATTTCTACGAAGCAGACGACGTGGGTTATCCGCCAGGGGCTGGAGAGGCGGCCATTGGAGAGGTCGCCGGCGCCGACGCCACACCGATCTTCGATCACCTGGTGCGCGGCGCCGAACCCATTCGCTGGGAAGACTTCCTGACTCCTTTCGGTTTAAAGCTCCAGGCCGACGGGCCCGACGATGGAGGATGGCTGGGGATCGATACCAAGGGAAAGGGCCAACAGGTGGAGATCACCTTCGTCGCCACCGACAGCCCCGCCCAAAAGGGCGGTCTATACCCGGGCGACAAGGTGGTGGCCGTCGACGGATGGTCGGTTCACAAGACGTCCATCGATGAAGTGCTAGCCCGGCGAGAACCGGGTAGCCCGGTTGAGTTTCATGTCATTCGCCGTGGCCGCCTAAAAGAGGTAAAGGTCACAGTGGGACAGAAGCCGCCCGAGTCCTATTCGCTCTCTCTGGTCGACGCGCCGACGCCGCGCCAGTTGGAGTTACTCCAGAAATGGCTGGGAGAGACGCAATGGAAAGAGGAGCAATGAAAATGAGCAGATGGTTTTGGAAAACGACGCTGTCGCTCGTGGCGATGGTCAGCTTCTCCGGTGTGCTGCTCGTGGCCGCTCAGGCCCAGGAGCGCGGCGCCGACGAGGTCTCGCGTATCACCCGGGAGGTGGCCCAGGAAGTCTACAGCCCCTATTGTCCGGGGCAGACCCTGGCCATGTGCCCGTCGGCAAACGCCTCCTATGCCCGTCAGGACATCCAGGAGATGGCCCGTCAGGGGATGAGTTCTGAGGAGATCAAGGGGGTGATGCTCGAACGATACGGTGACCAATACGCGCTGATCGAGCCCTCGTCACAGGATCATCTGTGGCTGATCGGCAGCATCGTGATTGGTTTATTTCTGGCTATTTTGGCGGTCGCCGTCATGGTCAAGCGGCGCCTGAACGACGGCTCGGAGGAACGAGACGAGTCGGACAAAGGGCCCGACGGGGCCGACGGCGATCTCGACGACGACGATCCCCTGCTGGCCGATCTTCGTGCCGAGTATCGAGACTGATTATTCTTCGCCGGCTTCGCTGGCTTTGTTCAAGGCATCGCCGAAGACATCGCCCAGCGTGGCCGACGAGGCCTCGTCGTCGTCGGAGTATTCGCTGATATTGGCATCTTCCATGGGCAGTTCGTCGCGCTTGAGCGACAGGCCGATGCGCCGCTTCTTCTGGTCGAAGGACATCACCAGGGCGGTGACTTTCTGTCCGGGACGGACGACCTCTGCTGGTTTTCCGATGCGCTCCTGGCTCATCTCGGAGATATGGATCAGACCCTCCACGCCTTCGACGATCTCGGCGAAGGCCCCGAAGTCGACAAGGCGCGTGATGGTGACCTCGATCTTCTCACCGGGGACGGCCACTTCTTCGACTTCCCCCCAGGGATCGGCTTCGAGCTGCTTGATTCCAAGGCTCATACGCTGGGCGTCGACGTCGATGTCGAGGACCACCACTTCCACTTCCTGACCCGCTTCATAATGCTTGGAGGGATCATCGATAGATTTGGTCCAGGACAGATCGCTGACGTGGACCAGTCCCTCAACACCTTCTTCGGCCTCCACGAAGAGTCCGAAATCAGTGATATTTTTGATGGGGCCGCTGAGCCGGGTGCCTTTCGGATACTTCTGGGCCACCGACACCCAGGGATTCTCCTCGAGCTGCTTGATGCTCAGGCTGATGCGCTCCTTCTTGGTATCGATGTCGAGGATCTTGACCTGGACCTGTTGGTCGGGCTCCAGAACCTGTCCGGGATGTTTGATATGCTTGGTCCAGGACAGCTCCGTGACGTGAACCAGGCCTTCTAGACCAGGCTCGAGAGCGACGAAGGCGCCGAAGTCGGCCAGGCTGACCACTTTGCCCTCGACGACCTGTCCCTTCTCATAGCGATCGGTGACCCCTTCCCAGGGGTTGTCGAGGAGCTGCTTTCGACCCAGTCCGAGTCGCTTCTTCTTGGGGTCCCATTTCAGGACCACCACTTCCAGGGTGTCGCCTACTTCGAGGACCTGTTTGGGATGGTCAACCCGGCCCCAGCTCATATTGGTGACGTGGAGCAAGCCGTCGATGCCACCGATGTCGACGAAGGCGCCGTAATCGGTGATATTTCGCACCACCCCTTCGTATTTTTGACCCTTGGCGATCTGATCGACGAGCTTCTGGCGCTCTTCTTTTTGACGCTCTTCGAGGATTTTGCGCCGGCTGACGACGATATTTCCCCGTTTTTTGTCAAATTGAATGACCTGAAATTTATCGCTCATTCCCAGGTAGATGGAGCAGTCGTCGACCTGATGAAGATCGACGTGGCTTCTGGGCAAGAAGGCGCGTACGCCGATGTCGACGGAGAGGCCCCCTTTATTCTCGGCGGTGATAAGGCCCTCGACGGGCTCGCCGGACTGATGGATCGACTCCAGCCAACGCCAGATGGCGAGTTTTTGCGCCTTCTTCACCGATCCTCGCCAGGTGTCGTCTCGATGCTCTTCGACGAGAAGGGGCACTTCATCGCCTGGTGAATAGGGGATCTCTTCACCAAATTCGTCGCGTTCGACCTGAGCTTTTCTATCCTGGCCCAGATCGAAGTGCAGCCATTCGTCGTCGGCTTCGGCAAACGAGGCGGCGACGATGGTATTGAAGAGTGCCTCCGCTTCGACGGTGGAGGCAGAGTCGATACGTTCGAGGAGTTGTCCGGTGGCCGACATGTTCCAGATCCTGGAAAGGAGAATGCAATAAACTGACCGGCGAGGCGAAGATGTACGACTGGCGCGGTCTGGTTGTCAATCTTCGCTTGTTGAAGAACGGCGAATGAAGACTCCGCCGGCGGCTTTTTGACGTCCGGCGAGGCGCTCTTTTTTCGGTGTGTCGTGATCCATCATGCAGTAATTACACAGGTAGGTGCGATCTTCTTTGGGTTCGAAGGGCACATAATCGGTGCGTCCGCATTCGTCGCAGTCAAAAGCATATTCCTTGCCCGACTTCTTGGCCTTCTGACGGTCAATGCGGGCCCAGTCGGAGTCGGTGCCGAATTCTTGGCGGGCACAATGACTGCACAACACGTCGTCCAGATCGGCGCCCTTGGGCACGTAATCAAGGGTGTCCGATTTGCCGCAGCGCACACAGGTGATGGGTAACATCACACGAGTGCCGTGTTTTTTCTGAGGCGTCGACTTGCGCCGTGTATTGGTCGACGGTTTGGCCTTTGCCTTTCTCTGATGCACTCCGCATTTGGAGCAGAGGACGGCCGTCATCGACGGCGGTGCTTCTTCGACGTCCTCAATGGCTTTACAATTAGCGCAAATAATCTTTGGCATGGTGGCCTCGTACTACTTTCATTCAAACGCCGCGGCACGGACTGCGCCGGCGGTGACGGTATCCCTTTCATACAGGGAACCTGCATGCTAGTACACGGCCGCAGTGATTATGACCAGTTGACGCCGGTGCAGAACGACGATCTCTTCACCGTCTGCACTCGACGATGCTACGGCATCGCCTCGTTTCGACGGCTTCGACCTCGTCGCCCAGTCCTCGGCCTCAATCAATCATCTTCACTGCGGCCGTGTACTAGCAACAGCCCTGTTGGTCCGACTCTTCCCGCAGCCGCCATCGGCGGCGGGTCGAGACCGGCTATGACGCCGCAATCCTAACAAAGGTTGATGTCCTCGACCACGACCCAGATGAGACTGTCCCATGTGCACACTCCTCATGGCGATCGGCCTATTTGACGACACTCATATCTTCGCCATCGACAATCGCGACGAGGTCCTCGACAGGCCTGCCGAGCCACCGTCGGTCCATCGACGGGAGGGGATGGAGATCTTCGCTCCCCGCGATCTCGAGGCGGGGGGCACCTGGCTGGGCCTCAACGCCGCCGGGATCTACGGCGCGGTGACCAATCGCTTTCGCCAGTCCAGTGAACCTCATCACCGCAGCCGCGGGGAGTTGGTCTTTCGAGCGCTTCAAAAGAGCAGCGCCGCCGAAGGAGCCGACCTCATCGCCGGTCTGGATCCGTCGGATTATGCGGGGTTTCATCTGGCCCTGGCCGATGAGCAAGGGCTGAACCTCTTGTGGAACGACGGGGAGTGCATTCACCGCAGCGAGCATGGACCCGGGGTCTATGTGCTGACGGAGCGAAGTTTTGGGGCCGCTCCGTCGCAACGATTAGATCGCCTCCAGGAGAGGATCGCCCAGGTGCCGGCCGATCCCGACGAGGCCAGGGCCCTCATGAGAGAGTGGATGATCGAACACGACGAGGACAATCCTCTGGAGTCGACCTGCGTCCATCTCGAGGGACAAAATTACGGCACCCGGTCGTCGACGATCGTCGAAGTGGGTCAGACCTGGCATTTTGCCCACGCCGACGGAGCGCCTTGTTCGGCGGCGTACAAATCCTACGACGATCAGGTCCAGGCATTGCGCCGCCTTGGCTAGAGCGCATCGCTGCCCATTTCAGCGCTCCTTGGCGACGCCGCGGGCGAATTGGGGCCGCGCATCGGCCGGGGACTTCTCATCGCTAAAGGCGATGGGCGCCGACAGGCACTCGTCGGGGATGGCGTAGGCCTCGACCAGAGCCAGCGCGTCCTGGCGGACCTCCTGACAGAGCAGGTTGACCTGATCGCGGATCGCCCGAGCCTTGCCGGTCTGGACATATCGATTTTCCAAAAACCAGCCCATCTCGTTTTCTATACAGGACAGGGCGAAGAGGTTTCGCAGCTTGGCCAGGGTAGGGCGCAACTGGTCGGGGGCTTTTTCTTCGCTTTCTACGAATGCCTGGAGCAAGAAATATTCGATATGGGCGTTGGCCAATGCCACGGCGTGGTCCTGGCAATCGTTGAAGGCCAGAAATGAGTCCATCCCCTCGTCGATGCGTCGCTTGAGACGGCGCGCAAGCCCCACCAGTAGATCCTGTTCTCGATAGCTGAGGGCGTTGAGCTGAAAGTCTGTCGAACGCAGATGCTCCGGCGAGGTATTGCGATTGACCACGGGATTTGTCTCGGTCATGGCCCGGCGGGCCTGGGCGGTGATCATTTTGGCCAGGGCGAAGAAATTGCCGCTGCCCAATTCGGCTCGGAAGTCGGCCAGGCGAGCCCGGGCGACCTGTTGCATCATGACCATGTTGGCGCCCTCGAAGGTGACGAAGACGTCCACATCGGTGCGAATCGAGGGCAGGCGGTTGAGGGTCAGATAACCTTGTCCGCCGCAGCATTCACGGCTGGTCTGAACGGCGTCGACGGCAAACCAACTGCTTCGCGCTTTCAGCCCCGCCGCCAGGGCTTCGGTGTGGCGTCGGTTTTCGCCGTCGCCGCTATTGAAGCGATTCATGACCTCGTGGAGGCCGAAGGTCAACGCATAGGACTCGGCGATGGCCGGCATCAACGCCCGCTGGTGCATCCGATAGTCGAGGAGGACCACCTCGTCCTGGCCGGCTGGACCGAATTGGCGGCGTGTGGCGCCGTAGCGGGTGGCGATGGCCAGCGCTGCTTTGGCGGCGCTGATGCCGGCGGCGCTCACCCCGAGCCGGCCGGCCACCAGGGTGCCCAGCATGGTGAAGAACCGTCGGTCCGGGCTGGGTATGGGGCTGTCGTATTCTCCCTCGTCGGTGATTGTGCCATATCGGTCGAGCAGGTTGGTCCGGGGAATTCGCACGTGGTTGAACCAGATCCGCCCGTTGTCCACGCCGTTGAGGCCCATCTTCAGCCCCTGGTCCTCGATCCGGACCCCTTCTGTGGGCTGTCCCTGATCGTCGCGAATGGGCACCAAAAAGGCGTGGACCCCGTGGGACTCGCCGGCCACCATGAGCTGGGCGTAGACGGTGGCGATCGTGGCGTAGCGGCCGGCGCCGCCGATCCATTCTTTGCGAGCTGCCTGCGACGGGGTGTGAATGACGAACTCGTCATTTTCTTTGTCGTAGCGGGCCACCGTCTCCAGATCGCGTACATTCGATCCCCGTCCCATCTCGGTCATGGCATAGCAGCCCTGCAGGTCGAGGGATGCTATTTTAGGCAGATAGTTTCGGTGGTGCTCCTCAGTGCCCAAAAACATGATGCTTCCACCGAATAGACCGAATTGGACCCCGAATTTGACGAGCAGGCTCAGGTCGAAGATGCCCAGCGTCTCAAAGATGGCCAAAAATTCGCCCAGATCTCGTCGCCCCTCTTCTTCGTCGGGAAAGCATTTTTCGCCCAATCCGTTCTCAGCAAGCACCTCCAACCACTGAACGACCTGCTCGCGGTAGGCGTCCAACTCCAGGCCGTAGCGGTATTGGAATTGATCGCCCGCCAATAGATCGCGTACTTGCTGGCGCACTTCTATGTGGCTGCCGTCGAGCAAATTGGTCATGGCGGCCACGTCGAAATCGGGCTCCGGGGCGGCAGGTGGGGTGGCCGTGGGGCGTCCTTCGAGTGTCCGCCGCAGGTGGCGGGCCGCCTCCACTCCGACCAGACCCAACGATTCCTCTAATTCCGCCAGCGCCTGCCGCACTTCGTCGGGAGAAACGGGAAAATCCTCTTCGCCCTCACCGCCGTAATGAACCGCCAACTGAGCGCCCATTTCCGCCAGAGTGACTCGTTCAGCCTCACTCAAGTCCTGACTGGCTGCCTCGATGGCGTGGAGCAACTGGTTGAGCTCTCGGGCCGACGGCGGGGCCTCTGCATCGAGCCAGGGAGCCAGGGTCTCCAGGGCTTCGTCGTCGAGCCAGGGTTGACGTCGGGCGATTTCTCGCAGGGTGGCCAACTCTTGTTCGACCAACTCACCGTTGGCCCAGACCAGATACACCAGTGGAAGGAGCGGCAATAGTCGCGCAGATTCTGCGAGGCTGCTAAACTGTTGTGCTTGTTCACCTTCGCTGGAAGCAGTCATTTCTTACCCTGGAAACAATAGATTTGAATTTGTGAAGGTTTGCAACGTCTGAGCTGGGTGACCTTTGTACGTTCGAACTGTTGTGTGAGCCGCTGATTTGATTCTGCTCATGGGAAGCCATTGATGCCAGTCGATTTTAATTTTCTGTTTCATTTGCGCAAATGGCGCTCAAGCCTCAAAATAGAACGTACGTTGCAGTCATTGATGTGTCCGGGGTTTAAATTATGAGTAACAATATTGATGAATTAAATGGATTTCGAAAGCTTTACGAATTTTCACGGTCGTTGCTCACCGGTGACGACCCGGAAAGTTTGCTCAACCACCTGGTGGAAGCCACTCAAACGGTGACCGATGCCGACGAGGTCCTTCTATTCGAGATCGACGACCAGGGCGATCCCGTGGTGCGGGCCATGGGGACTCGGCGCGGGGAGCCGGAAGTGTTGGACGGTGAACTCCCCGATTATTCACGAACCCTGGTGGAGGAAGTGGTGGCGCGAGGTGAACCGCTATTATTGACGGACGTCTGCGAAGATCCCCGTTTTGAGGCAGCCAAGTCGGTGCAGATACTGGCGATTACCAGTGCCATCGGCGCCCCTTTGGTAGACTCCGGAAAAATACAGGGGATCATCTACGCAGCGCGGCACAGGATGGTAGAAAACTTTACGGAGCACCACCGGGATTTGTTGACCGTGGCGGCCAGCCAGGCCAGCCTATTATTGGGAAGGTTGGCGTCGGTGACGGCCCTGCGCGAAAGTGAGTCTCGCCATCGCTCGTTGGTGGAGATGTCACCGTCGACTATCGCCGTGATCCAGGACCAACGCCTGGTCTTTGCCAGCAAGGCGGCGCTCCAATTGTGGAAGCGTCAGTCCATCGCTGAAGTCATCGGCGAGGAAGTTGGCGAGTTATTCAATCCCTGGCGCTCCCAACCCCTGTTGGAAGCCCTTCGCAAGAAAAAGGCATTCGAGACCGTCGACGCCTGGGTGGTGCGAGGTGACGAAGACGATCCGGGGTGTCCGGTGGAGGTGACGGGACGACCGATTCAATTCGAGGGGGAAGAGGCCTTCCAGATCATGATCAGCGAGGTGGGAGAGAAGGCCGCTGTATTGGCGCGCCGGGTGCGTACGGATCGATTGGTGGTCATGGGTACCATGGCCAGCACCGTGGGCCATGAGATCAACAATCCCCTGTCCTACGTCTACGCCAATATCGATTATGCCGTGGAGGAATTGGAGAAGTGGTGGGAGCAGCGAGAGCCAGTGGAACATCCCGACGGGTCGGCTCGAGTCGACGTCATGGCCAGCCTGCGCTCGGCCCAGGAGGGAACGGAGCGAATTCGCGCCGTGGTCGAGAGCATCCAGAACTTTTCTCGCCTCGAAGAGGGTGACGAGGAGCCGACGACCGTGGCGCGTCCTTTGGAGTCATCGATCCGAATTGCCAAAACCCGACTGGACCCGGACGTGGAACTCCAGATCGACATTCGTCCCACGGCGCCGGTCAAGATCAGCGCTGCTCGGCTGGGTCAGGTCTTTCTCAATTTATTGATCAACGCCGCTCAAGCCCTGGAGTCGGTGCCCGATGACCAGGAGGAGGACAAGCGCCTCGAGGTTCGCACCCGTGAACAGGAGGAGCTGGTCATCATCGAGATCGCTGACAACGGACCGGGGATAACACCGGAGATCGGGCGCCATATTTTCGAACCCTTCGTCTCGACCAAGAGTGACGAGTCGGGCACCGGTCTGGGATTGGCCATCTGTCACGATATCGTCAAGTCGGCGGGGGGGCAGATCACGGTGGATAGTGAGCCGGGCAAAGGCTCGATCTTCGAAGTCAGGTTGCCGGCGGCGGCCGAGCCGGCCACCCAATCGATTCAGATGTATACGGAGACTCAGGGGCAACGGCCGGGGCGAATTCTGGTCGTCGATCCCGATCCCTCATTGAGCCAGAGCTTGCAGCGAGTGCTTCAGACTCAGCATGAGGTCTTTGCCGTCAATACCCGTGGTGAGGCAGTGGAACTGCTCAGTGGCCAACCCCGCTTTGACGTCATCCTCTGCGACCTGCGCCTCAGGGGGGGAGTGGGCATCGATCTATTTCGTTGGATCCAAAATAACTCGCCACGTTATTGGGATCGCCTGGTGGCGATGACGGCCAGCCAATTGACGCCGCGGACACGGGAGTTTCTCAACGGATTGCCAAACCCCTGGGTTTCAAAACCCTTCGATATTCACAACTTGCGCGCCATCATTGGCGGACTGATCGACGAGCTGGATGCGCGAACGCAGCCCGAGGAGGCGACGGCCAGCTCCGCCGATTGAACGGCGGGGTTTGACCGGGCACGGTCGGCGTGTAAGTTGTTGGCTGCTCGAAGGTGTATTTTGACAGTTCGATCCAGGGGCTCACCGTGGCACAACGGGAAGATTCAAACGAAAAAATCACCCTCCTATTTCCCGGAGGGGAACATCCCCCTCCATCGGATCATGGCGACGATGACCGCCAGGTCGAGGAATCTGGCGAGGTCTCTGAGGACGGGGACCCAGATAAGTTCGACGAGGCAGACGAAGGAGAGCTGTCGGAGAAGGTGGTGCGCCTGGATTTCAAGCGGGAAGCCACCAGGCCATCGCCGCGGCCCCACAGGCCGGTGGTCGGTGAGGACGCCGCGTCGAAGGTAAAATATCAGGTCTTTTCTGAGATGATCGACCTGGGGATGGTGATGGTTACCCTCGACACCCGTGGGGAGTCGGTGGTGGTGCCCCCGAAATTTCAAGGTTTTTCCGAGCTTCGACTCAACTTCTCATACGACTTCCATATCGACGATTTCGATTTCGACGAAAGGGGAGTGCGGGCCTCATTATCTTTTCAAGGGGTCCGTCATTTTTGCGACGTGCCCTGGACGGCGGTATTCATGCTCTACAGTCACGCCACGTCGAAAGTGGCCGTCTTCGAACCCGACATCGGCACCGACGACGACGTTGAGTAAGGCCGTTCAGCGCTGGGGTTCGCCGTGCTCTTCCCAGTATTGGCGTTCCTGCTGAAGTTGTTCTTGCGACACCTCAGGGGTGAGCACATATCGGTGACAGATCTGTAAAGTGCCGCTGATGAGAATGATCACAAAGACGATCAGCGCAGCCTTACGCCAGGGCAGACCGTCCTGGGGGTTGGTGCCCAATTGCTCGAGGAGCGACCGGGTGGCCCCGTGGGTGGGCGAGATCGATTGGGCGCGCTCGGCCAAAGATTGGGCCATCTGGCGTTGTTCGGCGTCGCCTGTCGATCCCTGACGCTCGGCGTAAATTCGGGCCAAAAAATACCAGGGCTGGACCCGAAGAGGTGACAACAGCACGGCGTCTCGAAGCAGGGGTTCAGCTTCCTGGTCGTGGCCGTCGTCGAGGAGTTGATGGGCCTCCAGGGTCAAATCACGAGACCGTCGGTCCGCCTCTTCGGAGGCGGCGTCACTCATGTCGACGGACTCAGCAATCTGCCGCAGTTGCTCGGGCTGCGGCAACTCGGGGGCCTTGTCGTCCCAGAGTCTGCGAGCCTGGTCGAGATAGGGGTCGATCGATGGGTATTGCTGTGATTCGGGCACGATATCAAATCCTTGTGGCCAGCCCTTTGGAGTGCGTCCTTTGCGCCGGCGCACCATAGGGGAGCGGAGACGACCATGCAATCAAGAGGGGGGCAGGATATTGCGCATTTCTGGGCGCCAGGCAAAGGCCTGGGGCTCGTCTTTGACGAGATAGGAAAAGCGGTCCACAAATTCCTGGGGTGACAGATTTGCCGCCTGTGCCAGACGCTCTATTTCTTCAGTATTTTCGAAATCGGAGCGGGTCAATCGCTGCATATAACGACGGGCCACCAGATAGCTTTCGGCGTTGACGTCGACCAAACGTACTCGGGTCTGCCCCGTGTCGGGATCTCGCATTTCGTCGAAGGCCAGAGTAGTTCGTTGACCTCGGTTGGTCATGACCATGGCGTCCGTGCCGCCCTCGGCGAGGAAGCGGGTCGCCGCAAAGCCCAGATCGCGGGTATATTCGATATCGAAGGGCACCGGTCGGGCGCACCGCAGCTCATAGCCCAGCTTGATCTCGTTAAATTGCAGGTCCAGCCCTCGCCGCTCCAGGCGGCGATTGAGTTCATCACTGACCAGGACGCCGAGCTCGAGGTTTGATAGTCGTATTCGACCCAGGTTGTCCCGTTTGATCGCCGAAAAATGTCGAAGCTCGGCGGGGTCCAATTTATGAACCAGCCCCTCGGCCAAGATCGCCACCCCCCAGGAGCGGCCGTGAGCCAGGCTTCGAATCACGGAGCCGTCGATGAGGTCGGCGTAGCGGTCGAGGGTGACCGACCCGTCGCCAAACTCCTCGGGAATCAGGGTGATGCTGGCCCCGGCGGCTTTGCCGATGCCCAGAGCGAGGTGACCGGCCTGGCGTCCCATGGCCACCACGGCATACCAACGATGGCAGGATTTGGCGTCGCGCATCAGGTTCTGGACCAGTTGGACTCCCAGATGACGGGCCGTGGTAAACCCGAAGGTGGGAATACCGCCGGGAAGGGGCAGATCGTTGTCGATGGTCTTCGGTACGTGGACGGTGCGAAAAGCGTCGCCCATGGCGTGGCTAATCGCCGCGCAGCCCGAGGCGGTGCCGTCACCGCCGATGGTGACCAGATAGTCGATCTGGCGTCGGCGCAGCGTCTCGACCACAGGGCGCAGATCACCGTTTTTGGCCGGATGGGTCCTCGACATCCCCAGCCGGGAGCCGCCGTCGTAGTGAATCCAGGCCACGTCGGAGACCTCCAGGCGCTTGAAGTCGTCGTCTAGCAATCCGGCAAACCCATTTCGGATTCCCCAGACCTCCCAACCGAGGTTGAGGGCCTCCAAAGTGGCGGCGTTGATCACGGAGTTGACACCGGGGGCAGGACCGCCGGCGGTGAGGATGGCCATTTTTTTGGAGCGATTACTCATGGGGCTCTCTCGACCTGAACTGCGATGGAAAGGGGGAATACCCTTTTAGCGGTGAAAGGTGAATGTCCACGCGCCGGCCACACAGAAGGCGTCGCCGTCGTGGAGACGCATACGAGTGATGGGCTCCCCGTCGACCAGGGTGGCCGTGGGGGTGGCCAGATCGACGAGGAGGACGTCATCGGGCTCAATGGGGATCAACAGGGCGTGTTCCAGGGCGACCTCCCCGTCGGGGATGACCACATCGCATCGGTCGGGGTGACGTCCAAATTTGAGGCCCGCACGGGTCAGGATCACCCGTCCCGGCGCCAGTTGGCCGGAGCGATCTTCAATCCAGCCAAAGGAACGGGGGGCAGTCAGGGCCACGGGCTCAGTGGGACGAAACCCCTCGGGATCCTCTCCGGAGGTATCTGGGCGGGTCGATCGACGGCGCCTGGAGGTGGTGCTCACCTGCTGTTGGCAACGGCGCAAAGCGGCGCTCATCTCACCGGCCGACCCGTAGCGATCGTCGGGGCTCTTTTCGATGGCCCGTAAGATGATCTCCGCCAGGCAGTCGGGAAGTTCCTCCTCGTGGGTGCGGGGATCGACGGGAGGCTCGGTCTCGATGGCTTTCATCAGGGGATAGCCCTCCTCACCATCGAAGGGGAGTTCCCCGGTGACCATCTCGTAGAGGGTGATGCCCAGCGAATAGAGGTCGGCGCGGTGGTCTACAGTGGCCGGGCTCTCCAACTGTTCCGGAGGCATGAAGACCACCGTGCCGACCAGATCTCGCGATTGGGTGCGGCGCGCCAAAAACGCCTCGTCTTCGGCGCGGGCCACCCCGAAGTCGGCGATTTTGACCCGTCCCTGAGGGGTGAGCAAGATATTCTCGCTCTTGATGTCGCGATGAATGACCCCGTGGTGATGTGCGTAGCCCAGGGCATCGAGGGCCTGCAGAGCGACTTCGATGGCCTCTGAAGCGTCGAAGATCTCGTCGACGTCGAGAATGTCCGCCAGTGATTCACCGGGGACGAACTCCAATACGATGGCCGGACGCTCCATGACTTCAATGGGCTCAAAGCAGGTCACGATCCCCGCATGCCGTCGTCCAAGAATATTCTGAATCCTCGCCTCCTGTTCAAAGCGGTGAACCAGCACCTCGTCGTCGAGGCTGTCTTGGTTCAAGATCTTAATCGCCACAGGCATTCCCGTGGGACGAAAAACGCCGCGGTGAACCGTGGCCATTCCGCCCTCGGCCAGGACTGGGCCGACTCTATAATTACCTGAGATCACGGTCTCAACCTATTGGTGAAGAGTGATGGTGATGGCGGCGCCCATAAACGGATCAGGTCGCTGGCTGCCATCGGTATTGATACTCATCACGAAGGTCGGGCGCCGATCTGTCAAGGTTCCAACAGGGCGAAAAAAAATGATGCACTGCGTCGTGTTACCTTTCGTTTCAAGTGGTCCGAACTCCTTGCCAGGAGGGTGGTATTACGGTTTGACCAGCCTCACATGCGGACTTGGTGCATTTCATTCTTCTTGACATACCCGTCAGATAGGATTAACTGGGAAAGGTCATGGCCTGATGACCGATGTCATTCAGGTTCGATCGTAAGTCGACACCACAGGTAGAAAAAGAGGATGATCATGCTGCGTATCTTAGCTTTGATTTTCGTAGGAATGCTGGCACTTACCGGATGCGACGATCCGGAAGCCGAGGTGGACGAAGAGGCCGACGAAGTGGAGGCCCCTGAAGATCCCGCCATCGAGGAAGAAGAGCCGGCTGAAGAAGAAGAGCCCGCCGAAGAGGCCGTCGAAGAAGACGAAGAAGCCGATCCGGCTGAAGAGGGCGACGAAGAAGAAGCTGCCGAAGAAGAAGAAGAAGAATGATTCGGTAGTGCTTTCGTGGAAAGAGCCGACCGGGCAACCGGTCGGCTTTTTTCATTTTTTTTCTGATTGATGAGTGCAAGGAAAACGGCAAATGACGACGACGAGCAACGACTCCGAAGAGACCGGCAAATTTGGATTTGAGCGCCTGGCCACGGACGGACGGGCCCGTCGGGGACGGGTCACTGTGGCCCATGGGTCTTTCGAGACGCCGGCCTTTATGCCCGTGGGCACTCGCGGCACCGTCAAGGGATTAACCCCTCGCGATCTGGCGGAGACGGGCTCTCAGATCTGTCTTGGCAATACATATCACCTCGATCTGGCCCCGGGGGCCAACGTGGTGGAAAAGATGGGCGGCCTCCACGGCTTCATGGCCTGGGAGGGACCGATCCTGACCGATTCCGGGGGCTTTCAGGTCTTCTCATTGCCCAAGGTCGAGATCGACGAAGAAGGGGTGACCTTCGAATTTGAGAAGGGGGGGGAGGCGGTCAAGCTGACGCCGGAAAAGAGCATGGCCATCCAGAAATCATTGGGGGCCGATATCATCATGGCCTTCGACCACGTGGTGGCCCACCCGGCTTCTCATCGCGACGCCGAAGATGCGGTCTATCGCTCGGCCCGTTGGCTCGAGCGCTGTGCCCGTACCGAGCTTGGGGAGCACCAGAATCTGTTCGGCATCGTCCAGGGCTCGATCTATCCCGACCTGCGCCGCCTGTCGGTTCAGATGACCTGCGCTCAGGACTTGCCGGGGTTTGCCATTGGCGGCCTCTCAGTTGGCGAGGGCCACGAGTTGATGATGGACGCCATCGATCAGACCGAGCCGTTTATGCCCGAGGAAAAGCCGCGCTATCTGATGGGCGTGGGATATCCGGAGGATATCGTGGAAGCCGTGGCTCGCGGCGTCGATATGTTCGACTGCGTCATCCCCAGTCGCTATGCCCGCTCGGGGGTCATCTTCACCCGCCGCGGCCGCATCCGGGTGACCAACGCGCGCTATCGCTCCGACAAATTTCCCCTGGACGCCAATTGCAATTGCTACGCCTGCCGAAAATTTACCAGGGCCTATATCCATCACCTGATCAACGTCAAAGAGATCCTGGGCAGCGTGCTGGCCACCCTGCACAATATCACCTTCTATCAGGATCTGATGCGGGCCCTGCGCAAGTCGATCGAATTGGGGGTCTTCCAACAGTTCCGAGTCGCCTTTCTCGACGAATATCTCAACAAAGAAAAGCGTCGGGAGTTGGGGATGGTCCAGATGCTCGAAGGAGCCGATCGTGGGGCGCTGCCCTGGGATACGGAGCATTCGGTCATCGAGCCGACGCCGGTGGCCAAAAACCGTGAGCGAGCAGGTCGAAGTGAGCCGATCACGCCGCCTGAAGAGCGGATCGAGGAGCGAAAAGATCTGGCTGAGGAGTGAGCGCCTTTAGGAGGTGGGGCAATCGGTGCGTCTCAGGACCTGGCCCGGCTCCAGGCGCAGATCCTCCGAGAAGGCGGCCGGAACCGATGGGCACCACCAGCTGGAGCAGCTCTTTTGTACCTGAAAATGAAGGTGGGTCCCGCAGACATAGCCCGAATCACCGACGCGGGCCAGCGGTTGCCCGACGCTGACTCGCTGGCCGGGCTCGACCAGGGCTGAGCCGGCCTCCAGGTGGAGCAGCAAAACTTCATAGCCGCCGCCCAATTCCAGGACCACATAATTGGCATCCCAGGCGTAGGCCGGGTTACAGCCGTGTCGCAGGGAATCATCGCGGACCATTCGGATCGTCCCCTCGGCCGGGGCTCGCAACAGGGTGCCCTTGGGAGTGGCGAAATCCCAGGCCCATTGGCCCGGCCCCTGATGAGAGCGCTCGTGGTGGCCGAGGCTGACTGTAAATTCCTCTCCACAACTCCAGGGCGCCACCAGACCGGTGACCTCAGGTGGCGGCAGTTCAAAGAGGTGGGGCTCTTCCAGATCGGGGCTGATCGGGGAGGGAGCCAGGGAGAGCGTCAGAAGGGCGAGGCCGGAAATAGCCAGGCAATTGATAGAGGTATGGCGAACCACAGCCATCTTCATAGAGTCCAGCGCTCGGCCAATTCGCCCAGGTCGCCGTCGACCTCTCGGAAATCCTCGAGGAGATCGTCGGCCCAGCTTCGCCGGCGGCTCAACCGGTCTTCCAGGGGCTCCAAAAAGATGGCTTCGCTGTCATGGCCCGCCGATTCGGCCAGACGGTCCAGGCCCTGTCGGGAGGCCTCGACAATGGTCGCGGCCAGATCGGCGACGTCGCCGTAGGCCGAGGGGCCGTGAATACCGTCGCGATAGCAGATTTCGATGAGCTCGCGGTGAGCCTCTTCGTCGAGGGGATGGAAGAGATCTTTGACCGCCTGGCGAGCCTGGTCGTCGTAGAGCAGGCCCTTCCACAGGGCGGGCAGGGCCATGACCGCCTGGCGGGGGCCGCCGTCGGCGCTTCGCACCTCCACGAATTGCTTCATCCGTACGTCGGGAAAGGCCGTGGAAAGATGTAATTCGAAATCACCCATCCGGGCCCGGTGGCCCTGGTAGCCCTTGGCCATGAACTCTCGGAAGGAATGGCCCGCCATATTGACGACCCCGTCGTCGCGGCGAATGAAGAACATGGGCACGTCCAGGACATACTTGAGATAGGTCTCGTAGTCCCAGTCGGTGCGGTACATAAAGGAGGGCACGCCGGAGCGATCGGGGTCGGTATGCTTGGCCCAGATGAAATTTCGCCGCGATTGATACCCCGTCTCCTTGCGCTCCTGGATGGGACTGTTGGCAAAGAGAGCTCCCACCACGGGGCTGGCCAGGACGGCGGTGTGGATGAGATCGATGGCGTCTTCTTCGCTGGTATAGTCCAGGTTGGCCTGAATCGTACAGGTGGCCTTCATCATCCAGTGGGCGAGCTTGCCCCGGGTGGGCATATACTCGCGCATGATTCGGTAGCGTGTCTTCGGCATCCAGGGCACTTCGTCGAGGCTGATCGAGGGGTTGAGACCCCAGATCACAAAGCGGAGGTCTTCGTCGGCCACTTCATGCAATTCGCGCAGGTGGTCGTCGAATTCCCGGGCCGTCTCGAAGACGGTGGAGGTGATCGCCCCCGATAATTCGAATTGGCCGCCCGGTTCCAGGGTGATGGCGCTGCCGTTTCTGGTCACGGCGATGATATTTCCGTCGTCTAAGGGGGCCGCTTCCCAACCGAATTGGTCGATGAGGGCCTGGAACAAATCGGCAAATCCGCCGGGTTCGTCAAAGGACAGCATCCTGCCCTCGTCGCGGCGCACCACGAATTTTTCGTGCTCCGTGCCGATGCCTCGGGCGTCCAGGGGCTTTTCTCCCTGGCGGAAATAGTCGAGAAGTTGTTGCCGATCGGTGATCGGGACGGGATTCGAATCGAGATCGCGGGACATAAATCAGGGCTCGCCGTGGGCGTAAACTACGTCGAGAACGGCCTGGGCCGGGGGGCTCAAACTGCCGAGCTCGGGAAGGGAGGGAAAACCCTCGAAATCGGATGCAGCCTAATGGAAACGGGCGCCGAGGAAAAGGGATGTAGTTTGCAACTTCAGCGATAAATATGGTTAAACTGGCGCCGACGATCGATCGGTCTTTTGGAGGTTCTATGAGCAAGTATGACCTGGGTGGTGTACCAGCAGTCCCGGGCCTGGTGGTATTGGCAGCGATTCTCTTTGGGGTGGCCTGTGCAGGTCCGTCAACCACGATGGAGTGGCCCGATACGCAGACCCTCATCGAAGCCCCCAGGGTCAGCCCGGAGGAGAGGCCGCGGTTGGTTCGCGCAGACAATGGAATGCTCTTTGTCGTCGGGGATCTCCAGGAGTCACCGAAGGTGGGCGACGTGGTCTTCGGGCGCTACGACGGGGACTGGCCCGTAGAACAGATGGAGCGGCCTGCCCTCTTCGCCGGTGTCGTCGCCGAGGTGCGAACCCCGCAGATCGTCCACGTCCATCCCCTTCATCAATTTCCCGAGATTGATCACCAGGAGTTACGCGTCGAGTTTGCCACCTCCCTGGGCGAAGAGACGATGGGCAAAGGAGTGGCAACCGTCGATGACGTCGATTTCGACGGGCCCGCTCATCTCGATCTGTCTCTGGGCGGCGAAGCGGGTATCCGATCGGGCGATATGTACGGGATCCTCGGTGGGCTCTCCGAGGAGTCGGAATCCGTCGATACTCAGATGACCCGGCGTCTCATCGGCGTCTGCATGGTGGTCGATGTCGAGGCCGAGAGCAGCCGATGTCGCCTGAGACAGGGGCATCCCCAACACAAATGGGCAGGCACACCGCGCTCGGGTCACCAGGCGATCTTCTTGGAGCCCACCTTCGGCACCTCCCCAAATACGGCCAGAGTATTGATCTCTCCGACCGGTGATGAGACCGTCGACGCAGTGGTGTTGGAAAATCTGACGGCCTATCTGACTCGTTTTCCCGGCGGGCAGGTCGAAGTAGAGACTTTCGACGATGAAGTGGACGCTCGAGAGACAGAATTTTACCGCTGGAATCGCCGCGTTCAGGTCGATGAACCGTCGCTTCTGGTAGGGGTGACTCTCGTCGATGGCGACGACGGGACGCGGGTAGTCGTCAATTATACGGGGCTCGGCTCGGCGATCGGGCCGGGAATGGTCGCAGCTCCTCCCGAAGGAGGGGTCGATATGGGGTCCGTCGAGGAGATCAGCGAACAGGACTGGACGGGGATTGCTTCCGTTTTGATGGGGGCAGTGCTCGTCTATCGCGGCCAGAACGCCGAGGCCCTCAGCCACCTCCACGATGCATTGCGCGACCCTCGATTGGCCGGCCCCTTGCGCTGGCACGCCCGCGATCAATACGCCATGCGGTGGGCCGCTCTCGATCGCTTCGAAGAGGCGATGTGGCTGGTCATGGAAGACGAGGCGGTGGCCGTGGCCGCCGACGATGAAAAAGCCCGGCAGAACGCATTGGGAACCCTGGTTCGACTCCACCATCATATCGATCAGGACGATCAGGCCCTGGCCGAAGCAAAGCGTTTCATCCTGGCCTATAGCGACGATCGACAGAGCGCCAATTATGTCTTCGCCCTGGCTATGGTGGCTGAAATGGCCGCCGCCGCCGGCCGCTTCGACGAGGCCGAGGAGGCCCTCGACGAGCTCGACGAGCTCTGCCCCGACGGCTGTGAGGGCGATATGGTCTATATGTTGGCAGGCGTTTATTGGGCGGCCGACGACGAAAACCCGGAGATGCAGGATCGCATCGTCGACAGGATGGTCGAGATCAGTCAGGGCGATCGCGGTGCGATCCGTGCCGCGGCGCGGATGTTCCAGGGCTGGACCTTTATGCGCGACGATAATTTCGAGCAGGCTCTGATGGCTTTTTTGGAAGCCCGTCGCCTCTACGAAGGGGAGAAGTCGTCCTACGGGGCGGCGAGGGCCCAATTCTTTGTCGCCGTCACTCAAGGGGTGCTCGGAAATAGGCAGGACGCCTTCGAGCGCGGCCTCGATGCCCTGGAGTTCATGACCGGTGTGCGCGACTACGGATCGACGGTGCGCATCTACGGCCAGCTTTCCAATCTCTACCTGGGCATCGATCCCAGCCAGCCTCCGGAGCGCTTCCTCGGCGCCGCCCCACGGGTATTGAGGGCTCATCTCGACGCCCGACTGTCCACCGGCGATTATGGGTGGGCCTCGGAGGCCGCCTTTGGATACGGGGTCTTTATGCGCTTTGTCGGAGATCTGGATCAGGCCCGTCAGGCTCTCCAGCGAGGCGTGGTCTACGGCCTTCGGGTGGCAAATCTGGATGTGGTGGCTCGTTGTCACGTACAACTGGCGCTGGTGGCACGAATGGCCGGTGATGAGGATGGATTCCATCAGGAGATGGAGAGGGCTCAGATCATCGCCGAGGCCATCGATGATCCCGCGCTGGACGAGGAGATCGATACCGTCTTGGAGCCTCCGGAATACGAGAGCGATGAGCCGACCCAATTTCTATAAAAGTCCCCCATTGGCGCGCGGCCAGCTTGGCCGCAATGCGGACTGGCAGTCCGCGCGCCAATGGAGACTGAACGCTTACTTCCGTATTTTTGGAGATGGTCATGAAAGTCGCGCCACATATCGTAAAAACCAGACCATTTTTGGTTCAGAAGGTCTGGGGTGGTCGACGGCTCGAGACTCGTTTCGGTAAATCTCTGCCCGACGATCAGCCCTATGGCGAGGCCTGGGAGATAGCCGATCTCGACGAAGGGCAGTCCCTGGTCGCCTCGGGACCGCTCGAGGGGCATTCCTTGCGAGAGCTGGTCGAAGAGTGGGGACGAGAGTTGGTCGGCAAAAAGGCTCCGAGAGAAGACCAGTTTCCGTTGCTCGTAAAATTACTGGACGCCAATCGAGATCTGAGCGTACAGGTCCACCCCGGCAAAATAGATGCGGCGAAGATGGAAGGGGCAGCGAGTAAGGAGGAGACCTGGTTGATCCTCGACGCCGATGATGAGGCGGCGATCATTCATGGGCTGACCGAGCACGGGGTTCGAGCACAGGATTTTCGCCAGGCCGTCGAACAAGGAGTGGTCCAGGAATTATTGCAGCGGGTGACCGTGGCCCCCGGCGACGTGGTTCACGTCTCGCCGGGGACGATCCACGCCATCTGCGCCGGCGTGGCCTTGCTGGAGATCCAGGAGCCCTCGGACACCACCTACAGGGTCTACGATTACGACCGGCCGGGGTTGGATGGCAAACCGCGCCAATTACACCTCGATAAAGCCCTCGAGGTCGCTCATCTGGGGCGATCGGATGAGATCATTCGCCCAGTTGCCTCCGACACTGAAGACAAGATCGTGAGCGAGTTGGCCAGCTGCAATTCCTATCGAATCGAGCGTTTAGTCTTTGAGGCCGATACCTCTCTGCGCTGGCGTGTCGACTCCGATTCTCCTCAGGTCGTGCACGTCCTGCAGGGAGAGTTGACGCTGGCTGATGGCCTGGGCGCCACTCTGAGGCTGGGCCCCTATGAAAGCGCCATCGTGCCGGCGGCTATGAAGGCCGTCGAGATCTGGGCTCAGGGCTCGGGGGAGCTGATCGTGGCAGGGCTGGCCGTGGGGCCGCTGGTAGATGAATTGGTCGTGGGCAGGACGGCAGAACTGGTTCCCTGAAAGGCCGGGAAAAAA
>SLJM01000392.1 GCA_007135085.1 Myxococcales bacterium
AGCGTTGAATTGTGCCACCGGTCCCTTGTCGGGCCCCTCTTCGTAAAAGCCCTCCACTGCATCGAGGACGATTAAATCGTGGGAGACGGCCTGGTTGATCTCGGCGATCATCAGCCGCTGGTGTTCCGAGTCGTGGAGCTCGCTCATAAAATCATGGGCTTCACCGGGGAGTTCTTTGGCCACGAGTCCCACGTTATTTTTGAGGGCCATAGTGAAGTGACCGCCGAAGCGGTGAGTCTTCAGACAGCAGGTCTGGACGTAGGCGTCGGCCTCCAGGACCGGCCGGGGCAGGGCGAAGCCGTTGGGCCAATGATCGTCGTTTTCGATGAGCTCCCACTGATCGCGTTCCAATTCGTCGAAGACGAGAGTGTCGAATCCCATGGTGTCTGCCATGGTGAAGATCTGCTTGGCCCGCATCACCTCCCGGGTCTCACCCATGCCACTTCGATCGCCGACGATAATGGAGTCCGCCCGTTGATCCTGGAGATGGCGCACCATGGCGCGAAGCACCTCGTTATGGGTCGAGCCCGGCGGCGGGTCGGCGCTGTTGAAGTTGGGCTTTAGAAAGATGCTCTGATTGCGAAAGTCCCTGTCCAGAAGCTCCAGGGCGCGATGGACCCCTTCGGCCCGATCCTCGGCGTAGATCACGGCCAGGGTGGACTGGTAAGCCTCATCGTCGCCGTCGTCTCCGCCGCCTCCTTCATCGAGGGGGTCGGGGTGAGGATCGGGCTCGACGGGCCCTTCGGGGTCGCGCCGGTCCGGTCGATCACAGCCGACCAGGGCCGCCGCTGCGGCGCCGCCGCTCAAACCGGCCAGCCATCGTAGGAAGTCTCGTCGGTCCATGGGGAACTCCGAGGATTGGGAGTGATATTTTTACCGCGAAGGGCGCAGAGTACACAGAGAGTGTAGGCATCGAGGTGGATTCGGCAATCCGGCAGCATTAGCCCGCCAGGGCGACCAAAAAGTATTCGGCGCGCGCCACGAAGGCCACGGGCAGCCCCACACCAACGGCGTAGATGACGGTGCGGCGCCAACTGACGGGGCCGCATGATTTTCGGGCCGCGTAGTAGGTGGTGCCCACGGTGGCGCCGAGGAGCATGAAGAGGGAGGTGCCGAAGATGGCGTTGCCGATGATATTCTGGGCGGTCCACAGATCGTCGCCGAAGGGGCCGATGCCGGCGTCGACGAAGAAAAATTGGACGATCCACAAGCTGGTGATCGTGCAGGAGATAAAGGTCACGAACGTGGCCGCCGGGTCGAAGGCCCGCTCCTTACTCAGGGTGAGCCAACTGGCGCCGAGCAGGACATAGATGGTCAGCAAGAGACTGCCCACCGGCAGGTGGCCCTGGCCGGAGAAGAGATCGATTACCCGGGCCAAAAGCAAGCCGGTGAGCGCTGCGACGGTGCAGATCAGGACGGCGTAGATCGCGTTGCGGCTGGCCTGGTCGGCGTCTTCGAGGAGAGAGCGGTAAATGGGCATGTGGAGCTCCCGGAGATGTGTCGGTCACTGTGGTTCATCAACAATAGCAGAAGTGTATGGGGGAGTCGATTCGACGCTTCGCACTGGCGGGAGTTTTAGAGCTATGCTAGCCGTTCAGTGTATAGAGTGCGGTCGAGTTCGCTCACCGTTTTAACTGCCCTTTGGGACCGAGTTCGAGTAGTTATGGCCAACGGCAACGAAGAAAACGAGACATTTCCCCAGAATTTTATCCACGACATCATCGACGAGGACCTGGCCACGGGTCGGCGCGATGAGGTGGTGACACGATTTCCGCCAGAGCCAAACGGCTACCTGCATATCGGCCACGCCACGGCGATCGTGCTCAATTTCGAGACCGCCAGAAAATACGACGGCCGCTGCCACCTGCGCTTCGACGACACCAACCCCCTGTCGGAGGAGAGCGAATATGTGGAGGCCATCCAGAACGACGTGCGCTGGTTGGGCTACGACTGGGGCGAGCACCTCTATTTTGCCTCTGATTATTTCGAGTTCATGTACGACTGCGCCGTGCGGCTCATCAAAAAGGGCCTGGCCTACGTGGACAGCTCCGATATCGAGACCATTCGAGAATATCGGGGCACCGTCACCGAACCGGGCAAGGAGAGCCCCTATCGAGAGCGCTCGGTGGAGGAAAATTTAGATCTCTTCGAGCGTATGCGGGCCGGTGAATTCGAAGACGGTGAGCATGTCTTGCGGGCCAAGATCGACATGAGCGCCTCCAATATGTTGATGCGCGATCCCCTGCTCTATCGCATCCGTCACGCCACTCACCACAATACGGGCGATGAGTGGTGCATCTATCCCATGTACGATTTTGCCCATTGCCTGGAGGATTCCCACGAGGGGATCACCCATTCTCTGTGCACCCTGGAATTTGAGAATAATCGCGAGATCTACGATTGGCTGATCCGCGAGACCGAGGTGGAGCATCAACCCCAACAGATCGAATTCGCCCGGCGGAATCTGGGCTATACGGTCACGAGTAAACGAAAACTTCTGAAGTTGATCAATGAAGATGTCGTCGGCGGCTGGGACGATCCCAGGCTGCCGACGATCGCCGGTCTTCGCCGCCGGGGCGTGCCGCCGTCGGCGATCCGAACTTTTTGCAAGCGCATCGGCGTGAGCAAAAACGAAAACCGCGTCCAATACAGCCAATTCGAAGACGCCGTGCGCCACGACCTCAATATGAAGGCCCCCCGGGTCATGGCCGTCGTCGATCCCCTCAAGGTGGTGATCACCAACTACGACGAAGACAAAGTGGAGTGGCTCGACGCCTCTTATTATCCACATGACGTGCCGCTCGAGGGCAGCCGGAAGGTGCCCTTTAGCCGCGAACTCTTCGTGGAGCGCGACGATTTTCATGAAGATCCGCCCGCCGATTGGTATCGCCTGGCGCCGGGCAAAGAGGTGCGACTTCGCTACGGCTATTATGTGACCTGTCAGGAGGTGGTGCGCGGCGACGACGGGGAGATCAAAGAGCTCCGCTGCACCTATGATCCCGAGACAAAAGGGGGCGACTCCCCAGACGGCCGCGAGGTCAAAGGCACCCTTCACTGGGTGAGCGCCACCGAAGGCATTCCCTGTGAGATCCGACTCTACGAGCGCCTCTTCGAGGTGGAGAACCCGGACGGGCAGGAGGATAAATCGTTTGAGGAGTTCATCAACGAGGAGTCGCTGGTCAAGAGGGCCGACGCCGTCGTCGAGCCCAGCGTGGCCGACGATGAATCGCAGGTGCGCTATCAATTCGAGCGGCAGGGCTATTTCTGGCGCGACCCCGTCGACTCCACGGACGACGCCCTGGTCTTCAATCGAATCGTCTCTCTTCGCGACTCCTGGAGTCAGAAGCAAAAGGAGAAGAAGCGACTGGAAGACGAAGCGAGGCGAAAGGAAAAAGAGCGCCTTCGCCAGAAGGCGATCAAGGCCCAGCAGGAAGCCGGCGGCGACGCCATCTCGGAGGAGCGCGAAGCGGCACGGCGAGAGAATCCGCAGCTCGCCGAAAAATTCGAGGCCTATGTCGGTGAGCTGGGGTTGAACGAGGTCGACGCCGACGTGCTCACAGGCGACGAAGAGTTGGCCGCCTATTTCGAGGCCGTGCTCGCCGCCTATGACGCTCCCAGGTCGGTGGCTCCCTGGCTGGTCAACGAGGTGCTGCCACGGCTCGACGAAGGGCAGTCAGTCGGCGAGTTGGGATTGGCCGCCGAGCATGTGGCGGCCCTGGTGGAGATGGTCGAAGAGGACCGGATCACCACCCAGGTCAGCCGGGATGTGCTCGAAGAGGTGCTAAAATCGGGACGGGCCCCGGAGACGGTGGTCACCGAAGAGGGACTGGAGAAGGTCAGCGACGAAGGCGCCCTGGGCGCTATGGTCGACCAGGTCATCGCCGACCACCCCGACGAGGTCGAGCGCTACCGCGGCGGCAACAAACGGCTGGTGGGCTTCTTCATCGGCCAGATCATGAAGGCCACCGGCGGCGCCGCCGACGCCGTCAAGGTTCGGGAGCTGCTGTCGGCTCGGTTGGACGAGTAGAGAGCGAGTGGTTGGCGGGGGGCAATCGGCTGGCGAAACTCCTGGCGGTGGTCATAATCGACGTGACTTCAATACGTGGATGATCACCACCAATGGAGGAATGAAGCGATGGCTTTATTCGCAAAGAAGAA
>SLJM01000508.1 GCA_007135085.1 Myxococcales bacterium
GACTTGGAGGAATATCTGCAGGTCCACTTTACCAAAGTCGGCGATCAGACCCGGCTCTTCTTCGACAATTATTGCCGCTCTTGTGATGAATTGGGCATCGAGTGCCCGGCGCTCGAGAAACTCCGAGATGAGCTAAACTAGCGCCGGCAATTCGAGCCTAGAAAGGTGCACTGCGGGGGGTGCGCGGGAAGGGAATGACGTCGCGTACGTTTTCGATGCCCGTGGCGTAGGCGATGGTGCGTTCGAAGCCGAGGCCGAAGCCGGCGTGGGGAACCGTGCCGTAGCGGCGCAGGTCGCGATACCAATCGTATTCTTCTAAGTCGTGACCCGACTCCTGAATGCGCTTGTCCAATACGTCCAGTCGCTCTTCGCGTTGAGCTCCGCCGATGATCTCGCCAATACCGGGAGCCAGCACGTCCATGGCGGCCACGGTCTTCTCGTCGTCGTTTAGCCGCATATAGAAGGCTTTGATATCCCGGGGGTAGTTGGTGACCACCACGGGACGTCCCACATGCTCTTCGGCCAGAAAACGCTCGTGCTCCGATTGCAGATCGATTCCCCAGGAGACGGGAAATTCGAATTTCTTGCCCGATTTCTCAAGGATCTCGATCGCTTCGGTGTACTCCATGCGCGCAAAATCGGATTCCACGAATTCTTCGAGGCGCTGCACGCAGGTCTTGTCCACCCATTTGGCGAAGAAGGCCATATCGTCTTCACGCTCGTCGAGGAGAACCTTGAAGATATATTTCAGAAATCGCTCGGCCAGCTCGGCGTCGTCATCGAGATCGGCAAAGGCGATCTCGGGCTCCACCATCCAGAATTCGGCCAGATGACGAGAGGTATTTGAATTTTCGGCCCGGAAGGTGGGCCCGAAGGTATAGACCTTGCTCATGGCCAGACAATAGGCCTCGACGTTGAGCTGGCCCGATACGGTGAGGAAGGTCTCCTGGCCGAAGAAGTCCTCGGAGAAGTCGACCTTCCCGTCGGTTTGAGGCAGGTTCATCAGGTCCAGCGTGGACACGCGGAACATCTCGCCCGCCCCTTCGGCGTCGGAGGCGGTGATGATCGGCGTGTGGATCCAGAAAAACCCCTCTTCGTCGAAGAAGCGATTGATCGCCGAGGCAAGGGTGTGGCGAACGCGGGTAGCAGCGCCGATGAGGTTGGTCCGCGGCCGCAGGTGCGCGTGCTTTCGAAGATGCTCACGACTGTGGCGCTTGGGCGCCATCGGGTAGGTGTCGGGATCTTCGACCCAGCCCACGACGTCGATGGCGTCGGCCTGAATCTCGACGGACTGCCCCTTGCCTCGCGATTCCACCAGGGTGCCCACGATTCTCACGGCGCAGCCGGCGGTGGTCTTGAGCACTTCCGACTCGTAATTGTCCAGATCGCCGCCGATCACGGCCTGGATCGTATCGAAACAGGACCCGTCATGGATCTCCATAAAGGAAAACCCACCCTTGGAGTCACGCCGGGTTCGCACCCAGCCCTCGATGGTCACGGTCTGACCGGGCTCGACCCGGCCCTTTAGCAAATCACTGATCATCGATTTTTTCGTACCCACTTCATGCCTCGTCGCGATCATTGGTTCAGTAGTGGTTCATAGCGTCACAGCGTGCTTGTAACACCGGCTGCCGATAAGCGACAAGCCCCTGCGACAAAACGACCCGTAGCTTCCATCCCTGGCCGCCGCTACCATTCTCGGCGGTGAAGTAAGCATTGAAAATTACGCCGTATTTCATTATCGCTGACCACCGTGAATTCCCTCACGAGCGACACCGATGAAAAACGAAACTCCAACAGCGTCAAAACCAAACCAAAACCGGGCGTTTACCACCTATTCGCTCGTCTTTTTGATCTATATGCTGGCGGTCATCCTCTTTGGGGCCTGGGTGCGCATCAGTGGATCCGGCGACGGCTGCGGCGCCAATTGGCCCCATTGCCATGGAGAGTGGATCCCCACCGCCTTGCTCGACGAATATTCGACGCTCATTGAATATACCCACCGGGTGACCTCGGGAATCCTTGGCCCCATGGTGATCGCTTTGGTGGTATGGGCCTGGAAGCGATTCGGCAGCCATCCCGTCTTCTGGGCATCCATCGTCACCACGATCTTCATCGTCTTCGAATCCCTCATCGGTGCCGGGCTGGTGTTGGCTGAATTGGTGGGCAGCAACGACTCCGTGGCCCGGGCGGTGGTGATGTCAATCCACCTGGTCAATACGATGATGCTCACCGGCTCGGCGGCCCTGGTGATCTGGTGGTCAACGGGCAAACAAATGCCTCATTGGCGATCGCGAACGCCCCTGACCTGGCTGCTCCTGGTGGGGCTCGTGGGGCTCATCTTCACCAATATGACCGGCGCTGTTACCGCTCTCGGAGACACCCTCTTTCCCACCAGCCCCACCATCGGCGAGGGTTTATTTCAACAGGTGCGCGACGATCTATCGCCGGCCAATCACTTCTTGGTTCGCCTTCGCATCATCCACCCCATCGTGGCCATCACCACCGCCTTTTTCCTGATGGTCCTGACCTGGGTCATTCGCCTCCGTGAGGTACCGAAACTCACCGAGCGCTGGGCAGAGATCGCCCTCGCCATGGTGCTCGCGCAGACCGTCATCGGCGTGATCAACATCATGCTCAGCGCTCCGGGATGGATTCAGATGATTCATCTGTTATTTGCCCAATTCGTGTGGATCTCGGCCCTCTTCTTGATGCTCACGACGATGATGAATAGCGAGCGATCCTGATGCCAGGCATATTTGAACATCCCATAAGCATCGCTCCCATGATGAAGCGCACAGACCGGCATTTCCGGTATTTTATGCGCACCATCAGCAAGCATACCCTGCTATATACGGAAATGCTCAATACGGGGGCGGTCATCCACGGCAATAGGGAGCGGCTGCTGAGCTTCGACGAATCGGAGCACCCCATCGCCATCCAACTGGGGGGCTGCGAGCCCGAGAAATTGGCCGAATCGGCACGGATCGCCCAGGATTTCGGTTATGACGAGGTCAACCTCAACGTGGGCTGCCCCTCCGATCGGGTCCAAAACGCCAGGTTTGGCGCCTGTCTGATGAAGACCCCCGACCTGGTGGCCCGCTGCGTGGAGGCCATGGCCGAGGCCGTCGATATCGAGGTGACCGTCAAGCATCGCATCGGCGTCGATGATCTCGACTCCTACGACGATATGCTTCGCTTTGTGGACATTGTGGCCGATGCCGGCTGCCGGCGATTTACCGTCCACGCCCGCAAAGCCTGGCTTCAGGGATTGAGCCCCAAAGAAAATCGAAACGTCCCTCCCCTTCGCCATCCAGAGGTCTATCGTCTTAAAGAAGAACGGCCCCACCTCATCATCGAAACCAACGGCGGCATCGACAGCATCGACGAGACAAAAAACCACCTGCAGCAGGTCGACGCCGTCATGATCGGCCGCGCTGCCTATGACGACCCCTACCTCTTTGCCGAGATCGATCGCCACTTCTACGGCGACGACCATCCCATCCCCACCCGCCACGAAATCGTGCGCAAAAACTTCGACTATATTCGCTACTGGAACGAAGAGCGCGGCGAAAAGCTGAGCTATATCACGCGCCACTATTTCCAGCTCTTCCGCGGACAGACCGGGGCCCGCAGTTTTCGCCGCCATTTAAGCGAAAACGCCTGGCGCCCCAAAGCCAACCTGGACACGGTCAAAGAAGCGCTGGCCCTGGTCCCCGAGCAGGAGAGTTCGGTGGCCTGAGCGTCAGCGAATCTTGTCGATCTGAGACAGATCTCGGGTCATATTCTTCTGATGGGCCTCGATGGTCCCGCCGCCGATCTCGAGCAATTTGGCATCTCGCCATAGACGTTCCACCACATATTCCGAGACGTAGCCGTATCCGCCCAGGACCTGAATCGCCCGGTCGGCCACATTTTTTCCCATGGTCGAGCAATAGAGCTTGACCCCGTCGGAGTCCACGCGATTTCCGTAGTCGTCGAGGGCCAGGGAATTGGCCACATTATAGACGTAGCTTCGACCGGCCATAAATTCGGCGTAGCTCTCGGCGATATGGCGCTGGATCTGACCAAAGCGATTGATCGGCTCCCCAAAGGAGGTCCGCTCCCGGGCATAGTCGTTCATGATCTCCACGCACCGCCGAGCAATCCCCA
>SLJM01000318.1 GCA_007135085.1 Myxococcales bacterium
CCACCCCCCCCCACCGAAGCTACCCCAACAAATCCACGAACCGCCCCCCAACCTCGGTAATATCCCCAGCGCCCATAAACAGCACCAGGTCCCCCTCCTCAACCACCTCGATCAACGCCTGGGGCAGGGCCGATTTATCGGCCACATACCGCACCTCACAATCGCCCACGCCGGCCGCGTTGGCCACCAACTTCCCCGACACGCCCTCGATGGGCTCTTCCCTGGCGGGATAGACATCGGTCACCACCGCCAGGTCGGCCTGGCTTAAGGCGGCGCCGAACTCGTCGCAGAATTTCTGGGTCCGCGAAAAGAGGTGGGGCTGAAAGACGGCCACGATCCTTCGATCAGAAAAGCCCTTCCTCGCCGCCGCCAGCGTCGCTTCAACCTCCGTGGGGTGGTGGGCGTAGTCGTCGACCACCAACACGCCGCCGATGTCGGCGCGCTTGTGAAAGCGCCGAAAGACGCCGGAGAACTCCTCGACGCCCCGTCGGATATCGTCGAAGGGCAAGCGCAACTCCAGGCCCACGCCCACGGCGGCCAGGGCGTTCTGCACGTTATGAGCCCCCGGCGCATTGAGCCGAACCTGACCGAGCTCTTCTTCGTCGAAGACCACCGTAAACCGGCTATAAAATCCCTCGTCCTGTACGTCCACCGCCCGGAGCCGGGCCTGCGGGTCCAGGCCGTAGGTCACCACCCGGGCCTGGAGTCGGGGCAGAATCGCCCGCACCTCGGCGTCGTCTATGCAGGCGATGACGGCGCCGTAAAAGGGCACCTCGTCGGCAAATTGCGCAAAGGCATCGCGCGTATCCTCCAGGCTTTCGTAGATATCGACGTGCTCCCACTCGATATTGGTGATCACCGCCAGCGACGGAGAGAGTTTTAGGAAGGTCCGGTCGAATTCGTCGGCCTCGACGACCACTATATCGCCACTTCCGGCCACCGCGTTTCGCGCCTCAAAGCCGTGGACTCGCCCGCCGACGATAATCGTCGGATCCAACCCGCCGGCGCGCACCACGTGGCCCGCCAGAGTAGTGGTCGTCGTCTTCCCGTGGGTGCCGGCGATGCCGACCCCGAATTTTCGCCGCGTCAGCGCCGCCAGCATATCGGCCCGGTTGATCACGGGGATGCCCCGCTCTTTGGCCGCCTTCGTCTCCGGATTCTTCGACGGATCGACGGCGCTCGTATAGACCACCACGTCCGCATCCCCCACGTTGGCCGCATCGTGGCCGATATGAATCGCCGCCCCCTGCTCACCGAGGCGCGCCGTATTCTCGCCACCGCGCATATCGGAGCCGCTCACCTCGAGCCCCCAGGCCATCAACACCTCGGCGATACTGCTCATGCCGATGCCGCCGATGCCCACCATATGCACCTGGTTGACCTTGCCGAATACTGGCTGGGAGGTAATTGTTTTAGTCATCAGACAGCGCCTCTTACTGCGAAAAACCAGAGGTCATGAACATTCCCTATTTTCCTAACAGATCCGGCAATCTGTGGAAATAGAGCAGCGGAGCAGCGGAGAGCGGAACAGCGGAACAGCGGAACAGCGGAGAGCGGAACAACTGAGAAGCTGAGAGCTGAGAAACGGAGAGCGAAAGATTCGAACTGATGAGAGCGAATAAGCGAAGGTATGAGTCTTCGAGAACTCGACGCACCAGCCCCGATGCCCCACAGGAGCCCCGATGCCCCACAGCAACCCCGATGACCCACAATCTCCGCTTATCAGCTATAATCCGTTCGAATCTTCCGCTCTCCGTTTCTCCGATCCTCCGCTCCTTCGCTCTCCGATCCTCCGCTCCTCCGATCCTTCGCTCTCCGATCCTTCGCTCTCCGATCCTTCGCTCTCCGATCCTCGCTCGTTCACCCTAATCATCGAGTGATAACGCATCAGGAAAGACCTTCAGGAACGATCATGTGGATCTTTGGTTACGGCTCGCTCATCTGGAAACCGGGCTTTGAGTGGCAGGAAAAGAGGGTGGGCTTCGTCCGCGGCTGGCGCCGCCGGTTCTATCAGGGCTCCTACGATCACCGCGGCGTGCCGGGCAAGCCGGGCCGGGTGGTCACCCTCCTCCCTCACGAAGAGGACATCACCTGGGGCGTGGTCTTTCGTATCGAAGGCGCCGAGGCCGACCGCGTCCTGGCCAACCTGGACCACCGTGAAAAGGGGGGCTACGAGCGCCACCACGTGCCGATCTTCGCCGACCCCACCGAACCGACTCGCCATATCGTCGACCGGGCGCTGATGTACGTGGCCACCGAGGGAAACCCCCATTATCTGGGGCCCGCCCCGATTGAAGAGATCGCCCGCCAGACCCTGGTCGCCCACGGCCCGAGCGGCCCGAACCGCGAATATGTGCTGCGCCTGGCCGAGGCCCTTCGCCAATTCGAGGTCCACGACCAGCACGTCTTCGCCGTGGCCGACGCCCTGATGGCACTCGAAGATCTTATTTGACCCAATCGCGAATCGCCTTGACCCGCTTCTTGGCGATCCCCCCCAACTTCAGCCCCGCCATCAGCGAGCCCTGCGAAAATTCGATAAGCCCCTCCGCCAGGGCCCGGCTATTTTCATCGAAGGGAAACCACCAGGGATCGGGCTTTTTGGACTTGTCCACAAAGATCGTCCGAGGCCGCACGAAGGTGGAATAACTAAAGCGGCTGGCCGCCACGCCCGTGCCCGTCTCCCTGGTGCCTGTCCAGGGGATATTGGCCATCGACCCGGCGATGGCGTGGTTATTGACGTTGGCGATCCCCACCTCCAGGCGCCGCGCCAATTCTTCGCCGCGGCCAATATCTCCGGTCCAGACCGAGCCGTTGAGCCCGTAGCGACTGTCGTTGGCCAGCCTTATTGCCTCCTCGGCGTCGGCCACCCGCGCCACGGCCAGGACAGGCCCGAAGGTCTCGTCGCTCATGACCTTCATCTTCGAGTTGCAATGATCGAGGACCGTCGGCCGATAGCCCAAACCCTGTTCTGTGCGCTCTCCGCCGACCACTAATTTCGCCCCCTTCTCCAGGGCGTCGGCCACCTGTTCTTCGACGATCGCCCGCTGCGCTTCGTTTTGCAGCGGCCCTATCTCGCAGCGCTCGGCCTCGGGGCGAACCCGCACTTTGCCCACCACCGCCGCCAGCCGCTCCACAAATTCATCGGCGATGGCCTCCTCGACGTAGACCCGCTCGATGGCCCCACAATTCTGCCCGCAATTATGCAGCCCCCACTGAGCGATCCCGGCCACGGTGCGCTCCAGATCGCAGTCGGCCAGGACGATGGCCGCGTCTTTTCCGCCGAGCTCTACTGAGCAGGGGATCAATAATTCACCGGCCCGGGCCGCCACCTTCTTGCCCGTGGCCACCGACCCCGTAAAGGTCACCCCGTCGATGCCCGACTCCAACAGCGCCGCCCCGACCTCACCGGCGCCCTGGACCACACCGACCAGCCCCGGCCCCAATACCTCCGCGAATCGATCGGCCAGCCACTGACCGGTGCGCGGCGTATACTCCGAGGGCTTCAACACCACCGCGTTGCCCGCCAGCAACGCCGGAAATAGGGGTTTGTAGAAGATGGATAGCGGGTAATTCCAGGGGGCGATAATCCCCACCACCCCGCGGGGAACCATCTCGACCGTCGCCTTTTTGCCCGGATAGGCCACCGACGAGATCGCCACCTTCTGAGGTTGGAGCGCCGCCTTTGCTTCTTTTCTGGCCAGCTTGACGTATTCGCCGACGCCGGAGACCTCGTTGAGCAAGACCTCGTCCACATTCTTACCCGTCTCGTCGGCCACGATCCGGGCGATCTCCTCGGCCCGGCCCAAAATATTTGATGCCACCTGGGCCAGCACTTGCCCCCGCTCCTTCAAGCTCTTCGCCGCCCAATCCGGCTGCGCTTTTCTTGCCGCTCCCACCACCTCGCTCACGGCATCGGCGTCGGTCCACGCCACCTCGTCGAGCTTCTTTCCCGTCGCCGGACAAATTCCTTCTGGCGGTTTACTCATAAACGATCCTGAGCGCCCTTTGGGCGCGGGATGGAGGGCGCTTCGCGCCCGGGATGGAGAGCGCTTCGCGCTCGGGGTGGAGCGGCTGGACTACGCCGCGGTTTTAACTACCCATCAAGCTCTCTCCAGCTCGAAGTCTTGTTCGTAGAATTACTATTAAAGTAA
>SLJM01000496.1 GCA_007135085.1 Myxococcales bacterium
AACTCGCTCAAAAGAACCAGCTAAATCCGAGGGAAACCTCCGACGGATTCGCCACGCCACCCACGTCGGCGTGCTTCGCAAAGATGAACTGCCTGTAGTCGACGCGCAGCCCGGCGTGGCGCCCCATATAAATGGCCATTCCCAGCCCCAGGACCCCTTCGGGCTTAACCGTGGTGCTCGGATCGGTGCCGTACTCGGTCTGTGACTGAACGACCACCGCCCCGGCACCGCCGAAGGCATAGATGTCGAAATAGTACAGGCCCGTATCGTAGAAACTGAACTTGCCGTAGACCGGGCTCCACTTGATCCCGAACGTGGTGTGAGAGACCTGACTATCACCAATGAGGGGCACGTTGCTGGCGCCGATCCCGGACTCGTCGCGGATGATCTCGCGCAGATGAGTCGCTCGCCTCAAGGCGTAGGACGACGACAATTCGAGGCCAATATTTTCCATCAGGTAGTAGTTGGCACGGACGCCGATGGGGAAATATTGCTCGAAGATATTATTGGGGATCAGACCGCCGTATACCGTGGCCGCGAACCGTCCTTCCTTGTGGAAGGCCCGCTGCTGCATGGTGTAGATCTGACGCATATCCGACCAATAGAGGGGATCGTCATCGGCACGATCGGGCAGACGGGCACGCTCTTCTTCTTGCTCGGCGCCGTCCGTCTGAGCCATCGCCGTGGGGGCGAAGGCGACCATCAACAGGGCGACGAGGGCGGTCCGCAGCCCTAGCTTCACACGTTGGGGAATCACCGCTTCCTTCTCCTCAGTCTTGATCACCGTCGTTGTCTCTTGAATGCATTGGCCGGCGGCGCCTCTGGCGCCACCAGGCCCTACGGGTTTATGGGACATCATTCGCCGCCCGAATTTGCGGGAGTAAAGAAGACCCGCCGCGTATCGCCGGCAGCATCGGTGGGTCGCTCGAAACGGCGGGTGCTGTTGGCCACCACCGTCGCTTGCAGTTCGGTCTCCATCAGCACCGGCTCACCAGGTCCAAACTGGCCTCCCGTATCGATGTCGAGGAACATATCGACTTCCCAGGCCGCCTCTTTTCCGTAGACCACCGCCGCCAGGGCGTCGTTGATCAACGCCTCTCGAGGCTCGGGGATATAGAAGTAGGCGCCGCCAGTCTCGCAGGCCAGACGGTCATATTCGGCGATCGGTCCGATTCGCCCCTTGTCGTCGTAGGTGGGCAAACACCAGGTGGCGTCCAGATCGGTGGGATGAACCACGTCGTTGGGGTTGGTGCTGCTCGCCGAGCGCGTATAGCGCGCCGGAGCGCGACAGGCCTGGTAATTCTCGCAATCGCTGTCGTCGCTGCACTGCGGGACCGTTCCGCCGTCTTCGTCATAATAGCGCCAGTCGTCGCGCAGGATATGGGATGCGGGGTTTCGCTCCCGGTCGATCTGGACCACTGAGATCGACACGTCCAGCTCGTTGGCCCGGGCGATGAGGTCGTCCACGTCGGCCTGGCGCCGCTCGTCATGACCGCCGACGATAAGCACCATCGACTTGGCCTCGGCGTTCTGGACCTGCGCATTATTGTCGAATCCCTGATTGAGTGCGGTCAGGGCGGAGCGAAAGACATTTCCTCGGGCCTGGCGAGAGTCCGTATTATTGACTCGCGAGGCCGCCTGTTCGGCGTTGCCCACATCGCCGGTCCACATGGAACCGCTGGGGCTTACCTCGGCCACTCGCGATTGAACCGCCGCGTTCTCACTGGCGAAGGTCCACAACCCGAAATGGGCGGTGCGCCCGTCTTCGGAGACGTATTCATTGAGATTGCCCCAGGTGGAGGCCACCTGATTCAAGGCGTTGATTCGAACCCCGTCGGGATCGACGGCGGCTTCACGAATCGGCTGCGCCTCCAGAGGCGTGTTGGCCTCTTCGTCCGGGTCGAAATGATAGAAGCCGTTATAGAGTTGGATATCGTAATATCCGCGCCACCTGCCGGCCTCGGAGATCACCACTGCCAGCGCCTGAGATTGCGGCTCCTCACCGACGTAGCGGGGCTCGCCGATGACGCTGATCCCCTCGAGGCGGTCGTTGTCGGTGCACCAACTCTGACCGCTTCCGTCGACGTCATTGCAGCCCATGGGCGTGGGACAATCGTCGTTGCTCTCACAGGGGAGGTCGGGAAAGGAGTACAGTCGGCCGCCGCTAAATCCAAAATCACCGGCCTCGGGCTCCACGAATTCGGCGTGCATCTGATTGCCGATCTGCACCCTCATCTCCTCACCGAGTTTGATGGGGTGGCTGGAATCGTCGAGGAGAACCATGGTCATACGTGCATTGGCATTGTCCAGAGACGCCAGGTCGACGCCGCCGCATTGCTGTGCCGCATTATCACCGGCCGCCGTCATCGACAGGGGCAAGATGGTACGAAAGCCCCGGTCCGAGAAGGGAATCCGTGCCACCGTATCACATCCGGTCATACCCAGAAGGCTGGCCGCCATGACGGCACAGGCCGTGGCCACCACCATCTTCTTTGAAGACATAAATGGGCTCCCCTGCTTCGTCGAATCTTCTGTCATCGCGTTCATTCCTTACCGCAATCTCCTGCTCAATCCGCCGGGCCGTTCCCGACGCGTTGGCCGTCTCCCCTTGACTCGGGGCTATTGGAGCGCACGTTTACGGCCGCCCGTTCTACCCGATTGACCTCACCAATGCAAGGACTCGGCCAGCCGCCGTGGCCGCCCTCCTTCGGCCAACAATAAGGCCCGATGACCCTCTGTGGGGCCTCGGGCGCTGGCAGATAATAGCGAGTTTTTCCTCAGATGCGAAGGCAAGTGATCGCAACTCTTTGTCACACCGGGCATCGGGGAGAGAAAACTTTTTCCAAGAAAAACAAAACGCCCGCAAACCAGAAAATTGATTCGGGGCGAATTCGCGCTGCCATATATCCAAAATGCGAAGGGGCGGGCTCGAACCGCCGACACCGGCCTTTTCAGGGCCGTGCTCTACCTGCTGAGCTACCTTCGCGACCAACCCGTCGACGCCACATAGTCTGCGCCAACCGGACGGGTCTTATATTCCTGGCACTCCCCGGTGTCAACACAAAAAAAACAAACTACTGAGTCCTGGGTCGTCGGTCTTGAACTGCACCCTGCGATGATTGTCATGAGTATGGATGCTCTCGAACTGCAGAGGGCGTAGTTCAAGACTCAAGACCCAGCACTCCGTAGTTTTATTCTGCAGGCTCGGCGACGCTTTCGGGCTCCTCGGGAGAGAGCTGAAGCAGCTCGATATTCAGGGCGCTGGCCACCTCGTAGATGCGCTCGTCGCGATAGAATTCACCGAAGATGATCCGCTCGATGCCGGCGTTGGCGATCATCTTGAAACACTGCCAGCAGGGAGAGGCCGTGATATAGATATCGGCCCCTTCGATGGCGACGCCGTTTTTGGCGGCCTGGATAATGGCGTTGGCCTCGGCGTGGATGGTGCGCACACAATGGCCGGCCTCCATCATATGGCCTACCTCGTCACAGTGAGCGCGGCCGCGAATGCTGCCGTTATATCCGGTGGACAAGATAGTGCGATCTCTGACGATCACCGCCCCCACATGTTTGCGATCGCAGGTCGCACGAGTGGCCACCTGGGTGGCGATGGCCATAAAATATTCATCCCAACTGGCTCGGCCCATGGTCGTCCTCACTTCTTCCAAGATTGATTCCAATTTCGGCGATCTTCGCCTTCCGCTTTCATCACCACCTCGCCATCGACGCTCATGGTGAACGCCTTGAGATCGAGCGAATCGAAAGCGTCGCCCACGGCGCGCTGCCACCTTTCGATCTCCTCGTCGGCCGGCGGCCAATGACGGTGCCACTGGGCCACCACCTGAGGCGGAGGTCCCTGCTTTCCCGTGGCCACCACGACGAGCACCCCTCCCTGGTCGACGGAGCGCTCCTCGACGATGGTCACCAATTGGGTGCGTTGGGTTAGCATATCGACGATGAGCCGTCGCCCCTCATAGTCGCGCCACTTACGCCGCCGATCCAGGTCGTAGCGCGCAGGCTCGACGGCGACCAGATCGCCAACGGCCATCAGCAGTCGCCGGGCAGTTTCTGCGCTGTCCAACGGACCGGACTTCAAGGTCCATGCGGCCTCTATTTTTCGCAACTCACTCATCATAACTCGCTTTGCGAG
>SLJM01000017.1 GCA_007135085.1 Myxococcales bacterium
ATATCGCCCTCGCCGTCCAGCCCGGCCTGGCCGTGGAAGCCGTGCGCCACGCCTTTCGCACGCGTAATCTGGATCGCCGCTATAACCTCAACGGCGAAGCTCGCCGAGACGGCCAATTATATGCCGTGGTCGATAGCCTCAACGTCGGCGGCGGTCGCGGCAACTCCGACGCCGTCAACCTGGGCCTGGACTTCCGACTCTTCAATTTCCGCAGCCAGCTCGCCTGCTACACCATGGGCGGTCTGGTCTCGAGCACGCTGCAGATCAGCAACGGCCGAATGCGCCTCAACGTAGATGACGTGGAATTCACCGGCGGCGGAGCCCTTGTGGAAGCCGCCAATTGGGGAAGCGCCCGCTTCGTCCAGCAATCACACGAGATTATCAACCGCTCTTTAGACGACGACCTGGTGGTCACCTCCGATATGGGGTTGAGCGTGCAGGCCAATCGCCTGTCCACTCAGTCGGGGATGCTCGTCCTCGGCGGTCAGGGCTCGGCGAATTGATTCGGAATTGAAGGCAGGTTCTAACCAAAAACGCCCCGGTGGTCGAAATCACCGGGGCGTTTTTGGCTATCTATGTAGCGTCATTCACTGAGAAGTTCGAAGGTCTCGAGCGTGCCCAGAGTGATCGTGGTCTTACCGTCGCGGGGAGGCCCAATATCGTCAGGACGGGGCGTCCAGTTGTCCGGCGCCGGGTGTTCACCGGGATTGGTTCCGAGGGTAAGGGCCGTGGACACCGTGTCGGTGACCAAAATGGGAACCACGGCGACGGCCGGGTGGAGAGGTTTAACAGGCAGCTTGTCCGGTTCGATGCCCTTGATATCTTTGAAGATATAAGCAGAAGAGACCGGGCGATTACCGTTCACTTCTTGGCCGTCAATCTTGTCGATGGTGACCTGGAAGCTCTCCTCGAAGGAGCCGGCTTTGAAGGTCATCTTCATGCCATCTTCGAAGCTCAGGACTTTTTCGTTTTCATCGAGGGTCACGCGGTGTGGATACGACAGTGCCATTAGTCCTCCGAAATATTCATACAGTAGCGGATTGGAGTTGCTTCAATTTCTTCATTGTATTTGTTGCACCATTGGTATTGCCTATTTCTCGATAAATCTCAACGGCATTCTCGAAGTGGTTTCGGGCTTGTTCCAGGACCTGGTTTTGGAGCATGGCATCGGCGAGTCTTTCGTGGATGAGAGCCCGCCGTTCGTCGGCCGAACCTGATTCCATGTCGAGCTCGAGGGCCCTGCCCAAGATCTCGATCGCAGAGTCAAAATCTGTCAATCCAATTTGGGCTTCGCCAAGCGAAACCAGGCTGGAACATCGCCCGTAAGTATCTTTCATCGAAGCTGCCAGTGAAAGTGCCCGCTCCGCCCACAACAGTGACTCCTGGTATTTGCCGCTGGAAGATAGAATATCGGCGTAACAAAGAGCGACGCGTTGTAGCCCCCGTCGATCGTCGATGCTCTCAAAGGCCTGTTCGGCTCGCTGGCAATAGGAAAGTGCGTCATCGAAGCGACCCAACTCCTGGGCCGTGACTCCCGCCATCCTCAAACAATGTCCCAGCCCGCGGCGGTGGCCTGCTCGCTCGAGAAGGGGGATGGCGCGTCCGTATGCATCGAGGGCTTGGTCAAATTTGGATAGACGCCAGTAAAGACTACCGAGGGTATACAGACATCGGCCTCGCTCCACATCGTCGCCGACTTTCTTCCAGACGGTTTCAGCTTCTTCCAGGCTGCGAAGTGAGTCTTTAAAGTTTCCCAGGTGTTGAGAATTCATCGCCCACGAGGTCAGGGCGACTCCTCTCCATCGGCATGGTCCCATAACCTCGGGGTGTTCAAGGACTTCTCGCAGTTGAGCCGAGGCGTCGTCATAAGAGCCTAATTTTTGATAGATCTCTGCCAGGTCAACGCCGACGGAGAGGCGAATAGTAAGTTCATTTTCACGCTCCGCAGCGGCGATGGCCAGCTCATAATATTTGCGTGCATCTTCTAATTCGGTGAGGGCATCTGCCAGGGCTCCACGCAGGGCGAGGGATTTGGGATCCGTTGGAAGTTGATCGAGGAGTTGGGCTGCTTCGTCATAGTCGGCGCGATAGATGAGGCTGCGCACCAGGCCTCGACGAATCGTGGAGGCCGACTCCTGGCCGGCCCTGGCGCGTTTGAGGCTGGCTTCGGCGCGGCGCCAGGCGTCGATGGCGTCGTCTATCGCATAGCGCCCCTCGGCGGCGCGGGCGGACTGAATGAGATATGGCAATGCTCGGTCGTGGCGACGTCCCGCCAGATAATGATCGGCGATACGGGAGGCCACCGGTTCGAGCTCGTCGGCGTAGAAGACCTCGAGAGCTTCGGCGACGACGGCATGGATCTTACGGGCCGCCCGTTTGGTCCCGTAGCGTTTGCACAGCGCCTCGTGGACAAAGCCGTGTTCGAAGAGCACTGCTTCTTCGTCCCAACTCTCTGCATCGCGCAGCCATCCGTCGTCGATGAGGCGGTCCAGCAGGTCGTCGTATTCGTCGAGGAGGTCAAAGTTGCCCTCACGCTCCAGGACATCCTCGAGCAAGTCCAGAGGCACGCGCTGCCCGATCAGAGCGGCTCTGACCAGGAGATCTTCCTCGCTATCCCGCTTTTTTAATCTGGCCAGGCGGGCGTCGATGACGCCGCTGAGGTCGTCGGGCAGGGTCGGTTCACCGACGATTTCCCACTGGCCGCCGTCACGGCGCAGGCTTCCTTCGGCGACCATATTGCGAAGAAGCTGGAGGGTGAATAAAGGGTTGCCGCCGGCCAGGTCGGCGATCCGATCGGCGGCGCCGTCGGAGATCCCCGGCACGGCCCGCCTGATGAGGGTGTGCAACTCCTCTCCGCCCAGGGGGCTCAACTCGACGCGGTAGAATTTCTCGCGCAGGGTGGTAGCCAGCGAAGAAACGGCGGTCTCCATCATCGCCGCAGCCGATTGCTCGGCTTCGTCTGCCGCGGCCTCGCTGGTGCGCACCGCCATGATGATGACCAGGGGTTGGTCGACTTCCGATAAATGAATGCCCAGGCGGTCGACAAAGGCCGGGTCGAAGGGACGATCGTCGCGAAGGTCGTCCATGATCACAAGCGTTGGCTCCCCGCTGCAGGCAAGGCGCAGCACGCGCAGCAGGGTCTCGAAGAGGATCTCTCGATCTCCCGGGGCGAAGCCCTCCTGTTGGCCCGACTCGTCGACGGCGGGCCGCAAAAATTGTCGCAGGCGCTCACGCTCGCCGCGGGTCAACGCCACCGCCTCGTCATCGTCGGCTCCGTCGAGGTGGGCGTCCAGTTCATCCAGTCGAGGTTCAATGGCATCCCAATCTTGACCGGAGATGTCGAGCAAGTCCTCGATTACTCCCTTGAGAGCCGCCAGAGGGCCCAGATGTCCGTCGGAATGAACGCCGTGAACGATCTGGCAGCCCAATTGCTCGGCCCGTCCTCGATACCACTCCAGGAGTTTTGACTTGCCCACCCCGCCGGGGCCCTCGAGGCTGATCAGTGCCGGGTCGTTTGATTCCACGCTCCGGCGCAGGATGTCTTCTAAAAATCGACGGGTCTGTTCACGTCCGACCAGTGCGGGGCGAAAGCGCTCGATCTCCGCCGATTCCATTGCCTCCAGACTGGGCAGGGACACGGCTCGGGTGGCGGAGGAGAATTCTATGGAGTCCGCAGGAAGTTGCTGATCTTCTCGAAGTGAGGAAGGACTCTGAACGTCTGTAGTTCCCGCCAGGGCTCGAAGTTGCTGGGCCAGAGTGGCCGTGTCGGGCTCTCGCTGTTCAATCTCCTTGGACATCAAACGCAGGCAGATCGATTCGATCTCCGGTGGGATTTCAGCGTGTGGATTAGCTTCTCCCAGCGGGGTGGGCGCTTCCATGACGTGGGCCTGCATCATGGCGAAAATATTATTCCCCGTGAAAGGGGGGCGTCCTGTGAGCATCTCGTAGAGGACGCAGCCCAATGAGTAGAGATCGGTGGCCGGGCCGAGATCGGCGCAGCGAAACTGCTCGGGAGACATATATTGGGGCGTTCCCACGAGCATTCCCGTCGCCGTCAGCGTGCCAAGTTCGCCGGTGTCGTCCTGGACGGCCTTGGCCAGTCCAAAGTCGAGCACCTTCGCCCGCTCCACTCCGTCGACCCGACGAATCATGACGTTCGACGGCTTGAGGTCGCGATGAAGAATTTGTTGAGCGTGACTGGCTGCCAGGGCCGAAGCGATCTCGGCGGTGATGTGAATGGCTCGCCCCGGTGATAATGCACCTTCGCTGGCGAGTAGCTCATCGAGGGGCTGGCCGTCGATGATCTCCATGGCCATATAGGGGCGGCCGTCCGGTGTTTGCCCGAAATCGTAGACCTCGACGACGCCGGGGTGGACGATTCGAGTGCTGGCCTTGGCCTCTCGAAAAAAGCGTCGCACCGATAACTCGTCCTCTCCCAGAGCGCTGATCAATTTGAGCGCTACTTTCTGGCCCGTGGCCTGGTGCTGGGCCTCGAAGACCACCCCCATGCCCCCTCGTCCCAGAGGTTTGAGCAGGGTGTAGCGACCATCGATCACGGTGCCCGGCGACAGCCCCTCGGGCAGACTGAACAGAGTGCTTCCGTCGATGGGGCAGCACCCTGTGGCCTCGAGATCCTCATTGGATTCGAGTTCCCGATCACATTGTGGACAATAATATGACGTACTTCGGACCATCTCGTCCCACTGATGACCCGGGTGGGTCACCTACATCCAGACACAAAACCTTCCATTTAAATATACAATCCACTAAACAGTGGCCCATTTTTGGTGGGTCGTCAACTATTGCGCTGCCCAATGAGGAGGGCGGTCCCAAAGTCGAACGTGCGGGCTGCCTGGCCGCATCGAGATGGCAGGCCAAGACTTTGGGACTGCCCTACTATAATGAGGCCAATGTCCTTGCACGGGACTAATCGGTGTGTTAATTCCAGCCGGCCAATTCACACGCCTTCCGACGGAGGACCCGTGTGCTTCGAACGGCGCCTGGGGCGCGAATCGAGGTGGGATTCCGAAGGTTGACGAAGGCGGAGGACTAACAAATTCACAACAAAGGACAGAAGAGATGAACCAGGTAACCATGCGAGACCTGCTCGAAGCAGGTGTACACTTCGGCCATCAAACCAATCGTTGGGATCCCAAGATGCGCCCCTATATTTTCGGGGAGCGCAACGGCATCCATATCATCGACCTGAGCCAGACGGTGAGAATGTTCGCCGACGCCTATGAGTTCGCGGCGCACGTGGCGGCCAAGGGCAAGCCCATCATTTTCGTGGGCACCAAAAAGCAAGCTCAGGATGCCATCCGCGAGCAGGCCGAGCGCTCCGATCAATTTTATGTGATCAATCGCTGGCTCGGCGGAATGATGACCAATTATCAAACGATTAAGAAGTCGATCAGTCGGCTCAACGAGCTCAAGAAGATGGCTCGCGACGGCTCCTACGCCAAGTACACCAAAAAAGAGCAGCTCATGTTCGAGCGAGAGCGGGAACGGCTCGAGCGCAACGTGGGCGGCATCAACGGCCTCAAAGGAGAGCCGGGTGCCCTCTTTGTGGTCGATCCCAATAAAGAGGATATCGCCGTCAAGGAAGCCAATAAGCTGGGTATCCCGGTCATCGCCGTGTGCGATACCAATTGCGATCCCGAGCGCATCGACTACCCGATTCCCGGCAACGACGACGCGATTCGCGCGATTCGACTCTTCGCCGGCGCCATCGCCGAAGCCTGCCTCGAGGGCAGCAAGCGAGCCAGCAAGAAGCTCGAGCAGAGCGCCCGGCAGGCCGCCAAAGAAGCGGCCGGATATAGCGCCGCTTCCGGCAAGCAGGCCGACGTCGAGATCCAGAAGGTCCAGCGGCCGGAGCAGCCCAAAAAAGGGGCTGGTGAGGCCAAGACCGACTGAGGTCGGCGGTCATAGTGAACGAAAAAATATGCGGCGAAGCGCCTGCTCGATCAGGCGGGCGCTTCGTCGAGTCACATAAGGCAATCGAGTAAGGAGCGAACCATGGCGATTTCTGCCAAAGACGTCAAAGCACTACGAGAGGTCTCCGGTGCGGGGATCATGGACTGCAAGAAGGCTCTCCAGGAGACCGACGGCGATATGGATGAGGCTCTGGCCTACCTTCAGAAAAAGGGTGAGGCAGCAGTCGAGAAAAAAGCATCTCGCACCGCCGCCGAAGGCCTGGTCGAGACCTGGCTCAACGAGGATCAGACCGAAGCGGTTCTGGTCGAGGTCAACTGCGAGACCGACTTCGTGTCTCAGAACGACCAATTCCAGGCCTTCGTCAAACAGATCAGTGAGACCGTTGGCGTCTCGAAAGCATCCTCCATCGAGGAGCTCCAGGACGTGACCGTCGTCGGTACCGAAAAGACGGTGGCCGACTATACGGCCGAGCAGGTCTCGTCGATCGGCGAAAATATCAAGACCCGCCGCTTCGTGCGCTACAACGTCGATGAAGGCCTCATCGGCGGATACGTTCACGCCGGCGGTCAGATCGGCGTGCTGGTCCAGCTCGAAGCTCCCGCCGAGGCTGACCGGGACGCTCTCGACGAACTGGCTCGGGACGTGGCCATGCATATTGCGGCCATGAACCCTCCCTATCTGCGCGCCGAAGATATCCCGGCCGAAGATGAGGCGGCCCACAAAGAGATCCTGGTCGCTCAGGCCAAGGAGACGGGCAAGCCGGACTCGATCATTGAAAAGATCGTGACCGGAAAGATCAACAAATGGCGAGCCGAGAGCGTTCTGCTCAGCCAGCCCTTCGTCAAGAACTCGGATCAGACCGTGGCTGAATTCGTCGACACCGTCGACGGTGCTGAACTGGTCAGCTTCGTGCGATACGAGGTGGGCGAGGGTATCGAGAAGAAAGAGGAGAAGAGCCTCAGCGAGGAAGTCGCCGAGCAGTTGCGCGGCAACTGAGAGGCCGACGACACAGGGCGCCCCTCGGGGCGCCTTTTTTTTGAGCCTTTTTTTGCCCCCTTTATTTTGAAACGACGTGGAGGCATATCGCGATGAACGAACCCAAGTATCGACGGGTTTTGATCAAGTTGTCCGGTCAGGCATTGCAGGGCGACCAGGGCTATGGAATTTCGCCACAGACTCTGGAGGTCTTCGCCAAAGAGATCGTCGAACTCCAGGAGTCGGGTATAGAGATCGCCATCGTCATCGGCGGTGGCAATATCTTTCGCGGCGTCGCCGGAAGCACGGCGGGGATGGACCGGGCCTCGGCAGACTATATGGGCATGCTGGCCACGGTGATCAATGCCCTGGCGCTGCAGGACGCCATCGAGAAGTTCGGGGTGGCCACCCGGGTTCAGACGGCACTGGAGATCAAGGAAGTGGCCGAGCCCTATATTCGCCGCCGGGCCATGCGTCATCTGGAAAAGAAGCGGGTGGTCATCTTCGCCGCCGGCACGGGCAATCCCTATTTCACGACCGATACGGCGGCCTCCCTGCGAGCCATGGAGTGCCACGCCGAGGTGATCTTGAAGGCCACCAACGTCGACGGGGTCTACGACGACGATCCCGAGAAAAATCCACAGGCCCGCCGCTACGATCGGTTGACTTATATCGATGTATTGTCGAAGAATCTGCGGGTCATGGACTCCACGGCGGTAAGCCTGTGCATGGATAATGATTTGCCGATTATCGTCTTCGACCTGAATCGGCCGGGCAATATGAAGCGTGTCATCGATGGCCAGGATCTGGGAACCTGGATCGGGCCGGAATAATGAGCGCAGCCGTCGGTTTGATTGGCGCCACAGGATTTGGACCTCCGCCTCCGAGGTGCTGCCAGTGCAGTCGAATAGAAGGCGGATGGTGTTTTTTATAAGAGGAGAATCCAATGGTTGACGAAGTCCTCGCCGAGCTAAAGAGCGATTACGAAGAGACATTGGCCAAATTTCAGAAGGAATTGGCCAAAATTCGAACCGGGCGGGCCAACGTGAGTATGCTCGACGGGGTTCGCGTGGAGTATTACGGATCCCAGACGCCGATTAATCAGGTGGCCACCCTGCGGGTGCCCGAGCCGCGGCTGATCACCATTCAGCCCTGGGAAGGGACGATGATCCCCGAGATTGAGAAGGCGATCATCAGCTCCGATCTGGGGCTCAACCCCTCCAATGACGGGACGATGATCCGCGTGCCCATTCCGGCGCTGAGCGGAGAGCGGCGCGAAGAGCTGGTCAAGGTGGCCGGCAAGACCGCCGAGGACCATAAAATCGCGCTGCGAAATCACCGCCGCGACGCCAACGACATGGTCAAAGAGGCCGAAAAAGCCTCGGAGATCACCGAGGACGACAAGCACCGCGCCTTTGAGAAGATCAACGCCGTGACCGACGAGTACGTGGCCAAGATCGATGCTCGACTCGAGAAGAAGGAAACGGAGATCCGCGAGGTCTGAGTCGTCGGCGATTTGGATTAAATTAAGACGACGGCCAGCAGCACCACCGTGGCGATGAGAAAGACCACGGCCATGACCAGCAGCAGCAATTCAACGACGCCCAGCCCCGATAAACGGGAGGCTTTTAGGGCGTCGTTTTTTTGTGTCCTCTCTACAGCTCTTCGAATCTCTTCAGCCGGTGAGTCGGCGGGAGGGGTGGGGGGAGCAGACTCTTCGAGGTCTTGGTCCTGGACCGTCTGGTCGGCCAGTTCTTCATCTTCAGGGCTCTCTGGCTGCTCGGCGGGCATGGCGTCGTCGCGAGACTCCGGCGGATCTGGGAGCTTGCCAGGTGTGAGGACCTCCAGGTGTTCTTCCAGGGGATCGAAGAAGAGAAGCTCCGCCACTCCGACGGCGAAACGATCGCCGCTTCGCAGCAGGCGATGCCCCTGGAGGGGCTCGTCGTCCATGGTGAGTTGTTCGGTCTCGGCGCGAAGCCAGCACCGACCGTCTTTCCATAACAGGGTGGCCAGATGGTCTGGTAATCCCTTGAGGGCCAGGGTGATATGACAGTCCTCGACGGTGCCGATGAGCCGGTCCTGGTCGTCTGGAACCAATAAGATGCGTTGGCCGCTCCCCGGGCCGCTCAGGATTTCAAAGAAGGGGTGGGTGTCTTCGTCACAGGCCTGGCGAGCCATCTCGTCGACGATGGCCCGCAATTCGGTCGATGATTGGGCCATGGTGAAGGCCGGGATGTCGGCCGTGGCCGATTCGACCTTGAGGGAGACGTTGCCCAGGCGAAGTTTTGCCGGCAATTCAAGGCGCATCGGGTTCTTGGGCAGCAGTCGCATCCGGCTGGTATGAGTGCCGTTGGTGCTGCCCAGATCGGTGGCGAAGACCTCTCCCTCATCGTTTTGTTCGAGCACAAGGTGACGCCCCGAGATCGAGTCGTAGGGAAGGGGAAGATCGTTTTCCAGGGCCCGGCCGATATGGCAGGGGAAGGCGTCGACGAAGAATTGTCGAGGCCGCCTGGTTTTAGGCGGGCGGATGCTCAGCTTGAGGCGGGTCATCCCAAGGGTCCGTCCCCGGGTACGACGGGGGTTCAGATGAGCCGAACGGATCGGGGCAAACGGGCGGTGACGAAGACTTCTCCCACATACTTCTCAAGGAATAACTCAGCCTAGAGGATGCCGAGGCGATCGGCAATGAGCCCGAAGATGATGACCATGGCGAAGACGATAAACGCCGCCCACACCCCCGTATTTCGGACCTCGCTGGTGACCTGTTTGGCCCGTTTGGCTTCTTCGGGGCGAAGATCGATCAATTCGCCGTCGTCGTGGAGCGCCTGCTCGACGGCCGCTGCTTCTCGCTGCCAGAACTGGCGGTCCTCGTCGGTCAAATGTTGTCCCGTCGTAGTCACCCGATAGCTCAGGTCCACCTTGTCGTCGTCGACCTCGATGGTAAGTTCCGTGTATAGACGGCTCATATCCGAGGAAAACCAGCTCGCCGAAGGAGTGCCCCTTCGGGCGCGAAGGCCCTGGCCGCTGCCCTTATCGAGGGAATAACCGTTGAGCTCGAGGAATTTTTCCAGGGTGGCCAGCGGATCGCCCCTGTCGTCGGCGATGGTAAATGAGAAGGTCGGTTCGTGATGACCCACGAATGGTCTCCGGATCGGGTCTGAGAGGCGGCAGGATAAGGGGCTATTCGGCAATGGTCATCCCTTTTCAGCGATGGTATCACATGGCCGATTCGCCCGCCAACGCTGGCCGTAACTCATTGGAGTGGAGAGTTTTATGATCGAACAGATCGACCATATCGGGATCGCCGTGCGTTCTATCGAGGAGTCGACCCCCCTTTATCGCGACGTGCTGGGCCTGGAATACGAGGGCAGCGAGATCGTGGAGGAGCAGGGAGTGAAGGTGGCGTTTTTTAAGATCGGTCAGGCCATGATCGAGCTATTGGAGCCTCTCGATCAAACGGGGCCGGTGGCCCGATTTATCGAAAAGAATGGCGAGGGGATTCACCACCTGGCGCTTCGCTGCGACGACATCGAAGGCCAGCGTGAGCACGTGGCCGGCCGGGGCGTGAGGCTGTTGAGTGACAGGCCATTGGACGGGGCCCACGGCAAGCTTATTTCTTTTCTCCATCCAAAGGATACGGGACGGGTCCTGTTGGAGCTGACTCAACGCAGGGAGGAGGGGGAGGGAAAATTCGAAGATAAAACTTGAAATAACTTCGATCCGGTCAAACGTTGACCACACAGCCTAAGGTATGGGAACAACATAAGTCCCGAATCAAGGTCATCGCTTCCCGGCGCGTCGTCGCCAACACCAATAATGTGAAGCGGTCGGCACGTGCTCAAAAACGCGCGAGTTAAGAGCCCCAGGTGTTTCTGACAGGAGAACAGTCTAAATGAGCCCACAAGAGAGCTTGCTACATACACTGAGCCAGCATCACGATATCGATGAATATCGAGACCTGCATTGGGAAGGCGGCTTTGAGGATTACCTCAACGTCGTGCGCGAGGACCCACGGGTGGCCCGCAATGCCTACCAGCGCATCTTCGATATGGTGATGTCCTACGGCACCGAAGAATATATCGACAATAAGAAGAAGATTGTGCGCTACAACTTCTTCAAAGACGAGATCGGCGGCGGCGAAGATGCTATCTACGGTCTAGACATCCCGCTGATGCGATTGGTCAACGTCTTTAAGGCGGCGGCCAACGAATACGGCACGGAGAAGCGAATCATCTTGCTTCACGGCCCGGTGGGAAGTTCGAAGTCCACCATCGTGCGCCTGCTCAAAAAAGGCCTCGAGGAATATTCGCGCACCGACGAGGGGCGCCTCTTTACCTTCTCCTGGGTGCTGCCCGAAGATCTGCAGCATCTGACGGGGGGCCAGGAAGAGCTGCCCGATCCGATGAATGAAGATCCCTTAAAGCTCATCCCCGCCGAGTGGCGCCGACAGGCCATCGAGGAATTGGGGCTGACCGACAGCGCCTATCCGGTCAAGGTCAAAGGCGACCTCAACCCGGCGAGTCGATTTATCTTCAAAGAGCTGATGAACCATTACGATGGCGAGTGGAGCCGCGTGATGGAGCATATCAAGGTGCAGCGCCTGCTCTTTAGCGAAAAAGATCGGGTCGGCATCGGTACGTTCCAGCCCAAGGACGAGAAAAACCAGGACTCCACGGAGCTCACCGGCGACATCAACTATCGAAAGATCGCCATCTACGGATCGGACTCCGATCCGCGGGCGTTCAACTTCGACGGTGAGTTCTGCGTGGCCAACCGGGGAGTCATCGAATTTGTGGAGATCTTAAAGCTCGACGTGGCTTTCCTCTACGACTTGCTCGGGGCCACTCAGGAGCGAAAGATCAAGCCCAAGAAATTCGCTCAGACCGATATCGACGAAGTCATCATCGGTCACACCAACGAGCCCGAATATCGCAAGTTGCTGGGCAACGAGTATATGGAGGCCCTTCGCGACCGTACGGTCAAGATCGACATCCCCTATATCACCAAGTACAACGAAGAGATTCGGATCTACAAAAAGGACTTCAACAACGAGAAGGTCAAGGGCAAGCATATCGCGCCCCATACCATCGAGATGGCCGCCATGTGGGCCGTGTTGACCCGCCTGGAAGATCCGAAAAAGCACGATTTGACGCTGTTGCAAAAGCTCAAGTTGTACGACGGCAAATCGCTCACCGGTTATACCCAGGACAACGTCAAGGAGCTTCGAAAGGAGACCGACCGCGAAGGCCTGGCCGGTATCAGCCCGCGCTATATTCAGGACAAGCTGTCCAACGCCCTGGTCAGCGACAAGACGGAAAATAGCATCAACCCCTTTTTGGTGCTCCGTGAATTGGAGAGCGGCCTCGATAACCACGGATTGATCAACTCCGAGGACGAGCGAAATCGCTACAAGGAATTGTTGGCCGTGGTCAAACAGGAGTACGAGGACACCGTCAAAAACGAGGTCCAGCGTGCCATTTCGGCCGACGAAGAGGCCATCGCCAAGTTGTGCGCCAACTATATCGACAACCTCAAGGCCTATACTCAACGAGAGAAGGTGCGTAATAAGTACACCGGCCAATATGAGGAGCCCGATGAGCGGTTGATGCGCTCCATCGAGGAGAAGATCGATATCCCGGAGAGCCGAAAGGACGATTTCCGTCGGGAGATCATGAATTATATCGGCGCCCTGGCCATCGAAGGCGAGCAATTCACCTACCAGACCAATGAGCGTCTGCGTAAGGCGTTGGAGCTCAAGCTCTTCGAAGACCAGAAAGATTCGATCAAGCTGGCGAGCGTGGTCTCCAATGTGGTGGACCGCGAGACCCAGGAGAAGATCGATATCGTCAAAAAGCGCCTGATTCGCGACTACGGATATAACGAAGAGTCTGCCACGGACGTGCTCAATTTCGTGGCCAGCATCTTCGCCCGCGGCGACTCCAAGCAGCAGGAGTGAGCCCTTCCCATCCGGTTTGGTCGGATGTGTGAATCGATGAGGTGTGCTCCCTGAGGCGGCCCGGTTCGGGCCGCCTCGGGATCCCCGGATGGAGACCATGACAGAGCTCAATAAAATCAAGCAGGACCATCGCCGCTTCAAGCAAATTGTGCGCGGCAAGATCAAGCGCAATCTGCGCAAATATATGAGCCAGGGGGAGATCACTGGCCGGCAGGGCAAGGACGTGGTCAAGGTCCCCCTGCCGCGGATTGATATCCCCAGGTTTCGCTTCAGCCAGAAACAACAGGGTGGAGTGGGCCAGGGCGACGGAGAGGTCGGCGACAGCCTCGGCCAGGGCGACGAAGCACCCGGTCAGGGGCAGGAGGCGGGCAACCAGGAGGGAGAACACGGCCTGGAGGTCGATGTCTCACTGGAAGAGCTGGCCGAGATCATGGGCGAAGAGTTGGAGCTTCCCAATATCGAGCCCAAAGGGGTCAAGCGGCTGGAGACGATCAAAGATCGCTACTCCGGTATTCGCCGCACCGGCCCGGAGAGTCTTCGCCACTTCAAGCGCACCTATCAGTCGGCGCTCAAGCGCATGATCTCGAGCGGCACCTACGACCCGGACAACCCGGTGATCATCCCCATCAAAGAGGATATGCGCTATCGATCCTGGAAGGAGACCAGCCTCCCCGAGTCGAACGCGCTCATCATCTATATGATGGACGTATCGGGCTCGATGGGAGACGAACAAAAGGAGATCGTGCGTATCGAGTCCTTCTGGATCGATACCTGGTTGCGCAGTCAATATAAGGGCATCGAGAGCCGCTATATCATCCACGATGCCACGGCCCGAGAGGTCGACCGGGATACCTTTTTCAGAACCCGCGAGTCCGGGGGTACGATGATCTCGAGCGCCTATAAATTGGCCCACCAGATCCTGGACGAGGAGTTCGCAGTCGACGAGTGGAACGTCTATCTCTTCCACTTCTCCGACGGTGATAACTGGTCGGTCGACGATACCTCGGAGTGCATGAAATTGCTCACTCAGGGGCTTTTGCCGCGGGCCAACCTCTTTTGTTACGGCCAGGTTGAGTCGCCCTACGGATCGGGGCAATTCATCAAAGACGTACACCAACACTTCGAGGGCCACGATCGGGTGACCACCTCGGAGATCAAAAACCGTGAAGCCATCTACGACTCGATCAAAGAATTTTTGGGCAAGGGCCTCTAATCCCAACCCCTGACAAAAAGCTATAGCCCCACTGGTTGTCGTAGCTGTGCAAATGCACCACGAGGAGACATGAAGCCCATACCTCCACATCTGCGTGAGATCATCACGTCGATTCGCGAAGTCGCCGTCGAATTCGGTCTCGACTTTTTCGAGACCATCTTCGAGATGGTCGATTATAAACAGATGAATGAGATCGCCTCCTATGGCGGGTTTCCCACGCGATACCCCCACTGGCGCTTCGGCATGGAGTACGAACAACTGTCGAAGAGCTACGAGTATGGGCTGTCCAAGATCTACGAGATGGTGGTCAATAACGATCCGGCCTATGCCTACCTTCTGGAGGGCAATAATCTGGTTGATCAGAAGACGGTCATCGCCCACGTCTATGCCCACGTGGATTTCTTCAAAAACAATTATTATTTCTCGAAGACCAATCGCCGGATGGTCGACGAGATGGCCAACCACGGGGCGCGAATTCGGCGCTACGTCGACCAGCAGGGCATCGAAAAGGTCGAGGATTTCATCGACACCTGCCTGTCCATCGACAACCTGATTGACTACCACAGTCCCTTTATCGAGCGTCGCGGCGAAGAGCCCGACGCCGAGACCTTGCGCCGCCGGGAAGTCCCGAAATTCAAGGCCAAGGACTATATGGATGAATTCATCAACCCCGAGGAATTCATCGAAGAGCAGAAGCGAAAGATGGCCAAAGAGGCCGAGCAGGCCAAGAATTTCCCGCGGCGACCCGAGCGGGACGTTATGCTCTTCTTGCTCGAATATGCTCCCCTGGAGAGCTGGGAAGCCGATATCCTGTCGATCATGCGCGAAGAGGCCTATTATTTCGCGCCCCAGGGCCAGACGAAGATAATGAATGAAGGTTGGGCCTGCGTGGCACCGGATACGCCGGTCTTTACGTCACAGGGGCTCATCTCGATGAAGGAGGTCGTCGAGGCCGATTCCATTTCGGTGAGCGATGGCGACGAGTCTCGCGAGGTCTACGACCGCAATATCATCGCCGATCACAAAACGGTGACCGTCAGGACCAGACGGGGACACAAACTCACGGGCTCCAA
>SLJM01000132.1 GCA_007135085.1 Myxococcales bacterium
CGATACGTATCAAGGTAGCTCTCGATCTCTGCTCACCGGCGGCACAAGGCCAAGCCGGGGTCGCAAACTGGCGATTCGGCTATAATTTAAGCGGTCGTGAGTTGAAACGTATCGAGTGGGCTCCGGGGGAAAGGGCGCCCCGGCGCCAAAGGGGGCGACCCTAATATCGAGGTGATTCGGCGAAGGCACCGACCAGCTTTGGTTTTCCCGCCGCCCCCTCTCCCTTCCTCGCTTCGCTCGTCAGGTATCTCCCCCGAAGGGAGAGAAAACATCCCACGACTCATCGAACCCCGGTGGTTTTCGCGGTGGACTGCCAGGCCAGGGATGGCCCGGGGACCAAAAACCTACTGCCAGGCCAAGGATGGCCTGTGGACCATACGATAAAAACAAAAAACCCGACTCTTGCGAGTCGGGTCAGTGCGGAAGGGGGGAGTCGAACCCCCACGGGCGTTTAAGCCCACTAGATCCTTAGTCTAGCGCGTCTACCAATTCCGCCACTTCCGCGTAGCGTCTCGGGGCATGTGGGTGTGCCACGAGGGTTGCGTTGTATATTTAGCAACGTGCGGGCTGTCAACAATAATTTCCGGGGTGGAGAAAAGACAACACAAAGGCATTCACCGCAAAGAGCGCAAAGAGCGCAAAGGTCAATCATTGCCTCCCGGCGGGGTTGGCGCTAAGATCGGGCCACCAATGAAGTCAAAATTTGTCTGCATTCGACCTGGAGTATCGCCGTGGCCCACCGTTTTTCCCGAATCATCTCTCTATTTGCCCTGCTGGCGCTTCTGGCCGGGACGGCCTGTTCTTCACCGGACGACAACGACGTGGACACACCGGACGCCGGCGTCGACGACGTGGACGACGAGGAAGTCACCGCCGATCCGGATTGTGTCTTCCAGGCCGATTGCGGCGACGATGAGTATTGTCACGACGGTCAATGTCACACCGCGCCGGAATGCGATCATTTTACGGACTGGCGAAATTGCGTAAACCAGTTCAACGACATCGATGAAGAATTGGGACGCCGAGCCTATTGCGGCGCCAACCGTTGCCGCGTGGCCTGCCTCATCGACCAGGAATGTCCGGAGGGCCAGTTGTGCAGCGACCACGGCCAGTGCATTCCCTTTACGGGAGAGCTCACTGGCGAGCACCCCGGCGGTGACGAGAAAGCGCCCTTGCAGGCCGGCGTGGGTCAGGCGCTGATGAAATTTCCCATCGGCCTGTCCATCGCCGGCTACGGCAGCCGGGCGGCCACCAACGACGGACGCTACGTGGAGAGCCTGGCGGCGAGCCACGGAAAGATGCACGGTCTATATGCACGTGGCGTCGCCCTCGATGACGGGCAGCGGCAACTCATCTTTTTGCGAGCTCCCATCATCTTCCCCACCTTCGCCGTTCACGAGGGCGTGGCTCGCAAACTCCAGGAAGAGACGGGCCGCGACTGGCGCTCCAGCCTGGTCATCTCCGGCACCCACACTCACTCCGGGCCGGCTCGATACTGGCAGCTTCCCGATCCGGACGATCTGGTCAGCTCTCTTGGTATGATCGGCATCGATGAATTCCACGAGCAGTCCTACGAGTGGATGGTGGAATCCCTGGCCGAAGCCGCATTGGATTCCCTCGACGATCTGGCGCCGGCCAAGATGGGCTGGGAGGTGGTCGAGGCCTTCGATACGGACGACCGCATCGCCAGCGACCGCTGGAGTGAGGTGCCCCCATTCGACGATAACCGGGCGCTCTTGATGCGCATCGACGATCTGGACGACAACCCGCGGGCGCTGCTGATCAGCTTTGGCTCCCACGGCACCATCCACAGCGGCCCGCTGGCCAATAACGACGTCATGGTCGGCATGGAGCGGGAGCTCGAATATGCCCTGGGCGATGAGTACGGCACCTACGCGCCGGTCATGTATTTCAACCAGAACGGTGGCAGCATGTCGCCCCGCAGCGGCCCCGCCGGCCATAGCGAAGCCCAGCGCTTCGAGGCCGTGGGCGCCCAATTGGTGGAGCGCACCTTCGAGACCGTTCGCGATATGGAGACCACCGACGACTGGACCTTCGAGGGCCATACACTTCGCTTTCCCATCACCTACGAATATTTCGAATATATCGAGGACGCCTTCTCTAACTCCGGTCAGGGCTACGTCTACGGCGGCATCATGTGCCCCACCGACTCCGGTGATCACGACACCCACACCGATCCCCACGACTACCGCTGCCTGATGGGCTTTCATCAGCTCATCGGTCACCGGCCGGTGGAAATCCTGACCAAGAGCCAGGTCAGCGCCTTCCAGCTCAACGATCTGACCATCGTCACCATGCCCGGTGAGCTGACCATGCCCCTGGGCTGGCAGATTCAAAAGCATCTGTGGCAGACCTACGATATCCACCCCCACAACTCCTGGACCTGGGGTTATGCCCAGGATCATATGCTCTATCTGGTGCCCACCAACCTGCGCGGCGATCTGCCCCCCTTCGAGGGCATCTCCACGCCCATGGCCCCCGACGACTATCCCGACTATGCCTTCTCCTATCTGCAGGGTGGCTACGAAGCGCAGATGAGCCCCTGGGGCCACAACTTCGGCGATTTCCTCGTCGACCGCGCCCTGGAGGTCGTCGGTCTGATGCGCGGCGAGCACATCGAGCCCGCCCTGCCCGAGCAATACCCCGAGGAGTTCGGCCCCCGAGGTCACGAGCCCTTCCCGGTGGACGTCACGGACTCGGCCATCGTGGGGACCATCACCGACCAACCCCCGGCCCAGGTCGAGCGCCGTCAATTCGTCGAGGTGGCATGGATCGGCGGCGATCCCGGCGCCGAGATGCCCCAGGCTCCGAAGGTCACCCTCGAGCGCTTTGATGGCGAGGACTTTGAGCCTGTCACCCTTCGAAACCACGTGCCCTACGACAACCGCGAATTCGTCATATTCACCCGCCTTCGCCGCGACGACGACGACAATTACGAGTGGGTCATCTACTGGGAGGAGCTGGCCGATTTCCCGACCGGCACCTATCGCTTTTCCATCGAAGGCCATCACCTGGCCGAAGAGGACGGCGATCGAGTTCCCTACCAGGCCACCACCGACGCCTTCGACCTCGTCCCGTCCACGGCCTTTAGCATCGACGATGTGGAGATGATCGCCGCCGACACGGTCCGCTTTCGCCTCAGCGCCCCGCCGGCCGAGCGCCCCCGCTACGGCGTCCCCGGCGACCCCGGCGCCGTCTCCGGCTCCTTCCGCATGCACCACCGCCAGGTGCCCACCGGCGAGCCGATCTCCGTGGAAGCCTTCGACCGCGTCGAGGGTGACGTCGATCGTCAGGGCGGGGCCATTGATATCGTGTCTGCCACGGCGACCACCGCCGACGGTCCCAGCGGCTATCCCGTCACCCACGTAGAGCTCACCCTGAGCGACGACGTCGCTCAAGGCGCCTCGATCGACCTCGATATCCAGGCCTTCGACGACTTCGGCAACCTCGCCGGCTTCGCCGGCTCGGTCAGCAACGACTAAGGCCCGGTACCTACCCCGGAGGTTAATCGAGGCCCGGTACCTACCCCGGAGGTTAATCGAGGCCCGGTAAGTCGTGGGACGTTTGATCCCCCTCTGGGGGACCGGAGCGCTTCACGCGCTCCAGGGGGTCTCCGCAGCTCTCCCCGTAACATCGAAGCCTGCGTGACACGATTCGTATCATCGAGGTTTGCGAAGACCCCCTGTCGCGCTTGCGCGCGACGGTCCCCCAGAGGGGGATCAAACGTCCCACGAGGATTCCGGATCATCGAGATCTCCGGCGCCCTCCATACACACAAAAAACCCCGCCGCGAACTCGCGGCGGGGTTTTTGATTACCCCCGGACAATCCAACCTATCTCAGCACTGGATGCCCTCGGCGTCGCTGTCGTCTTCGCCTTCGCAGATGCCGCTATTCTCGTTGCAGATCTGACCGGTGCCGCATTGGTCGTCGCAGGCACAGGAGCTGACGCATTCGCCGGCGTCGTTGCAGGCCTGGTCGGAGCTGCATTCGGCCGAAGACCGGCACTCTACGTCCGGGTCGGGCTGGCAGAAGTTGAAGCCCGAGCAGATGAAGCCGAAGCCGCAATCGCTATCTTGCTGGCAACCCTGCTCACAGGAGGCCTCCACGCAGACCTGACCGGCCG
>SLJM01000316.1 GCA_007135085.1 Myxococcales bacterium
AGCGCCTCGTCGAGCTTAAGCCCCGGCATAAACTCCATGACCAGCACACTCTGCCGGGTATGCTCCACAAAGGGCCGGGGCACGAGCAGGCCGTCACGCTCTTTTATGCGCTCGTGAAAGCGCGCCAGATTCTCGGCCTCCGTGACATAATCGGCCTCCTGGAGGACGACTTTGCGGATCTCCTCCAGATAGGCGTCGAGCCGCTCTTTGTCCATGACGGCCCGGCCATATTTTAAGAGCGTGCCCAGGCTCTTTAAGTCACTCTCCAGCGACTCCACCACCCCCGGATATTGAACCTTTACGGCTACCCACTCTCCCGAGTCCAGGCGGGCCCGGTGGACCTGACCGATGCTGGCCGCGCCCACAGGATCGGGGTCGAAATATTGAAAGAGCATCTCCATGGGCCGATCAAAGGCGGTCTCGATCTGGTCTTTGACGGTCTGGTAGGTCATGGGAGGCGCCGCATTTTGCAGCGACGACAACTTCTCTGCCAGGCCACCGGGCAAGAGCTCGGGGTCGGCCGACAAAATCTGGCCGATCTTCATCGACGCCCCTTTGAGCCTTCCCAGGGCGTCGACGACGAGTTCCGCCTTTTTGGCCTCCATCTTCTGCACGTATTCGTCGCGCTTGTCTTTGGAAGCCGACCTTATATAGCCGCCCACCTTGGTCGCCATCGTAGAGGCGGTCACGCGAGCGCCCATACTCCCCAGAGTGAGGGCGCGCTTAAATCGGCTGGTCTGTACGGATTCACCAGACTCGCCGGCGAGTTTCTCCCAGTCTTTGGCCATCGTAGGTACGTCTCTGAATCAGGTCAGGTGAATGCCCGTGGATTATGGTCCGAGCCAGGGAGAATTACAAATCACAACCTCTGTCTTCTCTCCGAGCCGATCATCAAAGACGACGCCAAAATAAGGATCTTTATCGCCCTATTTCATTTGCTCAGCGGCAGGGAGCACGTCGGTCATGGTATCGTGCCATATCTGCAGATCCTCGTCTTCACCGACACATAACGTGTCTAGGCCCGAATAAAGAGCCCTGACAATCATCCCTGCCGATGCGTCCAACTCCCTGGCCGCTTCCGCGACCAGCTCTGCTTTCTCCCCGGTTCGCGACAGATATTCCGTCTTCGTCACCAGGGCCTGCAAGAACTCCTCTCGCTCACTCTTCGGTAACTCGAAGGCGGCATATTGCACCCAATGAATGCGCTCGGCCTGCAGCCTCTCGGCGTCGCCGATGCCGTGCAAATTTGTCACCACACCCGCGGCCAGGGCACCGACGAGCAGAGTCGCCACAACGAGTCGAAAGGGGCTCGAAGAGATGGTGATCCTATCCCGGGTAGAAAATAGTAGATGTGCCATCACGACGCCGGCGACCAGACCGGCAGCCGGAAAAACCGCGTAGGCCAGTGCGGGAAGCGGAAGGTTTCCCGCCATCATGAATACCAGGAGAAAAAAGGCGCTTCCCGGATAATTCAGAATATACGACATCTGCTGGTGAGGGAGCGCCATCTGTGAGCGGCGCCGCGCATAGAGATAGATCCCGGCCCCCATGAGCGAAAAACCTCCCGCGAAGGCGCCAAGAAAGACATCGGTGGTGCCCAAAAAAGCGGTACTCAGGGCGCCGACGAGGCAACCCACGACGAGGATCACCGCTGTATTCAGCGCCCCGAGATGGCTACTGCGATCGTGGTGGGGACGAAATTGAGGACAAAATCATGGCTCATCTGTGACAACAGCCACTCCAAAAGGAACGAGAATAAGGGAATGAGCAATAACCACAGGCTGAGGTTGATGTTGTAGCGCCTGTATACCTCCTTTGCCCACTGATACACCTGGGCTTCCCCTTCGGTATCCCTCTGTTCTTGCTCGGCCATCTCATGCTCCCTGCACGTCGATTGGTGGGATGGGATGATCATATCTCGCTTGACGGGAAATTCCGGCACCACAGCTCCGACGACCCCGACCACCTCAGTGCCGAGAACCTTTGCCACTTGCACACGAAGGGTCGATGTTTTCTGAACTGTGAACGTAGCGGACTCACTGACTGCTCATGCCCTGGAGAAGACGATATTTATCACCGATCGATCGGCCTTTGTACTACACTCCCTCACTCGCGCTTACAGCCTGCACCGGCCATGTCGCGGAAGTAGTCGGGCTGGGCTGATCTTCTACCACTGACGATTGGTCGAATCGAGGTTATACTACGGCTCATGAGCGATCTACGGGACATCAACAAATTCCTCGCCAAACTCGTCGACCAATGGGACGAGTTCACCCTGGAGCAACGCAATAGTTTCACCCTTACTCTCTCCCAATCAGGTCCTGACGCGCTTGATCCCCTGCTCAAAGCCTACGAAAGCGCGCGGGAGGACGAGGTGGAGGTGAATAAGTGAAAAAAGCACTTAGGATGTGTGCAATCATCTGGGCATTCGGACTTCTCTGGGGGGGCTCCGCTTGTCTGGGGACCGGTGCCGACAAGGCTTCGGTTGGTGATGCCGACGATGTCGGCGGAGATGCGATCGATAGGGATATCGCCGAAGAGTCCGACCCTGGGCAAAATGGGTCCGATGTCGAGAGTGATGTTGACGCCGATTCTCCCACTCCGCTTGGCCCGGCCGAACACGATGTGTGCGGACTTGGTGTCGACGAACAGTCGGCAGAGACATGTCGCATTCAACAGCAAACGACCTTTGGAGACTGTGGAGAGGAGATCGGTGCCGTTTTCGACGGTAAGCAGTGCGTTCCCGCATTTGGTTGTAACTGCGAGGGAAGTGAAGAGTGCCCGGCCTTCGACAGCCTCGAACAGTGCGCAGCAGGGTGTAGCGATGCTGGTTGGTGTCAGCCGGAGCGCATGCCCATCATGTGGAGTTCTCCGCCGACGGACTCCTGTCCCGGAGCTCATTGCTCACTCATGATGGCGATGTGCGCGGCCGCTGGTGGCGAGATTGGTGAATTCGAGAGGGTGGTTGCTGAGGTATTACCGGACTTTGATGTGTCGTGCTCCGATGATTTGGGCTCTTGCGTACCTTTTCGAGGAATGGAGCAGTGCGACGCGCCGGATTGGTGCTGCGAGCTGAACGGACCATCTACAATCAACGAAGAGACTCATCGGCAGTTCTGCTCATTGTCTTTGCTGCCCCAGGTACGGGCCGTTGGGTGTGATATGCTTGAATGACTGAGGTTGCCCGGGTTTCACACGAAGCGCATACGGCCCGATTTCCTCGATTTCCTAGCGCAACCAACACTCGTGAATAACTCGCGCTTGTCGGCATCGGCGACACGTAACCAACGGTCGTCGTCGAAAAATATGTTCAGATGCTTGTCATGGGCGGAGAACCGCCATGGCTGGCTATTGTGGCTCGACGGCGCCAGCGCGGCATAGCCGAGTAAGAATCTGATCTGGCGGTAGACCGAATCCTCTCGGGGAAACTGGTCCTCCTCGATCTTCGATGGACTTTCTTGCAGGTCGTATACGCTCATGGCGAACCTCGCAACAGGAGCGAAATCAACGCAGTCCAAAACTTAGGGATTCACGCTGCTGGACCAACCAAATTCACCTCACGCTCGCAGCAAATGAGACGACCGGATCTCGACTCGGAATGCCTCCTACGACGCCCCCCCTGGGGATGGACAAAGTCAACGGTGTGGACGACTGGGGCGTGGCGATTCAACCCCTGCACGGCCCAGGCGCTCGAGGACCTTCCGGCGCTCAGCCCGCTACCTCCCTCGCCACAACCCCTCCCAGAAGGCGAGCTCGCATCGGGCGGCCTCCGTATAGGCCGCCTCGATCGCGGGGAGCGCCTCTTCGTCCTCCCCGCATCGGTCGAGCTCGCCCTCGAATATGCGCACCGTGTCCTGGAAGGCCGGGTCCGTATAGGTCCCGATCCAGGCGGCGTAGTCCGGCTCGGTGCAGGCCCCTCGAGCGTCGAGGGCGCGGGCGATCTCGGCGTAGCCGACGGCGCATGGCGTCAAGGTGGCGACCAGCGTGGGATAGTGCTGGCGCGCCGCTTCCAGGGTGTCCAGATAGCGGGTCGTCGCCTCGAAAGGCGTGGCCTGGTCCAGGGTGTCGATGCTCAACCCGAAGCGCCGGGCAAGGCGGCGATGCAAGTCCAGTTCTTCGTCGCGGGTCAGCCTGGCGAGGTC
>SLJM01000220.1 GCA_007135085.1 Myxococcales bacterium
CAACGTCACCGGACCGGCCACGCAGGGGCTCATCGACCAGATCGTCGATGGCCTTCCCGATGCCCGACATTACGTCTACGAGCCCCTGGCGAGCGACGCCACCCTGGCCGCCGCCGAAGCCGGCTACGGCAGCGCTCATATGCCCCACTACCGATTCGACCAGGCCGACCTGGTGGTCTCGCTGGGCAGCGATTTTCTGGGCACCTGGTTGTCACCCGTCGAATTTGCCCGTGATTTTGCCTCGCAGCGCGACTTCTTCGACGCCGAGGAAGATGACGCCACTCCGACCATGAACCGGCTGGTCACCTTCGAGCCCTCGTTGAGCCTGACTGGCATCAACGCCGACGATCGCTTCCGGGTCCGCCCCGACGATCTGGCATATGTGGCCATGGCGATCGCCTACGAATTATTCCAAAACCACAACCCCGGTGGCGTCCCGGCCGGTGCGGTTCAGGCCTCTCTGGCCGGCTTCGACCCCGAATCGGTGGCCGACCGGCTCGGTGATACGGTCAGCGCCGACGATCTTCGCGGTGTGGCCGCCGAACTGGCCGCCGCCCAGGGGCGCTCCATCGTCATCGCCGGCGGTGTGGCCAGCGCCACTGAAACGGGCATTGCCCTGGAATCGGCGGTCAACCTGATCAACGCTGCCCTCGGAAACGACGGGCAGACCATCGATCGCAGCCGCCCCTCCCTTCAGGCCGCCGGCGGTCCGGCCCAATTGCAGGAACTGATCGCAGAGATCGAAGCGGGAGACGTCGACTTTTTGATCATCGCCGATGCCAATCCGGTCTACGCCGCGCCGAGCGGTCTGGACGTGGCAGGGGCCATCGACTCCGTGGACTTCGTCGTCAGCACCTCCACCCACCTCGACGAGACCGCACGTCACGCCGACCTGGTGGCCACGGGATGCCATTATCTGGAAGCCTGGGGCGACTCCAACCCCAGAGCCGACGTCTACGCCCTTCGCCAGCCGGCGATCTTGCCCCTCTTTTACACCCGCTCTCTGCAGGACAGCCTCCTGCATTGGTTCGGCGACGAGCAAGCCGCTCCTGAGCTGGCGGCTTATCTCGAAGAGCCTCCCGTGCCCACCGGTCCCCGGCCGGGCGCTGGAAAGCCCTACGATCCGGGCCCCTTCTACCGATTCCTTCGCGACTGGTGGGAGCGCGAGCTCTACGACCGGGCCGACACATTGGCCACGTTCGACCAGTTCTGGGAATCGATCATTCGTGACGGTCACTATACCGACCCGAATGGAGCCGGGAGGGCGCCGAATTTCAATCCCGGCGCCGCCGCAGCCCTCCTCCCCGAGGACCTTCCCGCTGCGGAGACGGTGGCCCACGGCGATCTGGACAATAAGGTACTCCACCTCTTTGGCTCGATCCCGATGTACGACGGGCGTCAGGCCAACAACGGTCATCTCCAGGAATTGCCCGACCCGATCAGCCGCCACACCTGGGGTTCCTACGCCATGGTGGGCTATCGCACCTTCGAGGCCGCCGGTCTTGAGTCGGGGCAGATTCTGGAAATCAGCACCGACGACGGTGAGACCCTGAGCTTTCCGGTCATCGCCGTTCCCGGCCTCCACGAAGACGTGATCGCCATTCCCCTGGGCTACGGTCGTAGCGCCTCGGGAACCGTCGGCGACGACGTGGGCGCCAACGCATTTGGGCTGGCCCAGGCCACCGATGAGGGCGTGGTCCTCTCCGGACTGCCCGCCTCCATTCGAAAGACCAATACCGTCGACGATCTGTCGGTCATCAAGGGGGCGGGCGTCATCGACGTGGCGGCTCACCGAATCTTGGCCACCGCGTCCTTCGACGAGTATAGCGAAGATCACTCCGCCGGCGTCTATCACACCCCTGTCGACTACAGTCTGTGGGACGATCACGACTTCAGTGAATTTACGGACGTCAAATGGGGCATGGCCATCGACATGACCAAGTGCACGGGCTGTTCGGCCTGTGTCATCGCCTGCCAGGAAGAGAATAATATCCCCGTCGTCGGACGACAGGGAATCCTGGAAGGCCGTGAGATGCACTGGCTGCGAATGGACCGCTACTACCGACTGCCCGACGACGCCGTGGAGGCTCGCAAGGGATTGTTCAACGATCCCATGTATGAATCGGAGCCCCATATCGCCTTTGGCGAATACCTCGACGAGCCGCGGGTGGTCATGCACGCCATGCTGTGCCAGCACTGCGATAAGGCTCCCTGCGAGTCGGTCTGCCCCGTATTGGCCACCATGCAGAGCAGCGACGGACTCAACCAGATGTCCTATCAGCGCTGCGTGGGCACTCGCTATTGTGCCAATAACTGCCCCTATAAGGTGCGGCGCTACAACTGGTTCAACTATGGCGAGAACCGGGAAGACTCCTTCTTTGCCCGACTCTACCCGGAGCTCAAAGAGCACGGCCGCCTCAACCAGACCGAGCCCCTTCAGCTGGCCCTCAACCCGGACGTCACCGTCCGTACTCGGGGGGTCATGGAAAAGTGCACCTTCTGCGTCCAGCGCATCCGACGCGGCAAGTGGGACATCATGAAGGAAGGACGCCGCACATTCCACGAAGGAGAAGTCGTCACGGCCTGTCAGGAATCCTGCCCGGCCGACGCTATCTACTTTGGAAACGTCCTCGACGAGGAACACCGCGTCACCAAAATGCACAAGCGAAAGCGCGCCATGTTCGCCCTGTCCGACCTCGATGTGAGACCGGCCGTGGCCTATATGACCAGCGTGTTCAACACCGAAGAAGATCTGGCTTAAGCCCTGGTTGACCCGGCTCATTGAAGGGCCACCTACGAATTGTAGTTTGTTTTTGACCCCTAGACGCTCGCAAGAGTTCAAGCATGAAACGAAGTGAGTACACAGGACGCCCCCAGGTCGTAGAAGGGGAAGGCCCCTTTGGAGGCCCCCTGGCCACCCGCGAACCGCTGGTGGCCGACGACAAGACCTGGAAAGAAGTCGATGACGACATCGCTCGTCATACGGAGATTATGCCCACCAAGATGTGGTGGTTTGCATTTATCCCCTCCGTATTATTGATGCTGGTCTTCCTCGGCTCGCTCGGGGTTTCTATCGGCACCGGTATCGGCACCACAGGGATCTCCCACCCCGTCGGCTGGGGTGTGTTCATCGTTAATTTCGTCTTCTGGATCGGTATCGGCCACGCCGGAACCCTGATCTCGGCCATTCTGTTTTTGTTCAAACAGAATTGGCGTACCGGGATTAACCGCTCCGCTGAGGCGATGACGATCTTTGCGGTCATGGTAGCCGGCCTCTTCCCGTTGCTGCACACCGGTCGGCCCTGGTTTGCCTACTACCTGTTCCCCATTCCCGACCACCGGGGACCGCTGTGGGTCAACTTTAACTCACCGCTTCTGTGGGACGTCTTCGCCGTATCGACTTACGGCACGATCTCACTGGTGTTCTGGTATATCGGCCTCGTCCCCGACCTGGCCACCCTGCGCGACCGGGCAAAACACCCGCTTCGCCGCAAGATCTACGGCATGATGTCGCTGGGCTGGACCGGTGCAAACCGCTCCTGGCGTCACTACGAGTCGGCCTATTTGATGCTCGCCGGCCTGGCCACCCCGCTGGTGCTGTCGGTGCACACCATCGTGTCCTTCGACTTCGCCGTCAGTGTCATCCCCGGATGGCACAGCACGATCTTCCCGCCCTACTTTGTGGCAGGCGCCGTGTTCTCCGGCTTCGCCATGGTGCTGACGCTGACGATTATCATGCGCCATGTGTTCAAGCTCAAGAGCTACATCACGATCAACCACCTGGAGTCGATGGCCAAGATTGTCCTCCTCACAGGTGCGGTGGTCTCGATTGCCTACATCACTGAATTCGTCATCGCCTATTATTCAGCGGTGCCCGCCGAGCGCTTCCACTTCGCCAACCGGGTCTTAGGTCCCTATTGGTGGGCCGCCGGTCTGATGTACGGCTGCAATATGCTGGCCCCACAATTGCTGTGGATTAAGAAGATTCGACGCAATATCGTCGCCCTCTTCATCATCTCCATCTTCGTGAATATCGGCATGTGGTTTGAGCGATTTGTCATCGTCACCACTTCGCTGCATCGCGATTTCGTCCCCAGCTCCTGGGGTATGTACGACTTCAAGGCCATGGACTGGCTGCTCACCATTGGTTCCTTCGGCATGTTCTTCACCCTCTTCCTGCTCTTTGCCAGGGTGCTGCCGACGATCACCATGTTCGAGGTCAAAGCTGTGATGAATCCCACGACGGCGTCTCGCAAAAACCGCAAGGAGGTTGCCGATGGCTAAGAACGACGAACATAAAGACGAAAAGACATCGGAAGAAGAAGAGACCGACACGGAAGAAGGCGTCGAAGAGAGTGACGTCGAAGAATCGGACGCCGAAGAATCGGACGCCGAAGAAGTTGCCTCCGACGAAGATGACTCTGACGACGAGGAAGAGGCTTCCGACGAAGACGACGACTCCGATGACGAGGAAGAGTCTTCCGACGAAGACTCTGATATCGAGGAACCCGATGTCGACGAAGTTGTCGCCGATGACGGTGACGACGACGAGGAAGAAGCCTCCGACGACGACGAGGAAGAAGCCTCCGACGACGACGAGGAAGAAGCCTCCGACGACGACGAGGAAGAAGCCTCCGACGACGACGAGGCAGAAGCCTCCGACGACGACGAGGAAGAAGAGATCGTCGCCGCCGGAGGAGAAGATGGCAGCGTGGTTCCGCCCGCCGCTGTTGACGACTCCTCGCCGGAAGGGATGAAAGGTCTGGCCGCCTATTTTGACCTCCCCGACGACCTGATGCTCGCCGCCGCTCATACGCGGGACTCCAAATACGAGGACTTCGAGGCCTTTTCGCCCTTCCCCATTCACGGGATGGACGACGCTATGGGACTGGGTCGCTCCTGGATTCCCTGGGTGACCTTCGGAGCTGGCACGGCTGGATTTTTGACCGCCAACGCCCTCCAATTCGGGACCATGACCTTCGACTGGCCCATGATCGTCGGCGGAAAGCCCTTCGCTCCCTGGCCGGCCTTCGTGCCCATCATGTTCGAATTGACCGTTCTGCTTGCCGGATGCACCACGGCCCTGGTGATGCTTATCGCCGCCGGATGCTTTAAGAAACCGTTTATCATCGACCGCGAGATCACCCAGGACCGATTCGTCCTCTGGATCTCCGCCGATGACGAGTCCTTCGACGCCAATGAAGTTCGCAGCTTCATGGAATCATTGGACCCCGTTGAAATCCGAACCATCACCAAGGGCGCATAACCGATGAGCTACCCAAGGATGACAAAAATGAGGCTCGGACTCATCGCCCTCGCATTGCTGAGCATCAGCTTTAGCGGCTGTATCTACGAATTAGGCCTGCCCGCCGACGGCGACACCACCTTCCAGCGGTTTGTCCCGGTCCATGGCATGCATCAGCAGACCAAATTCAAGGATCAGCAAGCTCAGCCGATGTTTCGCGATGACCAACCGGAAGGGATGCGCTATCTGCCGCCCCAGACGGTGCCCGTCGACGGCCAATATCGTGCCGATCGACCCGACATCGAAGAGACGGCTCAACTGACCAACCCCGTGCCCCTCACAGAGAGCAATCTCGAGTACGGCCGCTATCTCTACGACGAGCAATGCGCGGTCTGTCACGGCACCACCGGTGTTGGCGACGGCCCGGTCATCGACGCCGGATTCGGCGCGCCGCCGACGCTCAACAGCGATTCGATGCGGCGCATGCCCGACGGCCAGATTTATCACATCATCACCTACGGACAGGGGTTGATGTGGCCCTATGACAACAACCTGACCAAGATGGAGCGCTGGGCCGTGGTCAATTACGTGCGCGCCCTGCAACGCGCTGACTACCCGCAACCCATCGATCTCGATCGGCTCCGTTAACCGTGCCGGCTATCCAGGTCCTGGCTTATGAGCCGGGCTTTTTGAAACGGATATTTGTCGAATAGCGAAGAGGCAACTTCAATGGCTCACGCAAGTCATCACCACGACATCGAAAAACCGGGCAAGCTCGAATTACCAAAGAGCTTTACCACGGCGGCCATCGTATTGACCGTCATCGGCGTCATCGCCTTTGCGATCGGTCTGCTCTCCGAAGAACTGGTCGGTCGCGCCTGGCGGGCCTACGTCATCGGTCTGTGGTTCACGTTAGGGATCGCTCTTATCGGTCCCTTCTTTGCGGCCACCCAATATTTGTCGAAGGCCGGCTGGAGCGTGGGCATCCGGCGGATTCCCGAAGCATTCGGTGCCTTTATTTACCCGGGGATCATCCTCTTTGTGGTGGCCCTGCTCTTCGGTGCCAATACCCTCTTCGGCTGGCTCGACCCGGCCGTCTTCGACCCCGAGTCGGCTCAATTCGACCGCATCGTCGCTGAAAAAGAAGGGTTTTTGAACATCACTTCCCTGTGGCTGTTCACCCTTATCCCCCTCTCGGTGGCCGCTATTCTCTACTTCCTGATGCGCAAAAACAGCGTCGATCAGGACGAAGAAGGCGGCTATAAGCCGATGCAGAAGAACCTGTGGATCAGCGCCTTCTACATCATCTCCTTTGCCGTGACCGTCTCGTTCATCTCTTGGTATTGGCTGATGACCTACGACCCCCACTGGTACTCCATGATGTGGTCGGTCCACGCCTTCGCCGGCGCATTTCAGGCCGGTCTGTGCCTGATGACGCTCATCCTCATCTACCTGCTTCGCAAAGGGCTCTACGGAGATGTGGTGGGCACCGAGCAGGTCCATCGGATGGGCCAGCTCGTCTTCGGATTCACCGTCTTCTACGCCTATATCCACTTCAGCCAATTTTTGCTGCTGTGGTACGCCAATATCCCGGAGACCGCCAAATGGTATGTCGATCGTATGAGCGAGGGCTGGGGCTTCTTCTTGCTCCTCATCCCCTTGCTGCGATTTATCGTGCCCTTCGTGGCCCTTCTTCGCCAATCGGCCAAGAAAAACGCCAAAAATATCCTGGTCTTCATGTGCCTGCTCCTCATCCCCATGCAGGCTTACGAGACCTGGCTGTGGGTCATGCCCTACTGGTATGGCGAAGGCGGCCTGCACGCACCGATGGTTCCCCTGCTCGAAATCGGCGTCGTCCTTGGCTTCGTGGGCATCTTCATGCTCGTCGTCGGCCGCGCCCTGGCAGCTCAGAACCTGGTGCCCCTCAAAGATCCTCTGTTGGCGGAAGCAATTCCCCACTCTCACGACCACCTGATCTATCCCAATGGCAAGCCCGGCGAGTCCGGGCAAGATGACGACAAGTAATCTGGCCTGGCTCTTTTTGCCAAACGTAGTGACGACATGAATAAAGCAACCGCAAAAACCGGACTCAAGATCGCACTCGTCGCCGGGGGCGTCCTCGCCCTGGTCCCCGCCGTCTACGGACAGGGGATCGGTCTCCAGACTCTGGATCGAATGACCGCCGGCACGCCTCAGCAGTTAGAACGAGGCGAAGAGGTCTACGAAGACCAATGTGCCACCTGCCACGGAGACGAGGGCATGGGCGGCACCCCCGACGGACAACGTCTGGGTGCCCAGGGCTTCGTCGACGTCGAGGTGGAGCGATCCGGTCTGTACGCCATCTATGACGTGGTCGCCCGGGGCTACGAATTCGAAGACGGGGAGCATCCGGTCTTTGAAAACCTCTTTTATCAGGACCAGTGGGCGGTGGCTCATTATGTCCACAACCTCATCGACGACCCGCAGCCCGATCCACCGGAGTTGGTGGAGCGCATCCGTCGCGAGGCCGTAGAGGGGATCTGTTTTCCCGAGATTCGCCAGGAGATCGCGCGATTTGCCGAGCCCGAGAGCGAAGAGCAACTCGAGCTTGGGGCCCAGGTCTATCAGCGCAACTGCGTGGTCTGCCACGGCGACGAAGGCCGCGGCGACGGACCCGGCGCGGGCACGGTACCGCCGGCCCGCGACTTCCACGCGCCGATAGACGAATGGACCGTCGGCACCAGCCCCTCCGGCCTGTTCAATGTGGTCGACCAGGGTATCGAGGGCACACCCATGCCCGGCTTTGGACATTTCCCGGAAGAAGAATTGTGGGCCGTCGTCCACTATATGCGCGAGGAGTTCATCCCCGCCGAGATCCAGGAAGATATGACCGACGAGGAGATCGACGCGGTCTGCCGCTCCATGAGCGCTCCCCCTCGCCCCGATCCCCTTCCCATCGAGCGAGCCATCGAATTTTTGGCCGCCGACGCCGAAGAAGAGCGCTTCTTGCGGTTCCGTGAATATGGAGACCCCATCGTTCATAGCGCCGCCAACAGCGACCGGGGCCAGCAGATCTACGATATGTCCTGCGCCTCCTGTCATGGCACCAGCGGACAGCCCAGCGCCAATCTCGGCCCTTACGGCACGTTCCCGCCCTACTTGAGCTTCAGGCCCAGTCCCCTGGAACCGGCTTCCGTTGGTGGCACCTATCCGGAAGTCGCCCAACGCGTCATCGCCGGCCCCCACGCCACCCTGCCCGACATGACCGCCGTGGCCACTTTCTCGCGGCAAGATTGGCAGGACCTGCAGGCCTATCTGACCTCTCTCGACGGCGAAGGACAGGATCGCGTCCAGCGAGTCAATTACGATGCCATCGACGCCGACACCCTGGCCAACTTCGACGCCGACGTGGCCCAACGGCTTGTCGAGGCCGTCGCCGACCCGGTCCTCGCCGCTGAATTGCGAGAGCTTCTCGACGATATGACCGACGACGAAGAACTCGAGGAAGGTGAACTCGAAGAAGGTGAACTCGAAGAAGGTGAGTTCGACGATGAGCAACCTGAACAGGATGAACTCGAAGAAGAGGCCCCGGCCGAGCCGGAAGCCGACCAGGATGAGAGCGAGCAAGACGAGAACGAGCAAGACCAAGACTAGACTGGAGTGACGGCAAACTTTGCGCCTTAACAGCCTTGGCGCAACGAGCCATTACCCCTATTGTAAATCGCCATACTGTGAGTTTCGTCGACACACCACCGGGCCCTGTTGAGGGCGCGCGTCGACACAGCAGGAAAGACACCACCGATGAGCGGCTATCCATATTCAAAGCATATCTCTGGCCTCGGCGCTCTGATCGCCGTTGCGGTCATCCTCCTGATCCCAACCGTGGCCTTTGCGGTGCCCGGCTCCGGCGAATTTATCGCCCATTATAGTGGCAGCGGTCGCGAGATGACCGAGCTCTATAATCTGATCGCCAAGATCTGTCTGGCCGTCTTGATCATCGTCGAGGGTGTTCTACTCTTTGCGATCATCGCCTTTCGTCGACGAAGCGATGACGATCGACCGGTTCAGAACCACGGCGATCTCAGACTGGAGGCCGGATGGACCCTGGCGGCCCTGGGACTCCAGATCTGGATTGGCGTGGCCACAATCGACGTCATGTTCTCCACGGAGACCCCTCCCGAGGATGGTTTCGACATGACCATCATCGCCGAGGCGTCGCAGTGGGATTGGGACTTCTTCTACGAATTCCCCGACGACGATGGCCGCGAGCCCTTCATGCACGAAGACCTGGTCGTGCCGGCTCACCAAAATATCAACCTCATCGTCACCTCGCGCGACGTCATCCACGCTATCTTCGTTCCCGACCTGGGGATCAAGATCGACGCCGTGCCTGGCCGAAACAACCGCTGGTGGTTCCGAGCCGACGGTCCTGTGGCTCAGGTGCGCGCCCCGGACTACGCCACTGTCGGCCCCCGGCAAGAGCCCTATCCCCAGACCCGCTCGGCCCGCTTTCGAAACGATCGATATGCCGCCGCCGATCGAGTGGTCACCGGACTGGAGCGCCGCGTCGACTTTTTGGGCTGGACCCGAGACGTCGGTGAAGTCTCTCCATACGAGGGCTATAACGCCGTGGAGTATCAGGGCACCTGCGCCGAACTGTGCGGCCGCGACCACTGGGATATGTATTTTCGGGCCGTCGTCATGACTCAATCCAGCTTTGACCGCTGGGTCGACGACCGCCTCTCGGCGGTGGACGAGCCAATCGGCGAAGCGGTCTACGCACGCCGTTGTGCGAGCTGCCACGGCGACGACGGTACCGGCGACGATATCAACCCCTCCCTGGTTGGCGCCGACCGGGTCATCAATCCAGACCGGATTAACGATCACATCGAGATCGTCCTCCAGGGCGAAGGCCAGATGCAGGCATTTGGCCCGGTGCTCAACGACGCTGAGATCGCGGCGGTGATCAATCACGAACGCACTAGCTGGGGCAACGACGGCGGCACCATCGACGCCGATGATGTCGCTGCCCTACGTGAGGAACTGGGCCTCGAGCCCCGTCCCTTCATGGCCGCCGAACCTACCCCCACTGACGAATTGATGGCCCGTGGCGAGCGCATCTATCAGAGCTGCGTCACCTGCCATGGCCAGGACGGTCAGAGTTACGACCCTCAGGCCGTGCCCAGCCTGGCTCAAAACGAGGTCGTCGTCGCCGAAGAGGTCGACGAGCTCGTCCAGGTGCTGGTCCAGGGTCGCGACTCCGACCAGTGGCCAGGACGAAAGAGCCCGGTGGCCCGATCGATGACCGACCTGCAGTTGGCGTCGCTCCTGACTTATCTGCGCGGCTCTTTCGGCAACGACGCACCACCGGTGCAGCCCATCGAAGTCACCGATATTCGCGACGATTTGGACTGAATCTATTAATCCCGGTGGTCATCGGCCCAGCCGTACCACCGTCAAGACCCCTTAATCACCAGAGTCGGCAACGTTTTCACGGCCGTATATGGCGAGGCATCGCACCATGAAGGAAATCACAGCCAAAGGATACCTCTCCCCGCTCACCGAAGAGGCCAAGACCAATAAGTTGGTCTACCTCAAGGAGTGGCTATGCTCCACGGATGCCAAGCGCATCGGCGTGCTCTATCTCGCCTTTGCGTTGGTCATGGGGATCTTCGGTGGCATCCTGTCATTGCTTATCAGGACCGAGCTGGCGCAGCATGGATCGCAGATCTTCGATCCCTCCTTTTATAATGCCCTGCCCGGCATGCACGCCACGGCGATGATCTTCTTCTTCATCATCCCCGCCTTTACGGGGATTGGTAACTTCGTGGTCCCCATTCAGGTGGGTGCCCCTGATATGGCCTTTCCCAAGCTCAACCTGGCCGCGTTCTGGATCTTGCCCCCGGCCGCCCTGGTCACCTTCATGGGCTTTTTCCTCAACAGCCTGCCCGAGTTCGGTTGGACCGCCTATCCCCCGCTTTCCAACAACGTCTACAGCGGCATGTGGGGCGCCGACTTCTGGGTTCTCGGTCTGATCCTGGTCGGTGTCAGCTCCACCATGGCGGCCATCAACTTCCTTGCCACCGTCTTCAATATGCGCTGCAAGGGCATGAAGATGTTCCAGCTGCCCCTGTTCACCTGGTCGGTAGTGGTCACCAGCTTTTTGATCCTCGCCGCCACCCCCGTGCTCACCAGCGCTCTACTGATGCTGACCTTCGAGCGACTATTCCCCGGGGTCTTCCACTTCTTCAACCCCGCCGGCGGCGGCGACCCGATTCTGTACCAGCACTTGTTCTGGTTCTACTCTCACCCGGCGGTCTACATCATGATCCTCCCCGGGTTCGGAGTCATCAGCGAAGTGGTCAGCACCTTTAGCCGAAAACATATCTTCGGCTACGTCCTGATGGCCTGGTCAATGATCGCCATCGCCGTGCTGGGCTTCGTGGTCTGGGCTCACCATATGTTCACCACGGGCATCGCCCTTGAGGCGCGGGTGGGCTTTATGTTCCTCACCATGCTCATCGCCGTGCCCACGGGCATCAAAATCTTTAGCTGGCTGGCCACCATGTGGGGAGGCAGCATCAAATTCGACACGCCGATGCTCTTTGCCGTGGGCTTTATCGCCATGTTCACCATCGGTGGTCTCTCCGGCGTCGTGCTGGCCTCGGTGCCCGTCGATATTCAGCTCCACGACACCTATTACGTGGTCGCCCACATTCACTACGTGCTCGTCGCCGGGTCGATGATGACCATCTTCGCCGGAGCCTATTATTGGTATCCGAAGATCACGGGCAAGATGTACAACGAATTCTGGGGCAAGATACACTTCTGGCTGACGGCGATCTTCATCAACGTCACCTTCTTCCTCCAGCACTGGATGGGTATGAAGGGCATGCCGCGAAGATATTACGATTATGACCCCCAATTCGAGTGGGCCAACACCATCTCCAGCCTGGGCTCGGCGGCCCTCTTTGCGGCCTCCCTGATCTTCGTGGTCAATATGGTCTGGAGTTGGAAGAGCGGCGAAGACGCCGACGAAAACCACTGGTACGGTGATGGGGTCAACCTGGAGTGGCTCATCGAGACTCCGCCCAATCATCATAACTTCCACGAGCCTCCGGAGTGGAAGCCGATCATCCGCCAGCACGTCTCCCCCGACCAGCCCGGCGGGCTGTGGCACGCCAAAGACTGATTTGCCCGATTGCCCCCCTGACGCCTGGCGTTGGGGGGACCTGAACTGAGTTACGATTTTTTCCGAGAAGTGTTTCGCCCCGAGAGGTTGTTGATATGGCACCCAAAGAAGCCTCCATTATGGAAGGTCCCGGCGCCGGCGAGGAATCGCTAGGTGTGACAAATGGCAAGATTGGAATGTGGACCTTCCTGGTCATGGACGCCATGACCTTCGCTGGTCTGCTCGCCGGCTACGCCCGGTTGCGCTGGACTCCTGACAGCCTCTGGCCCTTTCCGATCGAAGCCTTCGGCGTCATCGGGATCCAGCTAACGGCCTTCAATACGTTCATCCTCATCTGCTCCAGTGTGGCCATGGTCCACGTGTTGGCCGAGCAGATGCGGGGCAATATGGATCGCGCCGAAAAGTGGCTGATGGCCACCATCGCCGGCGGTCTGATCTTTTTGGGCATTCAAGCATTTGAATGGACCCACTTGATCATCGACAAATTCCACCTGCTCATGGACGCCGGATATAATCAGAACTTCCCGGCTACCTTCTACCTGTTGACAGGATTCCACGGCGCTCACGTGGCCATCGGGGTCATCTACAACACCATTTTGTTGATGGGTATGCGCAGCGGGAAGGTCACCGAAGAGCATACGTCGACCACCGAAATTGCCGGGCTTTATTGGCACTTCGTCGACCTGGTCTGGATTCTTGTCTTCACTTTCGTCTACCTCATCTGAATCACCACTGACGACACGGAATTACGGTTAAAAAACCCACGGTCACGACAGGAAATACGATGGCTACAACCGATGCTGAAAATCATTACGCCGAGGGCTGGGGCTGGGGACGATGGGACTGGCTTTATGCTGAATATATGTGGGTCTGGGTCGCCCTGGCGGTGCTCACCCTGGTCGAGGTCTTCATCCCCGAGCCCGAGATCTTTGCGGCTCTCTTCTCGGCGATTCCTGGAATCTCGACCGTGGGCCCCGTCGAATCGCTGATCGCCTACCTGGACCAGCTCCAATTTAACCGGGTCTTCGTCGTGGTCTCCCTGATCGTGCTGGCCCTGGTCAAGACCTGGTTGGTGGCCTGGTATTATATGCACCTCATCGCCGAGAAACCGGCGATTATTCTGGTGGCCTGCGCCCCCTTCGTCTTCGCCACCTTTTTGACGGTGGGCATCTTCCCCTGGCAGGGGGCCTACCTCTAAGGTCTTGAAAGGCTGCCAGTCCCAGGCGCTGCGACAATTTGCCGCCTTGGCTTGATTCCCCGCGGTTACCATGCTTAATTGCTGGCCGCGGGGTTTGCCTTTTGTGGCCCTCGCCTGGCCCTCACGTTGTCCTCCTCAGAGTTTAACCCATGCATGGCCTATCGCGACTCTCTTTCATGGTCGGGCAATACGCCCAACTGACCAAGCCGGGCATTATCCGGCTGTTGGTGGTGACCATGTTTTGCACCATGCTCGTAGCTCAGGGGGGCATCCCCGATCTGTGGGTGGCGTTCTGGGCCATCGTCGGCACTGCCCTTATCTGCGGCAGCGCCAATACGATCAATATGGTCTGGGATCAGGATATCGACGCTGTCATGGAGCGCACCAAGGGGCGCCCCCTGGTCACGGGCACCATTCGCCCCGAACAGGCGCTGATCTTTTCCGGTATTATCGGCCTGGTGGCGGTGCTCATCCTGACCTTTTTCGTCAACCCCCTGGCCGCCCTGATGGGCATCTGTGGACACGCCTATTATTCGGTGCTCTACACGATGTGGCTCAAGCGCAGCACCCCCCAGAATATTGTCATCGGCGGCGGCGCCGGGGCCTTCCCGGTACTCATCGGCTGGGCAGCGGTCACGGGCAATCTGAGCCTGACGGCCTGGCTTATCTTCGGCATCGTCTTTTTCTGGACCCCGCCCCACTTCTGGGCTCTCGCCCTGTATAAGGACATCGATTACGGCAAAGCCAATATCCCGATGATGCCCAACGTCAAGGGCCGGCGGGCCACCAAATTTCAGATGCTCATCTATATGATGCTCCTGTTGGGCATCACCATGGCCCTTGCGTTGACCGGCTACGTGGGCCTCATTTATCTGGTCTCGGCGGTCCTGCTGGGCGCTGCCTTTACCTATTTCGTCATTCGCACCGCCTTCGAGAAGGGCAATCGCTGGGCCAAGCGCACCTTCGCCTTCTCCATTGTCTATCTGGGCCTGCTCTTCGCCGCCATGTCCGTGGACAGCCTCAAGACTTACCACTTTACCGAAAGTCACGACCTCGATGATATCGAACGCACGGCGGCCAGAATGAGGGCCGACCAGGATATCGACGAGTTGATCCGTCAGCATAATGAGGCCGCCCAGGCCTCGCAGCCGACCAATGGCGATAGAGCAGAAGACACCACAAACCGCTGAACCTCCTTCACAGGCCACAAAAAGATCATGAGCCACACGACACCACCTTCGCACCATCATATCGATGCGGCGACCACTGAGAAAAACGCCCGCCTGGGCAAGATGGCCATCACCGTCGTGGTGGGCATGTTCCTGCTCGGCTTCGCCTCTATCCCCATCTATCGTCTGGTCTGCGCCCAGATCGACCCCGGCGGCTCCTCCTGGTATATCGGCGAGCCCGATGTCTATGAAGGGATCGAGGTCGACGAGAGTCGTCAACTCAGAGTTCGATTCAATACGGGCGTGGAGCGCCAACTCCCCTGGGAATTCGAGGTGCGCCAGCGCCACGTCGACGTCCATCCCGGTGAGCGAAATGATGTGGCCTTTATGGTGGTTAACCCCACCGGCCGCGACGTGACCGGAAAAGCGGTCTACGATATCAGCCCCGCCGAGGCGGCGCCGTACTTCAAAAAACAGGAATGCTTCTGCTTTATCGAGCAGACCCTCCACGCCGGTCAGGAATTGGAGATGCCACTGGTCTTCTGGTTCGACCCGGAGATGCCCGACCATATCGACGAGGTCTATCTGGGCTATACCTTCTTCAACGCCGAGAGCTCTCGCTCCCGCGCTACCGCTGACAACCGATAAAGCCCACACCATCATTATGAATGAAACCACTTCCAGCCCGGACCCTTCCTTCGACCCTCCTAAGGCGGAGGACGGCTTTCACGAGCCGGCGGCGGACGTCAAAAAACGCAATCTCATCACGGGATTGATCATTACCGCTTTCATCGTCGCCTGGGTTTTATTTGGCCTTCGCAAGCTTCTCTTCTAGTCCCTCGAGCTGCCGTGACCCTTCGCATTCGCTTCTGGTCGACCTTTTTCTCTGTCATCGGCCTGGCCCTCCTCATTACTCTGGGAACCTGGCAGCTCATTCGCTACCAAGAAGCCAAGGATTTTGAGGATCGCCGCGACGCCCAGATTGGCGAGGCGCCCGTCGATCTGCTCGACCTGGAAGCTCTGGAGGCAGGAGATCTGGACTTTCGCCAGATTCGAGCTCGGGGCACCTGGGATTTAGATCGCACATTTTTGATCAAACACCGCGTCCTTCGCGGAAACCCCGGGGCCTGGGTGGTCAACGCTCTGATTCTCGACGGCCATGCCGAACAAGATCCCCCTGCCCTGATGGTCAACCGCGGCTGGATTCCATTCGCCGACGCCGCCGACCGGGCTCTGCTCCTTCAACAGGAGCTCCCAGAAGGCCCACAGACCATCACCGGCCTGGTTCATCCGCTGGACTACGTGGTGGTCGACGATGGCGCTCAGCAGCGCCTTGACGAACTCGAGAGCGTGACTGGAGTCTTCGAGTTGGACTCCTACGATACGACGGCTATGCGGCGCGCCTTCGACGGCCCGACCATCGAGCGCGACCTGGTGCTCACCATCAGCGCCACCGACGGGGCCGACACCTATCCCACTCCGACGGTGGGCCACGTCACCGATCGCTACCTGACCTCGGAGACCCATTTCGGTTATATGCTCACCTGGTATCTGCTCGCACTGGCCCTCATCGCCATCTGGCTGGCCGGAAGTCTGGGCATGCTCGGCTCCCGTTCCTATGACGATGACCCTCGCCCCACCTCTTGATCTTCACTCCAACGACGAGATCATCACCGCGAGCAGATCCTCATCGTAGGGCTGCATCGTGATTTTTCCTTCTCCGAATACCGCCAGGCACGGCACGTCCTCACTGCTTCCGCAATCTCCCGGCCCCAGGTAGACCAGCCCATCCAGCCTGTGGGGTAGCGCCCAACGACGCACCATTTCGGCGAATTCATCGGCGTCGAACGTCTCATTGAACCGGGGTATCTCTATCTGCTCGCCAGGCCCGACGGTGAGCCACCATCGTGTTGACTCTCCCTTCTCGCAGCTTCCCTCGACCAGATAGCTCCGATCCGGCGCCACCGCCAGGGGGGTTGAGGCCAGGGCTCCCCCGTTTACCTGGAGCTCGCACTCCTCGGATTCAATCCATGCCCCAATATCCAGGGTCGCTCCCCTTTTCCCCTGTTTGCCCCGCACTTCCTCCCACAGCTCGATCACCGGCGGTGGGACAATCCGCTCATCTGGTTGGTGAGCCGGCAAGGCCTCTACGAGTTGCTCCATGAGCCGTACGGCTTGTTGCTCCTGTCCCTGATCGAGATGACTTCGAACCAGAAAAATTGCCGCATCGAAGAGCTGTCCCGACGTTTCGCCATCAGCCATCCACAACTGGCTGACCTCCATCGAGCGTCGAACGGGAAGGTCGAGATGCTCCTGGGCCTGGCGAGCCCCCTCGAAAAAATAGAGTTGCTCTCCTTCGGCTTTGAGTCTCTCAACTGATTCCCCTTTTCCCTCGTCCACGATTCCATTTTCAGTGGGCTGCCATCGAACGAGGACCAGCCCATTTGAGGTCAACTCAGACTCCACCTGCCGGGCTTCCTCCTGCACCGACGACCCGCCATCGCCTATGATCAACCCCACTCGCGGCGCCGAAGTCGAGTGGCGCTCCCAGGGCGACGACCCAGCCGCCACCTGGGGAATCATGATGACCAGGACCGTCCACGTCAGATAGGCCGAAATAATTCGCATACCACCCCCTCGCTGCAGAAGAAGGTAGGCGTTCAGTCCCCCTTGGAGCGCGGCCAGCTTGGCCGCAAAGCGGACTGGCAGTCCGCGCTCCAATGAACGCTTACAGAAGAAGATGCCCTCCTATCTGTTGTCGACGAATCTCGACGAAGATTGCGTACTTTTACAAGGTTTTACAGCGACCGCCCTCTCTTTCAGCCGCCGTCTCGCTGATCGGCCCACTCCCGCATTTCTTCCATGAAGCGGTAATGGGTCAGATCCAGGCTAACCGGGGTGATGCTGATCAGGCCGTCGGCGACGGTATTGCAGTCGCTTCCGGGCAGATCGTGAAATCCCAACTCCGCCCCGCCGAGCCAAAAATAGGCTCGCCTTCTGGGATCGCGCTTCTCCACGACGACTCGGCCGTAATTTCTCCGCCCCAATTTGGTGATCTTCGTAGCCGTCTGGGCCGTGACCTGAGGAGGGAAGTTGACGTTGACGAAGGTATCCCGCGGCATCTGTCGATCGAGCACCGCCCTGGCCAGATCTTGAACGTGTTGAGCCAGGGAATCAAAATTTCGCTCCCCGTATCCGGCCAGACTAAAGGCGATGGACGGCACGTCGCACAGCGTCGCCTCGATGGCACCTGCCACGGTGCCGCTATACATGACGTCATCGCCCAGGTTTGCGCCGTGGTTGATCCCCGACACGCACAGATCCGGTGGATCATCCAACAAATGGTTGAGCGCGATATAAACGCAGTCCGTCGGGGTCCCGCTGACCGCCATTTGCCGCGGACCGCGCTCTTCGACCCGCAAGGGGTCGCGCAGGCTGATGGCGTTGCTCACCGCGCTCTGCTCATCACGCGGTGCCACCACCCATACTTCACCGATCGATTCCATCGCCTCCCGCAGAGCCTGAATACCCGCGGCGTCGATGCCATCGTCATTTGTCACCAGGATAGTCGGTCTACTCACACATCACTCGTCAGAATCGCTCTTGGACGCCTGGCGCTTGAGATGGTCCACCTGCCGGTGAAGCCGATCGAGTTCGCGCTTCATGGTGCGCAGATCGTCGCGGGTGGCCAAATTGAACCGGCGAGCGAAATCTTCCTTTTTTTCGTCCAGTCCGGTCTTAAGGTCGTAAGAGGCGCGAAACGCCTTGGCGACCCCTTTCTGGACCTTCTCGTTGTTCATGATTTTTTGAGCCGTAGGGCTCTGGAGGGCCTTCATGGCCCCGTCCAAGAGGTCGTCTTTCAAGCTACTCATGGCTTCCTCGCCAGGGGACGGAATCGCGAAAATGCGCTCCTTCCACAGGCACCAGACAGTCGCTGGCCACCCGCGCAGGAGATGGGCAAAAGATTGCTACATAGCCGCTAAAAGTCAAGGCTGACCATGGGCCCACCGCCGCAACCCCAGGCCCGGACGACGCCCTGGACCGAGCTGGCGCTTACTTTGATTTATCGACCCAGTTCAGGTAATTCATAGGGGTGGTCCCAGACGTCCCATAGAATATTTTTTTGACAACCACTCTTCCACGGTTTTTCGCCGATGGACAAACCTTCTGGAAAGGTCGTTTCAAACCGGCGCCGCCTGATTCTCAGGATCGGCGCCGTCGCGGCCGGTTTACTAATTTTATTGGCCGGCCTCCTCTGGCTGGCGACCCCGCGCATCATCGAGTCGATGGTGGAAAAGCAACTGGCCAGCCTGGAGGCTCGTACGGGGTTGAATATCGACGTTGAATCCTTTGAAACCGTGGGGCGCGAGGGAATCGAAATTCGCGGGCTGTCCATCGCCCTTCCAGACGGCGACGCTCCCCTTGGCCAGATCGAGGCCATCGACGCCTCCATCGATCTTGTCCAGGCCGCCCGAGGCCGCCCGGCCTTTAGTTCTCTAGACATCGAAGGGGTGGCTCTGACCCTTCATCGCTATGGCGACGGCACGACCGACCTGGACCGTATCCGCGAAGGGCTCGGCGACGCCGAGGACGATGATGACGAAGGGGATGACGACTTCGATGTCCTCGACCTCGAAGATCGCCTGGAGGCGCTGGCCGAGCGCGGCCTTCGCTATTTCGGCGGCGCCTACCCCGACCTGGTGGTGCGGCAGGCCAGGCTGACCCTGACCCACGACGAAGGGGCGCAGCCCTGGCCCATAGACTCAGTCTCCACCGACCTCTTCACATTACAGGGCGACCACAAAAGAGCCCCCTTTGAGATGACCCTCGCCCTCGACGTACCCCACAGCGATTCATTGCAGATTCCCGAATCGGTCCAGCTCAGCGGCTCCCTTCACCGCCCGGTCTTTGAATCCCTGCTTCGCGTCGACTTTGAAGACGAACTTCGCGTGAGCAATCTGGCTCGTTTGCCCTTTAGCGAGCTGTCACTGACCGGCTTTGAGGTGGCCGAAAATTACACCCTCCTCCTTCGCCAGCCTCGCATCGACTCACGACTGGGCCCCAACTCGGAGCGTCTGGCCTCGGCTCAACAGGTCTCTACCAGCTTTGCCGAATGGACCACCGACCGCTCCGCCCTGTCCATCGTGGAGCTCCAGGTCGACGAGCCGCGGGTCTATATCGAATACGACGCCCATGGGGCTTCAAACCTGACCCAGCTCAATCATATCCTGCGCCAGCCCAGGGCACGCTCTACGGCCGCTCACGCCCGGCGAATCGCCACCCTCATCGACGAGGCAAACCGCGACGATGATGACGACGGCGACGACGACGCTTCCGATGCTCCCACCGTCGATCCCAACGATCCCGTGGCTCGGTTCTCCTCGCTATTTGAGGGGCTGCCCGTCCAACAGTGGCTGACCAATTATCTGCCACGTCAAACTTCGCTTCGCGACGTTCGAATCGTGGTCGACGACGCCAGAGAGCATGAAAATCTGACTCGCCCGGCGTCGCGATTCGAGATCACCGCCGAAGTGTTGGAGTTGGAGCACCATCCCCTGCGCGGAATTTTGGAGGGAGACTTCAAATTCCAGGTCATCGCCGGCGACGATAGTGCGCGAACGGACATCGAATTTCATATTCCCTATCGCCAGGGCAATTGGGACGTCTCCGTCGACATCGACGCATTGGAGCTCGCCCATTTCTCCCAGATCTTTGGACCGCGCCTGGCCCAATACCTCCACGGAGGAGAGGTCACGGCCACCCTGGAGGTGGCAAACGCCGGGGAGGATGGCGGCGCCGTCACCCGCTTCGACGGGCTTCTGGCCTTGCGCGATTTCCGCGTTCATATGCCGGCCATCGCCGAAGACCCCATCGAAGTACCCTCGGCGAGCCTGTTGTTGGACGGCTCCTACGATCCGGCACTGCCCGTGCCGCCACCGGAACTGGTCTTTAGGGGCTACTCCGTCGTCGACTCCGATCCTGCCGCTGAGGACGAAGACGACGACGCCCAGGAAGACCCCTACCCCTTCGATCCTCCCGACCGGGGCGCCTTTGTCATCGACAATGCCCGGGCTCAACTCTCCGATCTAGAGACCCAGTTCAGCCTGGCGATTCACGGCATCGACGGCACGAACCGGCCCAACCGGGTCACCATCGAGGTCGACCTGGAGCCCACCCCCCTGTCGGCGATCATCGACGCCGTCCCCGCCGCTATCCGAGGCCCCCTGGATGGGCTGGAGATGCGGGGCGACCTCACCTGGAAATACAAATTGGAGGTCCCCCTCTACGAGGCGAGCACCATGGCCTGGGAGGCCGACGTCCATCTGTCACCCGATTTCGAGATCATCTACATCCCCGAGCCGGTCGACGTATTTAAGCTCACCGACGAATTCGAACATACCATCACCGATGAGTGGACCGCCGACGTACGATGGGTGGAGCGCGACTTTTTCTATGAGCGCACGGTCACTATCCCCGAGATGACCCCCATCCCGGCCACCTGGATATTGGAAAATACAGGCATCGAATTGAGCCGACTCGACGGCATTCGCCGCCAGCGGGAGTGGCCCCCTGTTCCGGAGTGGAGTCCCTATCTGGGATTGAGCCGGGCAGTGCTGGACAGCCCTGAGTATTGGCTGACCTCTCACGCCCTGGACAAATCAACTTCCCGCCCCCCCTGGGCAAAAGAGGAACGGCAAGCCCCGGCAGAGCCCTCGTTCGTCGACTCCTTCTTCCAGGGATTCGAGGAGGGCGATTCAGCCGCCGAAGACCAGTTTAATACCCCGTCGACCGAAGACGACGACGCTGCGGGCCTTCTGATCTACGAGAAGCCCGAACCCCTCAGGCCCCACGAAACTGAAATCCAGGTCGATCCCGATCGCTACGGCCCCTACGTCTTCGTACCGCTCCACCACATCTCGCCATATATGGTACGCGCCATCCTCACCACCGAGGACACCTCCTTCTTTACCCACGACGGCTTCAACTTTTTGGCCATTCGCCACTCCGTGGAGGCCAACCTGGAAGCGGGCCGCTATGTACGTGGGGCGAGCACGATCAGCATGCAATTGGTCAAAAATGTCTTCCTCGACCGAAGCCGCGTCCTGTCACGGAAACTGCAGGAAGTGGCCCTGGTCTGGCTTATGGAGAGCGTGGCTGACGTCCCCAAAGAGCGGCTTATGGAGGTCTATCTCAACGTCATCGAATTCGGCCCCGGCATCTTCGGAATCAATGAAGCGGCCATGCATTATTTCGGCAAACGCCCTGACGAACTGACCATCTCCGAGTCAGCCTGGTTGGTCAGTATCGTGCCCAACCCCAAGCGCTATCATCAATATTACGATCGCGGCGAAATCACGCCCGGTTGGTTTCGGCGCATGTCGCGTTATATTCGTGCCATGTATAATCGGGACCGCATCACCGAAGTGGAAATGGAAGCCGCATTGGAGATTGTGCCCCAGTTCTATATCCCTGAAGATGGTGATCCCCTGCTGCGAGAAGACGCCGGCGAAGTGGTCCCCTCCGTGGAGCCCGATCAGGCGGTGACCACTGATGAGGACGGCGACGCAGGTGACGAAGCCGAACCGGCAGTTCCTCTCTTCGATTAACCGATCGCGCTGGAATACGGGGACCCTCACTGGAACTTTCAACCTGGTGGGCCCCGTGACTATTGCTCCTTTGAGATAACTGGATAAACGATAGGTCATGCACCAAGCAGGCAAGCCAAATAGCCCCTCCATGAAGTCCATCGAGGGCCTGGTACAGCGATTCGAGCGACGGCTGCGCCTGCAGCGTATCGTCACGGGGGTCGTCGAAGGCGGCGCGCTCGGTCTGATGATCGCCGGCCTGTCCATCGCTGCCGTGCGCACGGGCTGGGCCGATCCGGTCATGTTGTGGTTTGCCCTGAGTTCGGCGCTGATCTGCACCGCCGCCGGGGCGTTGATTCGAGGCTCCCAGCCCATCGACACCGTCGCCGCTGCCCAACAGATCGACCGAACCCACGGACTCCACGACCGCCTTTCAACAGCCATCTCCCTGGCTCGTCGCGATGTCCTCGGCGACGATGATCGAGCCTTCGTAAGCGCCCAATTACAGGACGCCCTGCGCCACGTCGACGGCGTCGACCCCCGTCGGGCTGCCCCCTGGAAGAGACCACCCGATCTCTTCTTGCTCGGATTGGCCGGTTTGGCTGTGCTCTCCATTGGACTGTTGCCCGTTCCCGACCACGAACAGCCCCTGCCCGAGACCTTCGCCGCCACCTACGGACAGGTCCTCGATGGCGCCACTCTGGCCATGGAGCGCGACCGGTTGAACGAGCTGCGGCGCCGACTCGATGAATTACCTGATGACAAAGCCGAAGCCATCGCCGACGAGATCGAAGCGCTCTTAGACGCCGTGGAAAATCGCCAGATCTCGGAACGAGAATTTCTGGAGCAGATCGAAGCGCTCCTCCAGGACCATTTCGGTGACGACAGCGACGCCCGCGAATTGGAGACCCTCGCCCAGGCCCTGGCCGAAGCAGCCCTCGACTCCAGGAGTGAGCACGACGAGGCCCTGGGCGAAGATTTGCCCGAATTGGAGCAGGCCATGGAGGCCCTCGAAGAGGGTGATTTTCAGGCCGCCTCCGAGGCCTTGGCCGAGCTGGCCGACCGAATCGACACAGAGGGCATCGACCCCGATGACGCCGAACGGCTCGCCGATTTTCTCGAGACCTTCGCCGAAAACCTGGACAGCCGCGACGAGCGCCTCCAGGAACTCTTCGAGGAGCACCGCGACACCTTCGAGGAGCTCGCCGAGCAATTCGACAACGACGGCGGCATGGACGAACAGCTCTTAGAGGACGCCCGCCAGCAGGCCGAAAACGCGCAGCAAGAGCGCGACGCCTATAATGAATCCGACGCCCGCCGCCAATTGGAGCAGCTCTCCCGTGAATTGGAGCAGACCGCCGAGGAATTGCGCGACCAGGCCGAGCAGGATCGCCAGGACGGTGACGACGGCCAGGATGGCCAGCCTGACGGCGGCGACGAAAGGGAAGGTCCTGCTCAGGCCCACGAAGACGCCCCGGACGACGCCGAGCGCATCGAGCCCGGCCAGAGTGACGACGGCGATAATGACCGCCCGGACTACAGGAACGAAATCGGCCGCCAGCTCGACGACGTCTCTCGCCAGCTTGAGGAGATGGACCGCCAGAAGCAGCGACAGCAACAACGGGAGCAAGCCCGCCGACAACTCGAGGAGATGCGCGAGAGCATGTCGCGAAGCGGCGGCGACTCCGAACAAGACCAGCGTCGTGGCGAGCAGATGGAAGACTATATGGATCGCGCTCGCGGCGAGCAGCAAGAAGGTGAAAGCCAGTCCGGCGGCGGCGATGACGGCGAAGAGGGCCTGGATCAGATCGCCGATGGACAGGGCGACTCTCCTCACGATGGCGGTGAGGGCGGTGAAGACGGCCAAGGCGCTGACGCCGCCGGCAGTGGCGGTCCGGAAGACGATGACGGCCTCCTCGACGACGGCGACGGCAGCGGCGACGACATCGAATTCGCCCACCGTGACGAACAACTCTCCGGCACAGAAGGTGAAGAAGGCCCCACTCGCTCCGAGATCATCCGAAGCGCCAGCGAAGAAGGTTTTGCCACCGTGGACTATCAGGACGTCTACGCCGATTATGAAGCCATCGCCGAAGAGGTTATGGAGCGCGAGGACGTCCCCGACGGCTATCGCTACTATATCAAGCGTTATTTTCAGCTCATTCGACCGGCGCAATAATCAACACACCGCGGAGTTTGTGAATGGCCCCCGAGAAATCACCGGTGAGTAATCCGGAAGAGCAAGTCCAGGAATTTCAAAAAGATTGCGGACGAATCCGCGAAGAAATCGGCAAGATGATCGTCGGCAACCGGGACATCATCGACGGCGCGATCATGGTCATGATGGCCGGCGGCAACGTCCTCCTCGAGGGCGTGCCGGGCCTGGGAAAGACCATGCTCGTACGTACCTTGAGCCAGGTCCTCGGCCTCGATTTTTCGCGGATTCAATTTACGCCGGACCTGATGCCCTCCGATATTTTGGGGGCGACGATCATCGTCGAGGAAGAGGACGGCTCCAAGCATTTCCGCTTCGAGAAAGGCCCCATATTTAGCCACATCATCCTCGCCGACGAGATCAACCGGGCCACCCCCAAGACCCAGTCGGCGATGCTCGAGGCCATGCAGGAGCGTAGCGTCACCGTCGGCAATACGACCCACAAGCTCGATCCGCCGGTCTTCGTCCTCGCCACCCAGAACCCCCTGGAAATGGAGGGCACCTATCCCTTGCCGGAGGCTCAACTGGACCGGTTTTTATTCAAGCTGACCATTCGCTTTCCCGACCTGGACGACCTGCACACCATCATGGACCGCACCACTCAGGCCGACACCCCCGAGGTGGAGCGAGTCGTCGACCGGGATCGAATCCTGGCCATGCGCACTCTGGTACGGCACGTCCCGGTGGCCCGCCACGTCCAGGACTACGCTCTGCGCATCCTCCAGGCCACTCACCCGGACCACCCGAACGCTCCGGAGATGACCAAACGCTATGCTCGCTTTGGTTCGTCTCCTCGCGGCGCCCAGGCCATATTGAGCACCGCCCGGGTTCACGCCCTGATGGACGGACGATTCAACGTCTCCTGCGAGGACGTGCGCCACACCGCCGTGCCCGCCCTTCGCCACCGGATCATCCTCAACTTCGAGGGCGAAGCCGAGGGGATCGAGGCCGACCAGATATTGGACGCCATCTTTGAGGAAACGCCGGAGTCCAAGTCGTGATCGCCCTCGCTGGTTCTGATCTTTAAACCGGGAAGTCCCCATGGCACAGGCCGCGCCACAATCTGCCGATGCCTTCGACGAGGCGTTCCTCAAAAAGTTGGAATACCTCTATATCGTCTCCCAGAAAATCGCCGCCGGAAAGCATAAGGCCAAGCGCAAGATGCGGCTCGTCGGCAGCGGCATCGACTTCGCCGATCACCGCCAATATTCGCCGGGCGACGACGTGCGAAACCTGGACTGGCGGGTCTACAACCGCACGGAAAAACTATTCTTGAAGCTCTACGAGGAAGAAGAAGATCTCCATATCTACTTCCTCGTCGACACCAGCCGATCCATGCACCTCGGGGCGCCCAACAAATGGAATCGGGCCCGCCAGGTCGCCGCCGCCCTGGCTTATATTGGTCTGTCGAACCTGGACCGGGTCAGCGTCGTACCTTTCGCCTCCAAGATCACGGACCGCATGGCTCCCACCCGCGGCCGTGCCCAGATCTTCAAGGTCTTCGACTTCCTCGACCGCGCCCAGCCCGGCGAGCAGACCACCCTCAAATCGGCGTTCAAGACCTTCGTCAGCCAGAACAAACGGGCCGGCCTGGCCGTGGTCATCTCCGACTTCTACGACCCCGAGGGATTCGAAGAGGGCCTCAACATCCTGCGCTACCACCGCTTCGAGCCCATGGTCATCCAGCTCTTCGACGAGCGCGAACTCTCCTTCGACCTGCAGGGCGACGTAGAGCTCATCGACTGCGAAACCGGCGAGCCCCGCCAGATCACGGTCACCCCGGCGATGATGCGAGAATATACCCGCGTCTTCGAGGAATTCTGCCAGGAACTCGAGACCTACTGCACCCAACGCCAGATCCTCTATTTCCGCTCCCCGATCCAACAATCCTTCGAGGACCTGGTCCTCAAGATCTTCCGCGCCGGAGGATTCTTAAAATGAAGGACTCGAAACTATGCAGTTAACCGGACTACCGATCGAGACGGTGGGGTGGCTGGCGGCAGCAGCGGCGCTGCTTATCACCGTTCTCTATGTGCTCAAGCTGCGAAAGCGGAAGGTGGAGATCCCCTTCTCGCCGCTGTGGGGACGTGTGGTCACGGCCCAAAAGGACCGCACCGATTGGTGGCGCCGGCTGCAGCGATTTTTGTCCTGGTTGATTCATATCGTCATCGCCGCCCTTCTGGCCTTTGCCATGTTGGGGCCCCATTTCGACGACGAGGTCCTCGACGAGCGCCATATTCTCATCCTCCTCGATAACTCGGCGAGCATGGGAGCCACTGACGTCACCGGCGGGCATAGCCGGTTTGATGTGGCGCGAGACAAAGCTCGTGAAGTCCTCGATACGGTGGGGGGCAACGATCGGGTGATGGTCGCCCTATTTAGCAATCGCGTTCAACCGCTGGGTCCCTTTGTGGACGATCCCTCGCTGGTCGAGGCGTCTCTGCGAGATCTGCAGGTCACGGCCAACCCCGTCGATCTGGGACAGGCCCTGGATTTCGCCGTCGACAGCCTCCGCGATCGACAGCCGGCGGAGCTGGTCATCATCACCGACGGCGCCGGCTACGATCCGGACTACCCGCCGGACGTGGACTTCGGCGAGGAGGTCACGGTGAGGCACCTGGCCATCGGTGAGCGCTCGGAGAACCTCGCGATCACCGCCTTTAACGCCCGTCGGTATCCGTCGAATCGCATGGACCACGAGCTCTTCGTGGAGGTCCGTAGTTTCTTCGACCGCCCAGTGGACGCCACCCTCGAGCTCTCCGCCGACGGCCGACTCATCGACACGCAATCGCTGAGCCTGGGGGCCCGCGAAATTCACCGTCAGTTCTACCCTGGCCAGGCCACCGCCGGCGAACGCCTGGAGGCCCGCGTCCGCCTGAACACCCCGGACGCCCGCGACGTCTTCCCATTGGACGATCGAGCCTACGCGGTCATCCCCCCACCGAGCAGGCTGTCCGTGCAGCTCGTCTCCGAGGGCAACCTCTTCATCGAGGGCCCCCTATTGCTCAATAACCACGTCGACCTCGAGCGTCTCGACCCCGACGGCTATGACCCAAACGCCGAATTCGACGTCACCATCTTTGACCGTGTCGCCCCCGAGCCCCCGGCCACGGGTCATCTGCTCTATTTGAACCCGCCCGAAGAGGGCTCACCTTTTGAGATCACCGGCCTCGAGGACTCGCCGATCGTCACTGACGTACGCCGCGAACATCCCCTGATGCGATGGGTGACCCTGGCGGACCTGAATATCGGCGAAACCAACACCTTCGCCCTCGCCGTCGACGACACCCCCGTGGTCGCCGCCTTCGGCCAGCCCATCATCGTCGCCCGCGACGACGGTGAACGCCGAAAAGTGGGCATTGGCTTTGACCTTCGAAATAGCGACTTCCCCCTTCGCGTGGGCTTTCCTATCTTCGTGCTCAACGTCCTCGACTTCTTCGCCGCCGACGACGTGGAGATGGCCCGCTCCTATGCCACGGGCCAGACCTGGGCGATTCCCGTCGCCCGCGACGCCGACACAGCGGAGATGATCGACCCCGACGGTCAGCGCCATCGAGCCGCCATCCAGCGCGACGCAGCCCTATTCTACGGCGAAAAGCCCGGCTTTTATCACCTCGAGACCAACGCCGGCGACATCACCATCGCCGCCAATATGGCCAACCCCGAAGAGTCGGATATCACCCCCCATATCCTCGAATTCGAATCGGCCCAGGTCGATCATCAGATCGACGACCTGCTCTTTGACCGCCGCCAGATCTGGATCTGGCTGCTCTTCGCCGCCCTCGCCCTGCTGTTGGTCGAGTGGTTCACCTACAACCGACGCTGGACGGTATGAGTCATGATTAGCACTCCCCGACTCATCAAAAACGTCTTCTTCTGGATCGTCTTATTGGCGGTCTGGGCCGTCGGTCTATGGGCCTATCTGGAAGGCCTGGTCTTGCCCGGCGTGGATACGCTGAGCTTCGAATATGGTGAGCGTACCTTCGAGGTTCTGCGGCCCCTCTTCTTCGGACTCCTCCTGGTCATCCCCGCCCTGGCCATTGGCACCCGCTATTCATTATCGGATCTGCCCGGCTATCAGCGGGGAATCAATATCGCCCTGCGCTCCCTGGTCATCGCCGCCATCGTCGCCTCATTGGTGCAGGTCGTGGTTACCAGCTTCGACTCCCGGGTCTCCACGATCTATCTCGTCGACGCCTCGGCCTCCTTCCCCGACGAGGCCCTCGATGAGGCTCTGGGCCATATCAACGCCGCCGTCGACGAGCTCGACGACGACGATCAGATCCAGGTCATCGCCTTCGCGGCGCGCCCCTACCTGGTCGAGCCCGGCGCCGACGGCCGCTACGCCGAGATTCCCCGACCGCAGTCCACAGACGACCTCTACGATACGGATATCGCCGCCGCCCTGCGCATGGCCTACGGCCTCTTTCCCGAGGACAACCTCAAGCGGGTGGTCCTGATGACCGACGGCAACGAAACCCACGGCGACTTTTTGGCCGAGGTCAACCGAGCCGCCGACTTCGGAATTCGTCTCTTCGCCTACGAGATCGACTACGAGCCCCGCCCGGAGGTGCTCATCGTCGACGTCGACGCCCCGCACAATATCGAGATGGGCGCCCCCTTCCACCTGACGGCGCGCATCTTCTCCACCCACGACGACCGCGTGGATCTGACCCTGTGGCAGGACGAATTTCGCGACGAGGAAAAGACCATCGACGTCGCGCGGGGCATCACGGAGGTGCGCTTTCAGACCGAAGTATCGGAGCCGGGATTTCGCCGCTTCCACCTGGAGATGGAGGTCCACGGACAGGACACTCACCCGGAGAATAACGAATACGTCCACACCGCCCATATCAGCGGAGAGCCGCGAATTTTATATATCGAGGGGGAGATGCGCTCCCGCCATTATCTGGAACGGGCGTTGCGCGACGAGGACTTCGACGTGCGCACCCGCAGTCCGGCGGGAATGCCCACCTCCCTCGACGAGATCGACGAATTCGATCTGATCTTGCTCTCCGATGTGCGCGCCGATGAGTTCACGTCGCAACAAATGGATCTTCTCGACGCCTATGTTCGCCGCCTGGGCGGGGGATTGATCATGGCCGGCGGGGAAGACTCTTTTGGCCCCGGCGGCTGGCAGCAAACTCCGGTGGAACGCCTCATGCCCGTGAGCTTCGAGAGTCAGGAGCAGCGAGACACCCCGAGCCTTGCTCTGTTATTGGTCATCGACCGCTCGGGCTCCATGGCCCAGCACCGCCGGATGGAGCTCGCCCGCGAGGGCGCCCGGGCGGCGGTCAACGAGCTTCCAGACGACGCCGAGATCGGCATCCTCGCTTTCGATCACGAAGTGGTCACCGTGTCCCGCCTCCAGACGGTGGCCAACCGGGCGCGGATCATCAATCAGATCGACCGCATTCAAATCCGAGGCGGCACGGACATCGCCCTCGCGCTGGAAGAGGCCTACGACAAGCTCGTCTTTCATCCGGCGGCGATGCGCCACGTCATCTTGCTCACCGACGGCATCTCGCCGGAAAATAACATCTTTACCGAGACCCTGCCGGCGATGCGCATCGAAAATATCACGGTCTCCACCGTCGCCGTCGGCGAAGGTGCCGAGACCTCGCTGATGCGCCGCGTCGCCGATCGCGGCAACGGCCGCTTCTACTACACCACACGCCCCCACGACGTGCCGCGGATCTTTATCGACGAGACCCGCGCCGTCTCCCATTCATCGCTCATCGAAGAGCCCATCCGTGCCCAGGTCTCGAGCCGCTCCCAGGTCTTGTCGGGCATCCAATGGGATCGCTCGCCATATCTGTTGGGCTACGTATCGACCACCCCCAAATCACAGGCTGAGATCTTATTGGCCACCGACAGTGGCGAGCCCCTCCTGGCCCGCTGGCGGGTGGGATTGGGAAAGACGGCTGTCTTCACATCGGATCTCAAAAACCGCTGGGGTGCCCAGTGGGTCCGCTGGTCGGGCTACCCCCAATTCTGGGCTCAGCTCATCCGGGACACCATGCGCACCGACGATCGGGACCACCTGCCCATGCATGCCTTTTTGGACCAGGATCGAGGCCGGGTCGTCGTCGACGCCATCGGCCCCGACGATCGCTTCATCAACGACCTGACCTCCACCATCGAAGTCACCGACCCTGAAGGAGAATCGCGCACCTACGAGCTCTACCAGATCGCCCCGGGCCGCTACGAAACCACCTTCGAGCTCGACGCCTTCGGATCCTACGAAATCACCGCCCACCATGAGCGAGACGGCGCCACCTTCGCCACCAGCCAGACCAGCCTGTCCTACCCCTATCCCCGGGGGCTTTCCTTTACCGAACCCAACACCGAACTCGTCACCCAGGCGGTCCAACTCGCCGACGGCATTATCGACCCCACGCCGGCCCAGATCTTCGACCCCGATGGCGAAGAGGTCCGCTACCGCCGCCACCTCTGGCCCTATTTCGCAGGCCTGGCCCTCCTCTTGTTGCTCCTCGACTTGGGCCTTCGCCGAATCCGCTTGTCCGGCAAGACCGACGTCAGCTGGCAGGATCTGGTCGCGAAATCCTGACTCCCCTTCACTAGACTCTACATCCCCAAAGGGTTATCATCACCGCGTAGCAGCCCGATTTCGTGACCAATGACGGTATTCTCATTCGAGACGACGGCGATGCGAAAGTTTCTCGGCACCTTCTTTTTGATCTTTGCCCTGAGTATCCCGGCCTTTATCCCCGCCGCGGTGGCTCAGGATGACGTAGCCCAGCAGGTGGAAGCCCTGTCTGCCGAAGGAGCCGGGCATTTTCGGGCCGGCGAATATGAAGTAGCGATCGCTCTCTTTGAGGAAGCCTACGAGTTGGAGCCCGTGCCCAACCTGCTCTTCAATATCGGGCGATGCTACGAGCAGCTCGAGGAATGGGAGCTGGCCAAAGAGCACTTCGAAAAATTCATCACCTCTCCCGACGTGGCCTCCGAGGCCCGCCAGCAGGCGATGAACCGGGTGCAGTCACTCAACGAAATCATCGCCGCCGAGGAGGCCGAAGAAGAAGAGCCGCAAGAGGAAATCGCCGAGGAAGAAGAGATCGAGGAGATCGACCAACCCAATATGCTCCCCGGCTATGCCGCCGCGGGAACGGGCGGTCTGCTCATCGTCGGCGGCATCGTCATGGGCGTGATGGCCAACGGCAACGCCGGCCTCATCGGCGACTCCTCGCTTTCCTATGAACAACGCCTGGATGCCCAGCAATCGGCTCGCACCCAGGGGATCGTCGCCGACGTCTTTTATGTCACGGGAGCGCTGGCCACGGCGGCCGGTATCTACCTGATCTTAAATGCCCGCCAACAACACGCTGACTCACAGCAGGTCCGGGCTCTGACCCCCTGGATCGGCCGCGACGGCGCCGGCGTGGGTGTTCATCTCGACTTCTGAATCCGCATGGACTCATGAGCTCTTCACGTGAGAATCGACGACAACTCTACGAGCAGCTCGTCGGACAGACGGTGGCCAACCGCTACCAGATCGCCAGCCTCATGGGTTTCGGCGGCATGGGCGCTGTCTACGAAGCGGTGGACCGCAATATGCAGCGGCGCATCGCCCTCAAATATATCCCCTCTCATGACCCGGTGGCCACGGAGCGCTTCAAGCGCGAAGCCCTGACAGTGAGCAATCTGCGCCACCGCAATACGGTCACCGTCTTCGACCGCGGCGAGACCAGCGACGGCTTTTTATTTTTGTCGATGGAGCTTCTGTCCGGTCGAACCCTGACAGACCTCATCAAACAAGAGAGCCCTCTCAACCCGGAGCGGGTGGTTCATATTGCCTCCCAGATCTGCGGTTCACTGGGCGAAGCTCACGAATCGGGCATCGTCCACCGCGACGTCAAACCGGACAATATCATCCTCATCAAAGACGACGGCGACCCGGACTTTGTCAAAGTCCTGGACTTCGGCATCGCCAAAGCGGTCAGTCGAGAGGACGACGTCACCCTCACCGGCGACGGGCGCATCATCGGTACCCCTCGCTATATGTCGCCCGAGCAGATCCTCGGCGAGGAGATCACCCCACGCAGCGATATCTACAGCCTGGGTTGCATCATCTTCGAGATGCTCTGCGGCGCTCCTCCCTTTCGAGGAGGAACGACGACGGCGCTGATGATCAGTCACGCCCAGGATCCACCGCCTCCATTCGCCGAGCGCCTCTCCGAACAGGCCCTCCAACAGATCCCCGTGGGCCTAGAGCATGTGGTTCGCCGGGCGATGTCAAAGCGCCCCTCGAACCGCCCCCAGAACACCGACGAGCTTCGCCGCGAACTCGAGGAAGCTCTGGCGGCTCACCGCGCCGGCCGGCCTGCCAACGTCACCGCCCCGGCACCGGAGTTGCCGGCCACGCCGCCCCCGACGCTTCAGCAAATGCAAAATACGGGCGCAGGCGGCTCCTCCCAGGGCTCGACCCTGGTCATTGCCATCGCCCTCCTGGCCGTGCTCATCTCTTTGACCGCCACGGCCATCGTCGTCTTGGACGGAGGCGGCGGTGACGAACCGGTCGATGGCGACGCCCTCGCCGAAGCTGTTCCGCAGCCGCCACCGGACGCAGTCGCTCCCAGCGAGCGCACCGAGGAGGCCGACGAACCCGAAGAAGAGTCGCACCGCCCCACCTCGGTCTCCGTCCGTGACACCATCGCCATTCGCCTCGAGAGCGACCCCGACGGCGCCACCGTATCTGAGGGCGGTCAGGAGCTGGGCACCACCCCATTTAACCTCACCGTTGGTCCCAATACGAGAACTCTGGAATATTCCCTGAGCCGCAGCGGCTACAGAGACAAAGATATTACGGTCGAGATCGATCCCGACGGTGACGATCTCCAGGAATTCGCCTTCGAACTGGAGCGGCGACGGCCGACTCGCGTACAGCGTCGACCGCAGCCGCAGCCCGAAGAAGAGCAGGCGCCACGCCGCCCGGCCATCGAGCTTCTCAGCGACGACGACGATTCCGGCCCCTTCGTTCCCACTCTCTAGTCCCCCTCGTCTCAACAGGGGGAGCCCCTATCGAGCCTATGGAAAAAGTCTGTCCTACATGCCAAACCGAATATGGCGACGACGTCGAATTCTGTCCCCATGACGGAATGAAGCTTCGCCGCCGTCGCGGTGGAGACGACGAAGATCCAATGATCGATCGGATCCTCGACGGCCGATGGGTCATCGAGTCCAGGATCGGCATGGGTGGCATGGGCGCGGTCTATCTGGGGCATCAGCGGAGCGTGGATCGCAAGGTCGCCATCAAGACCCTTCGCTCATCGCTGGCAGACACCGATGATTTCGTGGACCGCTTCTTTCGCGAGGCCCGGGTGGCCACCACGATCAACCACCCCCACTGCGTCACGATTCACGACTTCGGCCAGGACGAGGACGGCACCCTCTATCTGGCCATGGAGTTTCTCGAAGGCCAGGATCTGACAAGCCGGATCAGCGACGGCGATATCAGCATCGAAGAAGCGCTGCGCATCGGCAGTCAGATCGCCTCGGCCCTGTCGGCGGCTCACCAGGCCAATATTGTCCACCGCGATCTCAAGCCGGACAATATCTTTTTGCTCGACATCTCCGACGGGAGCACCTTCGTCAAAGTACTCGACTTCGGCATCGCCAAGGTCATGGGCGCCGACACGCAGATGACCAAGACGGGACAGGTCTTTGGCACGCCGGCCTATATGAGCCCCGAACAATGTCAGGGCCACACCATCGACGGGCGCTCCGACCTCTATAGCCTGGGCTGCATCCTCTACGAACTCGTCGGCGGACGCCCGCCCTTCGAGGGAGAGACGCCCATGGCGGTGCTCATGGCTCATGTGGCCAATGACGTGCCTCCTCTGAGCACCATCGATGGCGTGATGGACGGCGTCGATCCCAGGGTCGAACAAGAGATCATGGCTCTGTTGTCAAAGGATCCTGACGGACGTCCGGCCACGGCATCGGAGGCCAAACAGCGCCTCAACGCCTTATTGTCGTCGCTCAACGCGCCGGACCTGTCCTATACGGCGCCCCAGCAGGTGCCCAGGTCAACGGCTCCTACCACGGCAACCGCCGCCTCCTCTCGCCCTCAGGCGCCCGATACGGCCCCCGCCGATGCCGCCAGCGGCGGCGATATTATGACCACTGCCCAGATCCAGCGGCAGGCCGGTTTTGGGGGCAGCGCACGGATCGCCATTGTCGCCATCATCGGCCTTCTCCTTGCCGCATTGGTCAGCGGTGCCATCTTTACCTTCGCCGTCCTCGCCGACGACGATGAAGACCCCGTAGAAATAGCCGACCAGGACGAAGCCCCCCTGGAAGAAGACCTGGCCGCAGCTGACGATCCCGATCATGACCAGCCGGCTGATGATGATGAAGAATTGGCTGCCGCAGATGACCTGAAAGACGATGCAGACGACGAAGAAGATGGCGAGGCTTCCGACGACGAAGACGACGAAGAGCTCCAGGAGCGAGCTGAAGCTGATAGCGCCGACGACGAGTCCCGTGATACGGCCAGCCCCCGCGAACGCGACCCCGCACCTCGTCCACGACCGAGACCGCGACCGGAGCCGGTCGTCGAACCCGAGCCCGAGCCCGCGCCGCGTCCGACCCCGCGACCGGCTCCCAGCCCAGCCGAACCGGAAGAGGAAGAAGACGACCCTCTCGACTTTTTCGGCGATGATTGATTCTCTTGTCCAAATTTATGATCACCCCCCTCCCCCAACGGCCTCTTGCGGCCGGCCTTTTGCTTCTCTCGCTCCTCATCAGCGCCTGCGCCACCGAGCCGGAGACCCGTGATTATATCCATCCCGGCACCACCGAGCTCCACGTTGAACACCTTGAATTTCGAGGGGTAGAGAGCGTCTCGGAGCGCGATCTGAGAGCAGGTCTGGCCACCGTCGAAGATCCGGGCTGGCGCCGATGGCGGGTCATCAATCGTCTCCCCCTGGTGGGCGCGGAACCCCAATTTTTCAACCATTTTTCCTGGCGCCAGGACCGAGAGAGAATCCTCGCCTTCTACCACCAACGGGGCTATTTCGATGCTGCCGTGGTCTCGGAATCGCTCATCGAAGATCCCGAGGAAAATACGGTTCGCATCCGAGTGACCATCGAGGAAGGGGAGCCGACGCGGATCACCTCCATCGATATTCAGGGCCTGGTCGCAGACCTGACGCCAGAGGCCGACCAGCTTCTGCGGGGCCTGCCACTGTCGGAGGGAGAGATCTTCGTTCAGAATGACTATCGTCGCGCCCGTGACGCCATCGGCGACCGCCTGCGCCGCGCCGGCCACGCCTACGCCGTGGTCAGCGGACGGGTCTTCATCGACCCCAGCAGCCGCGAGGCCGACATCTTCTTCTATACCGATCCCGGCCCACGGACCACGATCGGCGAGGTCCATATTCTGGGACTCGACGAGATCGACGAGGAAGCCGTGCGCCAGGCCATTCGCTTTCGCCAGGGCGATCCATACAACCCGGAGACCCTCCGCATGGCCCAGGAGGATATCTTCGATCTCGGCGTCTTCGGCATGGTCACCGTCTTACCCGCCCATGAGGCACGCGAGACCGACCTGCAGGGGGCCGACGAGCGCGAGGAGATCGACGCCGTCCTCGACGAATACGATTTACCCGACGAAGAGCCAGATAGGACCGTTGATGCCCGCTCCTTTGAGGTCGACGACGACCGTCAGGCCCTTGGGGTCTCTAACGTCCTGGCCAGCGCCCAGAATCGAGCCGAGTCGCGAAGCCGTCTCGATCCGGAAGTCCCCATCGTGGTTCGCGTTCAGGAGGCCACGGGCTACAACCTGCGCGTCGGCGCCGGCGTCGCCGCCGAGACCACCCGTCAGGACGTACGCGGCCTGGTCAACTGGTCAAGCCGTAACTTCCTGGGCGGTCTGCGACGGCTCGAGCATTTCAACGCCATCGGCTATGCCTGGGCTCCCAATATTCTCTTTCCCTCTCAGATCACCAACCGGGGGGTCATTCTCTCCAGCGAACTTCGCTTCCAGCAGCCCCAATTTTTCGAGCGCAACACCAACCTTCGCCTCCGCGCTCGCGTCGGTCGCGACGTGCGCGAGGGCTTTTCGGTCTGGAATCCCTCGGCCCGCATCAGCGTGGATCGCACCTTCGGTCGCCACTTCGTAGTCGACGTGGGCTATAATCTGGCCTATTTCAACTACTTCAACGTCGAAGAGAGCCTCCTGGACCCGACGGCCACCGAATTGGGCGTCGACTTTCAAACCGAATTTATCCTCGAATATTTCGAGCAATCCCTGGCCTACGATCGCCGCGACGATATCCTGGCCCCCTCTCGTGGATTCCTCCTGGATCTGACCTTTCAGCAGGCGGGCCGATTCGCCGTGGGCGGCGAGTTCGACTTCATCAAGCCCATCGTCTCCGCCGAAAGCTATATCCCCCTGCCCTTATGGTTTCCCTCGCTCATCGCCCTTCGAAGCCGCCTGGGCAGCGCTTACGACATCGGCCGAGAGACGGGTGTTCCCTACCAGAACCGCCTCTACAGCGGCGGCACGGGAGGCATGCGCAGCTTCGGCCGCCGTCGCCTCTCCTTATTTACCGCCACCGGCGAGCCCGTCCCCATCGGCGGGTTGAGCCAATTCGAAGCCTCTGTGGAGCCCCGCTTTCGACTGGTGCCCAATCTGCTGGGCATGGGCGATCTCTGGGGCGCCCTCTTCGTCGACGCCGCCACTGTCCTCGGTGGCCAGCTCTTCGTCGACACCGAGCCCAACCCACACGGCTCGGTCGACGTCGACGACCTGCGCACCACCCTCCTCTACGGCGCCGGCGCCGGCCTGTGGTGGCAAACCCCGGTGGGCCCGGTGCGCGTGGACTTCGCCTATACCCTGAGCGATATCACCGAAGATCCCCGCTTTCGCCGCTGTGAAGATCCCGCCGACTACAACACCCCGGCCTGCCAATTCGTCCCCCTCGACGAGGACCGAATCCAGAATCAGATCTCAGGCTACGGCCTCTACCTGAGCATCGGCCACTCCTTCTAGACCTTTCTCTTTTTGAACGGAACCGAGTCTCTTTTGAACGGAATCTAGAAGTCGAGCCAGCGGTCGTCACGAGGCAAAATCAGCGGGGAGGGCCCGATGGTGAGCCCCGCAGGCGATGCGGACGCATCGTCGAGGAGTGAGCCGAAGGGAACTTCCCGCTGATGAGCCGCAGTAGGCCGCTGGCTCGACTTCTCGATTCCGTTCAAATAAAAAAGCGTCGGCCCCATGGGCCGACGCTCCTCTTACCATCCACTCATCATCAATTTTCATTCATACATTATGGTACGACGGAAAGATCCGCCGAATTCAGAACTTGCTCGCTGATCCCGCATCCCTCCCAGGGCACGGCGATAAAGAGAACCAGAATAAAGACCACCAGGATGATCTCTCTCGGATTCTCTCGCCACCAGTCCCACTGGATGGTTTTTCTCTCTTTGGCGATATGTTGGGGAGCTTCTTGTTGCATTTCCATCCACTTCTAAACGGGGTGCAACCAGATTTTGAAGACGGTCTTAAGGACCGGCTCGCGGCTTTGTCAGCCGGTCATACCACCGGTGTTTGCGTACTTCAAGCGAGGTAGTTCAAAAATTGGTCTGCCACCGCAACATAAAGCTCGAGCTGGCAGCGGGGATGCTCCCCGAAGGGGTGATCGAGGCGCTCGGTCGCCGATCGGCATCGGGCAGACCGCTGCGCCAATTACGGCCCAGAAGATAAATGCCTCCCGCCGTGCCCACGGCCCAGGTGGTCAGCCCCCAACCCCAGGGAGCGTCCTCTCCGGAAAAATGGGTCGCCACGGTGCCGAATAACATCAACTGTCCCCCGGCAATGCCTATGAAGGCCAGCGTATTGGCCCACCAGGGAGGTCCGGCGTTGACGTAGTCCATCCGAATCGGGCGATCTCGATCGGGCGACGCCTCTGGCGAGGGGATCACGTCATCGTGATCGGCCACCCCGTCGCGGGCTTCGTCGACGGCTTCGTCGACCAGATCGGCGGCGTCCGAAGGATCGGCGTCAGGCTCCACCCCCTCGGCGGCGGCCATCTCCGCCGATGCCTGGGCATCGTCGACCATATCCTCCGGGGCCACGGCGGTGCCGATCGAGAAGAAGCGCTCCTCCGTCGAACCGGCACCCACTTCGATATCGACCTCCAGGCGCTGCCCTCCGTCGAAGACCAGGGTCACCCGATTGCTGCCGGCGCCGACGGGAATGGTCGCCGGCGAAGACGCCTCGGGCTCCCCCATATAGCCGTGGAGGAAAATATCGACCCCCGCCGGCTCGGTCTCGATAAGCAGATAGGCCTGAATGGCACCCTCCAGGTCCCGAAGCTGTCGGATCGACGCCTCCACCCGACCCTTGACCGGGCTGTCCGGGTCCTCCTTGAGGTAGCGCTCTAGAAAAGCTCTGCCCCGCTCATAATTTCCCAGATTCTCGTAGCTCAGACCGATCCGATACAGAAGACGGGGATCGTCGAGCTCGTCATGGGCCTCTCGGTACAGGCGCAGTGCGTTTTCGAATTGCCCGTTATCATAAAAACTATTGGCCTGGCGCACCTTATCGAGGGGATCGCTGGCTGACGCGCTCGCCAGATTGCCGAGCAAGACCAGAGCCGTCACCGCCACGACCAGTGCCCGCCGCCACCATTTTCGATATCCCATAGTCTGATACTCCCTGTTGCCCCAACTCCGCAGTTCGCCATCTTTTACGCCGCTACGGTACTCCGTCGACGGCGCTCAAGCAACCGTGGCGATCTTCGAGGCTTATCCACCACCCACCTCGCTCCCCCTCCTTCGCCATTCGCTCCCAATTGGACTTTCCTTTGGGTAACGAGCTTTGGGGTTCATCCACCTCCCCAGGTGTCGCATAAGGCGCTCCACCTGGGGCTACTCTGTCGCTTGGACTGCGCGCAACGGCACGGCGACTACGCCTGCGGAAACTGCTACTACATGAGGTGCGGGGGCTGCGCGTACTTCTAAGCTGCGCTCGACCTTGCACGACAAACTCTTGCGATCTCTTTTGGTTTTTCGTCTGGGTAACGACCTTTGGGGTTCATCCACCTCGATCCCCTCACCACGAATACCCCGCGCACCGAACTCGCCCCCTCCCGTCGCACACGCCGTTGCTGTTCCCGCACGCGTAGTTTTCGTGCCGTCGAGGCGTCGTTTGCCGAGACAGAGTAGCCTCAGGTGGAGCGCCGTCTGCGACACCTGGGGTGCCTCGCACCACCCCCCAACGTCGCTCTCCTTTTCTCGCACCACCTCCCAACGTCGCTTCCCTTTTCTCCCACCACCTCCCAACGTCGCTCTCCCTCCTTGTGCACGTCAACAATTCGAAGCGGCGGCCTGGAGTGTGTCGTGGCAGGCGTCGCCTTCGTCGTCGCATTGCTCGGTGGCCTGGCACTCCCAACTATCGACGACGGCTCGCACACAGGCG
>SLJM01000443.1 GCA_007135085.1 Myxococcales bacterium
CAGCCACGAGGGGGCGATGACTCTTGGAAATGATAGTCGATGCATTATTGGGGCTCCCTGGTGGACCTCCACCCAGATGATTCGGATTTCATTACGTCAATAGTATCGATTCCTCACCAGACAAACCAACGTGAGATTTGATGAGGGAGAATCGATCCACCTCCCAACTTCGCTCCCCTCTTTCGCCATTCACCCCTCTTTTGGTTTTTCGTTTGGGTAGCGAGCTTTGGGGTTCATCCACCTCCCCAGGTGTCGCATAAGGCGCTCCACCTGGGGCTACTCTGTCGCTTGGACTGCGCGACGGCACGGCAACTACGCGTGCGGAAACTGCTACTTCATGGGGCGCGTGGGTTGTTCGTACTTCTAAGCTGCGCTCGACCTTGCACCACTAACTCTTGCGATCTCTTTTGGTTTTTCCTTTGGGTAGCGAACTTTGGGGTTCATCCACCCACCAACGCATACGCCGTTGCCGTTCCCGCACGCGTAGTTTTCGTGCCGTCGAGGCGTCGTTTGCCGAGACAGAGTAGCCTCAGGTGGAGCGCCGTCCGCGACACCTGGGGTGCTACGGCAGCGGCAATATCTGCTCTAAATATTGCTGATTCCGCGGGCTGAACTCCGCCGGCCCGTAGCCCTCGATCTCGGCGCGCTGCTCGAAGCTGCGGTCGACGCCGGCGTCCATAATGCATCCCTCGGCGTCCAGGTTATGGAATCGATGGCCCGGGCTCTCCCAATCGTTGGGAAAATGGGCCATCCCCAGGGCGTGCCCCATCTCGTGGGAGACCGTATTTGCCACTACGCTTCCGAAGGCTTGGATGGCCTCGGCGATCTCGTCGGCCCGCTCGCCGTTGGGCCACTCCGTGGCCCGCACCCGATCACCGCCCAACTCGGGCATAAAGGGCCCGAATAATCTGTCGAAATTATCCGAGGCGTGACCCATCTCCGGATGCAGAGTGGGACTAAAATTGGCGAAGGACTCCACGAATACCCCGCCGTAGGGATTGTTGAATGCCTCGCCAGTCTGGTGATTAATCCCCCCCAAATAGTCGTCGATATATAGATTGCCCGTGTCCTTGGGCTGATCGTGGTAGGTGTTGTCGAAGCCAAACGACGATCCGCCCGTGGGGTCGGGCCCGCCCAACTCCACCGTGGCATAGGCCACGAAGTCCTCAGGCGGCTCCTCGACAAATTCTACGTTGACCCCGCTATAGTCGCGGTTGACTACCTCCAGGATACGGTCCCGGATCTGACGCTCCACGTTGGCCAGCCCGTAGCGGTCCAGGGCCACTGAGAAGGCGGGCAGATATTTGAGATAGACCACCTGTTTGGTGGGAAGCACGTCGAATTGCCCCTCCCAGGCCACGCCGTAGACCTCGCCATGGGCGTCATAGACCATGGGGGTGATGCTCCCCTCGAAACGCCCTGGCGTGGCGCCCAGCCCCTCCAGGCTTCGACCCTCGACGCTATACCACACCTCCTGGGCGATGAGTTCGTCGCTGCGGACTTCAAAGGGGGTGCGCTCCAACGCCGCCGAACCCTGGAAATCCTGGGCGGGAAGGCTCGTATCGGCGGGCGTAAAGGTCCCCTCGAAGCGCAACACCATGCCGTAGGCCTGGCCCCCGCCGGGTACGAACCCTCTGCCCTCCAGATACACCAGCTGACCCCGGCTCGCTGACTGGGGCGACATGGTGGCGATAAAGGTGACGTCCATGCGGCTGTCGATCCCAAACTCGCCAGACGACGCCTCGAGGACGGTGCCGTCGGAGAATCGATTTTCAAAGCGCACCGTCGCCTCCAGCGCTCCTGGATGAACGCCGATAATTGCCGGGTCGAAGCGAAGAGCGCCCCGATCGCGGCGGCCCACCCAGTCGACGGGCAAGATCTGGCCACTGAAGTCGACGACGTGCCCGGCGTCGGCGGACAATTGGCCGCCCTCCACGACTGCTACTGTCTCCCCTTCTTCGGGTCGCAAGATCCCGCTTCCCTCGACCTCGATGGTGGCGTTGGCAAAGATCTGAGATGGCGCGTCCAGCTCCAGATCGGGCCTCATCTCGACGAGAAAACGAAGGGAGAAATTCTCCAGGTGGCCCCGCATGGCCCGACCTATATCGTCACTGAGACTGACCTCCAGGGAGCCCCGAAACCACTCGCCATGATTGGGCTCTAGCTGAGGCCACAACAGATCCGTCGCCGGAAGATCGACGTAGAGATCACCCACCTCTCCATCGCGCACGGCGTCGACCTCGAACTCCACCTTCGTCGAGCGCTCTCCCACCTCTCCATCGAAGGCGATGGTGGCCCGGTTTTCCTCCATCCGATCCGTGCCGCCCAATACGACGCGCACCACCGAGGTGGGCACCACCACTTCCTGATCGACCTCTAGAAAAAGTGCCCGCTCAAATTGCAGCTCCTCCTCTTCGGAAGAACAACTCCACAACCCCAGAGTCACCGCTGTGATCAGCGCCGCCACAAAAAACACGCCGAGCCTATTCATCACCGATCGTCCTATCTCGATAAATTGCCAACACGCCCATCCTAGCGACGGTTCCCCCCTGACGTCCAATAATGACTCAAGCTGCGCTCATAGCGGTCGCGCTTCCCTGACCCGCAGCGGTAGATTCTCTCGATCCACCACGTCGTGATCGGCGTCGACCACCGCCAGGCGAACCACCTCCACCAGCTCTGCCAGCTGACCCGGATAGTGATAGGCCTCCAGGGCTTCGATGGCCATCCTGGAGAAGCCCTCCACCCCTTTGTCGTAGCGTGCAGACCACTCGGCGAGCCAGAACTCCAGGGCGGGCTCGATGACCGTCGGTCGATAGGTCAGCGCTGGGATGATCATCTCCCGATGTCCCAGCAGCTCCTGCAATGTCGGCGCCCGCCCGTCGAGTACGCTTCGATGCTCCACGTCCTCGGCCTCGAAGGCCAGGAATAGGCGAATTCCCTGCTCTTCACATTGGTGGCATAGACTCAAGATCTGACCGTCACCACATCGCTGCGCCCCCCTCACGAAGAGCGCCCCCTCAAATCCGCTCAGCAGCCCGGCGCCGCGGCCTCCACCGGCCTCGCCGAGAACCGTATCCAGGGCCTCCGGCCCGTCGATCCGTCCCATATCGAGGACTAAAAAGTCTTCGGGATGTCCGCCGTCGAGCACATGGGCCAGATGCCCCACAAATCCCTTGCCGGAACCCACGGGACCGCCCAGCGCGATCGGCGTTGGCTCTTCCAGGAGATATTTCAACCCCTCGATCAACTCGGGCTCCACCAACTCCTGCTGTACCGCCGGACCGGGATAGCTTCCCCGAAAAGCCACCTGACGTATCTGCTCCCGTCGCCGAACCGAGTCGAGCTGTGCTGTGGCCGCATCTCGCTCGTCGACGACAATAGCCTTCTCCTCCTGGCATTGGACGGCCGCCTCTTTGGCCTCCTTCAGCTCCTGCTCCACCGCCGGCGGGACTTCCAGGTCTCCGTCGCGAACTGGCGCCCTCTGTCCGAAGGCTTTGATCAGTGCCTCGATCACCGCCGCTGAAGCCGCGGGACCGGTCCACATCTCTTGAGCCCGATTCAGAGTCTCACTAGAGGCATAGGAGGGTATATCGCCGTGGGCAGATTTTCGCATTCCCACCAGGACGATATCGAAATCCTCCTCGCCGAGTTTGAGGGTGCCCGCCGGCGGGACAAGAGCGACGGCGATGGAGATATTCATCGCATTGGCGATGCCCCCCATCGGGTGCATCTGCCGCTCCACTCCCTCGGGAAGCGGGATCCGGGCGTTTTCGTTGAGCAAAATATCGACCGCGTCGGCCAGGGCCTCCGATGACGGATAGACCTGCAGATCTCCCTTATCGGAGCGCAGCTCCATAAACCGGCCATCCAATCGGACCACCAGCCTCAGGTCCGTGTGGGGCATTTCTAGAGCCATCTCCTTGAGATAGCGCCAGACCACGTCGTGGCGCGAGCGCTGGTCGGCGACCTCGCCCATGGCCGAACGGGCGCCGTATTTCAGGGCGTAGGTCACGTCGCCGAACCACACCAGCGATGGAATGAGCACGGCAAACCAACGCCAACGATCCTCCTCGAAGACCAGGGGCTCCATCAACGCCGCCACCAGCGCTGCAAAGAGCGCCAGCCCCACCACTCC
>SLJM01000245.1 GCA_007135085.1 Myxococcales bacterium
AATTTCGTCGTCAGACTTCGCATCGCTTTACTCCTCTAAACTGCTATTGGATTCCGGCGTTTAACTCGTATCCGCTGACCGTGCGCTGCTCGTTGGTAGCCACGTCGAAAAAGGTGATCCGCCCCGTCTCTTCCTCCTGACTGACGAAGACCTGACCGGCCACAACCCCCAGCTGCATTGGCCGTCGGGGAAGGCGCACGAAATCGGTTCGGTGCGTGGCCAGATCGATTCGCTTGATGCCCTGGTCGGCGTGATTGTCAGAGGTGAGCATGATGAACAGATAGGGATGGCCCGACTCGTCGGTGGTCATGATGATCTCCTCCGGTTCACCGCGAAGCCCCAGGGGCCGGCGATAACCCGTGGCAAGATCCCAGAGGGTGATGCCCTCGCCATGGCGAAATTGTGCCTCCGGATCACCGGCCGGGGCCTGTCCGGGCTGGGCCTGGTGAACGGCCACGGCGGTCTTGCTATCCGGCGATATCGCCAGATTTCGGATCTGGTTTCGAAGCTCGAAGGTCTCGATGGACTCCGTCTCCAGATCGACGAGCCCCACCGTTGGAAGCAGGGGGAGTGTGGAAAATACGGCCAGCATCGACTCGTCCGGCGTCAACCGACCGATGCCGGCATCGGCTCCCGTGGCGTCGACGATGCGCAAGAAGCTGTCGTCTTCTTCTTCGGCTTCCATCGCTTCGTCGACGTCGAAGAGCACCACCTGGTCCTCGGAGCGAATGGTGACCACCGCCCGAAGGGAGCCGTCTTCTCGTTCGAATAGGTCTAGATCGGTGGGCACTCCGTCGAGCTCGATCATGCGATGATCGTCGATCTGCGCCTCATCGGGGTTGAGATCGAAGAGCCCGACCCCTGCATATTGGCTGGTGCGCATGGCCATCACTCTTCCGTCCGACGAGAAGGCCACCTCCCGATCCTGTGGGGTGAAGATCGACGGCGCCATGCCCAGGTCGATGGCCGGCAAGAATGCGTCGGATTTAATGTCGTAAAGGGGCAGGCGGTTGATCCCTTCCTGGCCCACCACGAAGGCCTGCTCTCCATCTTCGCTAAAAGCGATATTGTCGATGATCCGGGTCACCGAGAGTTGAAAGACCTCGTCATTGCCGGGCCCATCGCCCAATCGGATCAGGGCCATGGTCTGCAGCGATGCCGTACTGGCCGAGTCATTTATCGGCTCATTGGGATCGATATAGGCGAGCACGTGGCGTCCGTCGGGAGACAGAGCGAGCTGGTTGACCTCCCAGGGCACGGGCAGAAGTCGCACGTCGGCGCGCTGGTCTCCCGAACTCAGGTCGGCGCGCACGATGGCCACCGTGGGCTGGCCCGTGCTCAACACATAGGCCACCGATCCCTGGTCCTCCACGTCGTCGGCCACCACCTGCGTCGGCTGCAACCCCACCCGCATGGGATGGACGCTGAAATCTCGCCCGTCGATAAGGGCCACCGTATCGCTGCCCTCGGTCTGGTTGGGCACGAAGACATAGCTGTCGGTGGCGGCGACCTGCTGAACCAGAAATTCCTCTTCTTCGGGCTCGAAATCCTCATCAGCATCATTTTCGCCGGGACTGCCTCCCATCTCGTTCTGGTCATTGCCCTGGTCGCCATTCCAATAATCGTCATCGGCTGGAGACTCCATTCCGATGCTCATATCGTCGCCGCAACCGACGAGCAGCCCAAAGATGCAAAGGGCGACTGCCCCGTTCCAAATCATATTCTTGCGTCGAATCATCTGCGAACTCCACTACCAGAGCGAACTGCCGAGGCCACGCGCGCTAAATCTTGCACTCCCTGAGAAATGCAAAGGCCATGCCCGCGATCTGAAGATTTGTAAAAAAAATGAATATCGCCGTCAAAACTGGTCCAGTGCGCCATCTTGAGGTCTCAATATAAAGATCCATAGACCATCGCTGGACGATGACTCATCCCCGATCGGGGTGAAGATCATCCAGCTCAGGACAAAGAACCCTCAGTTTTTTGATGGTGCTCAGATAACGCTCAGAAGGTCAGCGTAAAAACGGCACCTGCACTCTCACCGTCGAAGACGGGTTGAATGGACGCTGCGCCGCCGTCATCGCCCTGGATCATGGGCCAAACCAGAAGACCGACACCGGCCAAAGTGGCCACGGCGCCAACGCCGTAGAGAGTAGGCACGGCCCACCGAGCGCGGGCGAAATTTTGTTCTGCCGCCTGTTGAGCCTCATCGAATTCACTCTGGGGCACTTCACCGGCCTCGACGTCACGGGCCATCTGGTCGAGGTGACGGACCCGACTCTCCGATTGGGCATACCAGATGGTGGCCCAGGTCAGGGCTCCCACACCGGTGGTGACCAGCGACCAACCGGCGATGGTACTCATGTCCAGCGCCGCATCGTCCACATCGTCAATATCCTCGACAACCGCCACCTCGTCGTCGCCCTGTTCGTCGAGCTCGGCGCGCAGCGATTCTGCATCGTCGCGAAGTCCCACGTCGTAGAAATAGGGCTCTCCGAATTCGAGCCACCGCCGCACCTGGCGCCAATCGTCGTCGGCCTTTGCTTCCCTGGCCAGATCGAGCGCGCACTCGCCGAAGACGGCCTCCACGTCTTCGCGGTCTTCTGCGGTGCCCTCACCGGTTTCGAGGAAGGCCTGACCCAATTCGACGGCCTCCACACAGTCCTCGATGAGGTATCGGGTAATCATCTGGTTTTTGAGCAAGATCGGCTGGGGATAGGCCTCATAGGCGCTGGCATAGGACTGAGCAGCCTCCTTGAATCGCCCGGCCTCGAAATTGTCGTTACCCTCAGCGCTGAGGCGCAGCATTTCCTGGTAGGACTCAGTATCTTCGCCCTCGGCATCGACCATCCGTTCTTCGCCGCCCATCTGGCTGTCCTGAGCAAACGTCAGGGGAATGATCGCGAAGGTCATCGCCCCAATTACCAGGCCCGCCACATACCACTTCGGTCCACCACATCCTGCCACGATAGCTCTCCCTTTGCTCAGTTCCGTCCCGGAAGCCGAATGCCTTCCGGCTCGCTTCGTGAGTCACTGTCTTGTTCTTCGTCACTTCGATCCCGATCGCGCGGCCTGAACCGCAACGAGCCCGGAGTTTGGTCGGCTGAACTGTCACCTTCTTGTTGTGCATCCTCTTCTTCCGGCGCCGTCGGCGCCGGCTCTTCGCGGCGCACCCGAGGAGTCGGACGGGGAGTTTGGGTAGTGGAGCCCGATGTCGTCTCGGAGCGCCCCGCCTCCTCGGTGGCCACGGGGCGATCCTCTTGTCGCTCCTCGACGTCGTCAACCGCAGCTTCCTCCTCCTCGGCAGCGAACTCCTCGGGCTCGACGCCGCCGGCCTCATCATCGTCTCGAGCCGCCAACTCCTCCTCATCGTGGAGCTCTTCTTCGTCGACCTCCAGCTCGTCGACCTCCACCGCCTCCGCCGTGGTCTCGCTATCGGCCGCGTCGCCCGACACTTCGTCGTCGCCGCCGATGATGGCAGCCACCACCAGGGCGCTGAGCAAAAGAAGGACCACCAGCGATGCGGCGGCAATGACGATCTTCTTTTGCTTTGAATCTTCGAAGCGAGAGGTCTGGAATTGGGCCTCATCACTTAACTCATCGGTAGTCGGCGCCGCCTCTATTCGTCCTGTCTTCTGGGCGTCCTCTCCGTCGGAACCGGTCGCGTCGATGGCCTCGTCTAGCTCGGCTTCGGAGTCGTAGGCCAACATCGTCTTCGCCCGGGCGACCTCTTCGGGATCGACTAACTTTTCTTCATCTTCACCGTGGGGCGTTGCCTTCTCACTGGCGGCCAGCTCACTGACGGCGGCCTCATTTTGCTCGGTGTCTTTCTGAACCGGCTGTGCCGGCTGCTGCGACAACTCAGAGACGAAAGCTGAGGCCACGTCGGTGTCGTATTCGACGTCTTCCAGGGCGCGCTGAAGTTCACGACAACTGCCAAAGCGGTCGTCAGCGTCCTTTTCCAGGCAGCGCATGACAATGTCCACCAGGTCCTGCGGGACGCCCTGGCGGGTCAAGGGCGGCACCTCTTCATTGAGATGGAGCATCACCGTCTCGATCGGCGTGTCCCCCAAAAAGGGCAGCTCCCCTTCGAGCATCTCATAGAGGATGACGCCGATGGAGTAGATA
>SLJM01000135.1 GCA_007135085.1 Myxococcales bacterium
CGTATCTGGATTCGCGGCCTCGGAAATGCTCCCGAGATCGACGAGGAATACCTGGTTTCCTTCCGCGACCCCTGGACCGGTTATGTCTACGAGACCACCACCAAGGGCGGTGAGTCCAGCGCCGGTCAGGCCATGATCGATCGCGCCAACTACCTGTTGGCCCGCACCGATTATTGCGACGATGAAGATCGCACCGAGACCCCCGACGACGACTGCGTCGACGGCGTCACCAGCGCCGATCGGGCGGCGGCCACCAACGAGCTTCGAAACTATATGGAGCTCATCCAGGCTATCGCCTACATCACCCCCCGGTTGTCCCACGGCAATCCCTACGCCCCCTGAGACAACTGATCATCTGTAGCATTAAACGCCCCGAGTTCTCCTCTGAGAGCTCGGGGCGTTTTTTGTGCCCCATCACTGACGGCATACTGGACCTCGGGGCGATGATGAATACTTTTTCAATTAATCCATAAGTTTTATCTCAGGGGGATTACCTCAATGGCGAAAGCACTCTATATCTGTGCGCGGAACACGCTTTCTGTGACCACTCGCAACCGCATTCTGGCCATCTGTGACGCCCTGGCCCCGGACAATATCGTCCCCGAACCACCGCAGATTCATTATGATCACCGCAGCGCCTTTGCCGTGATCAATCCCAATGACCTGGTTCAACAGCAAGCAAATAGCCTGTTGCTGGGCATGGTCTTCGGCGACTCCACACAGTGGGCTCAACCCAACACCCCCCTGCCCGACGGCTGCTACGCTCTGTTTCGCCAAGATCCTGACTTCTTTGAGATCGTCAGCGATCCCAGCGGTTCACGGACCATCTGGTACTATATCGACGACGAGCAATTCGTCGCCTCCACCTCCCAGCAAGCGATCATTATGTATCTGGGGTCCTTTGAGTTTAACCACCAGGTCATCCCCTGGATCTTGTCGACCACCGGCCTGGGACCGGACCAATCCTGGGATAGGCGAATCAATCTGGTCCGCGCCGACTCCTCAATCGTGCTCGACAAACGCTCCTGGACGACTCGACAGCGCTCCAACCCCATCGAATTCAGACCCCGTCAACAATCTGACCAGGCACACAGAGAGGACGTCCTTCAAGCACTGCGCACCGCCTTTGACACCATCGATCTCGATCTGTCGAAATGGATGGTCTCTCTGTCCGGCGGCTACGACAGTCGCTCCCTGCTGGCCATTTTCGATTCCATGGGCCTCGACATGGATGGCCTGGGCGCCGTCACCTGGGGCACCCGGGCGGCTCTGGATCGGGAGGACTCCGACGCCGTCGTCGCTCGTCAGATCGCCGACCATTACGGCATCGACCACCACTATTTCATCCTCGACGAGAGCACCAAACCGGCAGAGGAGATCATCGACCGCTTCTTTCGCTGCGGCGAAGGCCGCGTCGACCATCTGGCGGGCTATCTCGACGGCTTCGATCTGTGGCGCACCCTCTACGAACAGGATATCACCGGACTCCTTCGCGGCGACGAGGGCTTTGGCCTCAAGGTCACGGCCGTCTCCTCGCCGCTGACCGTACGCCGCAGCGTCAAATTGGCGATGTGCAAGGACTTCTCAAACCTGCGAGATTACGAGCAATTCGGCATCCCTCATCAAGCACTTCCCCCCCATCTTCAAAGACAGATCGGCGAGACTCTGTCTACCTGGCGAGACAGGCTCTTTCATATGTATAAATTGCCGATCATCGTCGCCGCTCTCTCCGACCTCAAATCTCCCTATCTGGACCAGATAAGCCCCCTGCTCTCGCGCACTATCTTAGAGGTAATGCGCCAACTTCCCGATCATCTGCGCGACGAGAAGATTCTCTTCCGACAGGTCGTCGATTCCATGGGCCCCGATCTGCCCATCGCCAGACGCACGGCCAGCCTGCGCACCTGCAAGGCCATCCAACGCGCCGATCTGCTGCGCATCGTCGAAGACGAGCTGCGCACCGAGCACGCCCGCACCGTATTGCCCGCCGACTTCGTCGATCGCTCGCTGCGCCAATTCGTGGCCCTTCGCGATTTTCCCACCCGCAAGAGCACCCGGGGCACCCTGCTTCACCTCAAACAGCGGATCTACCGAACGGGCAGTAAATTGACCCCCCGCCCGATCAAAAATCTACTGGGAGAGGCCGTGACCCACTATATGGACGTCGCCGTGCTGGCCTGGCGACTCTTCGTGATTTCACGGATGACCACGAGACTCCAAAATGCCGCACAACTCGGCGCCACGCGCAAATCCTCTACCACGGAGGGCACGCAGCGCCGGCAGATCACCACCCCCATATCGCCGTCGTCGAAATTATAATCGTCGTCCCAGTTGAGTTGACGACCCTCTTTTCATTTGACGTCTTTCATCGTCAGATAGGCCACCCAGCGCACCATTCGCCGCGGCAGAAATCGGGTCATCCAGCAATTGAAGGCGTTCATAAATCCCGGCACGATGCTCATGCGCTGCTTGAGCATCGCCTTGACGCCAATCTCGGCCACCGTCGGCGAGTCCATGATCGACAACTTCTGATACCAGGTGCGCTGATTCTGGCCGGCGCTGTCGAAAAATTCGGTCTCCGTCACCCCCGGCGAGACCACCGTACAGCTCACGCCGTGTTCGCGAAGCTCGAAATCCGTGGCCTCTCCCCAGCTTCGAATAAAACTCTTCGTCGCCGCATAAGCCCCGTAATTCGGCGACGGCTGGTAGGCGCCGATGGAGGCGACCTGAATCATTCGGCCCCACTGACGCTCCACCATATCCTCCGCAAATAGCCGCGTCAGCTGCACGGGGGTGAGCATATTGAGGTTCATCATCGTCTCATAGCCCTCGCAGGAGGAGCCCAGAAACGGTCCACAGATTCCAAACCCGGCGTTATTGACCAGAATATCGACCTGTCGGCCCCGCTCATTGACCTCGGCATATAATTCGGCCGCCGCTCCCGGCGTGCCCAGGTCCATGGCAATCACCTCGGTGCCTACCCCATATTCTTTCTCCAATTCTTGAGCCACCTCGTGAAGTCTGTCTTCACGGCGGGCCACGACGATGAGGTCCGCCCCCCGCCTGGCCAGGCTGCGCGCAAAATCGACCCCCAGTCCCGCCGAAGCTCCCGTGACCAGCGCTGTTTTTCCCACCAATTCGTCACTCATCGTAAGTCCTCATCACTGCCAAAAAAACGTGAACTAGGTCGAGAATGCACCGTCGGCGCCGGACCTGCAAGGTTTGCCCTCCGACAGACTGAGCCAATCGGATTGCACCGACCTACCCAAATGAGCTATGGAGCCTCCCGTGGCAGGTCGGAGCCTCACTTCAGAGGTCATTTAACTACGGCACGAAACGAGGGAGACAGATCCATGAGCAAGCTCGAGATCGGAACACCGGGGCATAGCGGCGCCATTCGTCTGTTGATGTTGGGATCGGGAGAATTGGGCAAGGAAGTGCTCCTCGAAGCCCAGCGACTGGGCGTGGAGACCATCGCAGTCGATCGCTACGAAGGCGCGCCGGCCATGCAGGTGGCCCATCGCCACCATGTCATCGACATGCAGGACGCCCAGGCCCTGCGCGACCTGGTCGAGCAGGAAAAACCGGACCTCATCGTCCCCGAAATCGAGGCCATCTCCACCACCACCCTCGAGGAGTTGGAAGAGGCCGGCCACAACGTCATCCCCACCGCCCGCGCCACCCGGCTGACCATGGACCGCGAGGATATCCGCCGCGTCGTCGCCGAGGACCTGGGCCTTCGCACCTCACCATACGCCTTCGCCGGCACAAAAGAGGAATTTTTGGCCGCCGTCGACCAGATCGGCGTGCCCTGTGTGGTCAAACCCGTGATGTCGTCGAGCGGCAAGGGCCAGTCCATGATCCGCGACGCCGAGCGAGCCCTCGACGCCTGGGAATACGCCATGGCCGGAAGCCGCGGCAAAGCCCAGCGGGTCATCGTCGAGGGATTTGTCGACTTCGACACGGAAATCACCTTGTTGACCGTGCGCCACGAGGGCGGCACCAGCTTCTGCGCCCCCATCGGCCACCGCCAGGAGGGAGGCGACTATATGGAGTCCTGGCAGCCCGAACCGCTGGCTGACTCGGTCCTCAAAGAATGTCAGAAGATGGCCGAGCAGGTCACCGACGAGCTCGGCGGCCGCGGACTCTTCGGCGTCGAATTCTTCATCGACGGAGAGACCGTCTACTTCAGCGAGCTCTCGCCGCGGCCCCACGACACAGGCATGGTCACCATGGTCAGCCAGGAGCTGAGCGAATTTGCCCTCCACGTGCGCGCCATTTTGGGCCTGCCCATCCCCCAGATCACCCAGCTCACTCCGGCGGCCTCCCACGTCATCCTCGCCAGCGAAGACGGCACGGCGCCTTCCTTTAGCGTCGACCCCGAGCCCCTTCGCACACCGGGCACCACCCTCCGCCTCTTCGGAAAACCCACCACCCGCCCCGGCCGCCGCATGGGCGTCGCCCTGGCCCGCGGCGAATCCACCGACCAGGCCCGACAACGCGCTGAGACCGTGGCCAGAGGTGTCACCGTCTCCAACGCCGAGTCCTGAGTATTTGAGCTCTCGAGCCTCTGGCCCGATAACCTATCCCTCGATCGAGGTATGGTTATCGGGCCTTTTTCATTCAACTATCACTGTCCCCGCCCCCCTCTGAATCCTCCTTGATAAACCCTTCGAATTGACCAAAAATGGCGGTGCAATCCAACTATCGACGGGGCACCAGATTATGGCCGAACATCCGACATTTTTGCTCTTCACCCTGGCCCTAGGCGTGCTCATCGTCTTAGCTTTCCTGCTCATACCTCGGCTCGCCATCTTCGCCTCCCCACATCGCATTCAAATCATCTCAGGTCGAAAAAGCCCCGACGAAAAGCGAGATTATCGCCTCCACCGAAAGGGGTTCGCCTTGCGCATCCCTTTTGTAGAACAGGCCCATTCGCTGGACACCACGCTCCTACCGGTGGAGGTTCGACACCTCAAAATCCAGACCGCAGACGGCGCTGAATTTGCCCTCGACCTCGACGCCTTCGTCAGCGTCGACCGCCACTCCGACCGAGTACATGCCGCCATCGACCAATTTCTGGGTCAGGACCGTGAGGAGATGATCCAGGTTGTGAAGGCCTCCATAGAAGAGCTCATCCCCGGGGCGACCGCTTCCCTTTCCACCGAGGAAATTCAAAGGGATCGTCTCGCATTCGACATGACCGCCACTGCCGCCGTTGACGCCGAGCTAAACGAGATAGGGATGATCCTCCAATCACTTCATCTGCAAAAATGCACTCTCCTCACGGCGCCCCAGTCGACGGCGAAGCCCGAGTTAGCCACCGACGCTCAGTGGTGATCGCCTGCGCAAAATCTTCAATCACCTGCTTCTATCGGCACATCACGAGAACCTCATGAATAGCCTAACTCTTATCATCGGATTGGTCCTCCTCCTCTTTTCTGGTCTGGTCGTTTTCCTCTTCATGTTTATGCACCTTATGGTCAAGATCCATCCCGGGGAATTGGCGGTCAGTATCGGGGTGCGCAATGACGCTCCGATTGTGATCAATTGCGACGGCTACCAGGTCTTCACCAGGGGAGTTATCGCCAACAGAGTCCCCCGCTCCGCGCCGTTTACAGATATCATCAAGATGGATATTCGCCCCCTGGAATTGGACTTCCTCGTCGACCGAGCCGACACCGGAGACGGCCATGAGTTGACCCTCTCCGCCGAGGCTGAAGTCGAGTTCAACACCGCCGTCCCAGACAATATCCACCGCCCCGTCGAATTTTTCCTCGGCCGCCCCCGCCAGGAAGTGGAGTCCACGGCCGCCAAGATCATCACCTCAAATATTCGTGACCTGGTCTCACAGCTGAACCGCGACGAAATCAACGCCGCCCTGCCGGAGCTCGCCGAAAACGCTCTGGTCACCGCCGAAGCCGACCTGGAGAACCTGGGCCTGCTCCCCCGGTCCCTCACCATTCGAAACGGCTGACCCCGCCGGCTCTACCGCCGATGACTTCCCCCCCGACCACCCCACCTACGGCACCAGATCCACCACCGACAGGTGTATTCGCTGAGCATTATAGGTCGTCCCGTCCACGGGGAAGACGATATAGGCCCGACCGTTGTGGACGGCCACGTCGCTGACCTCCCGATCGGTCTGGATGATATGCCAATCGCCGGCGCTGTCCCGGAAGGCTCCCGTACCCACATCGCTAAAGACGACGGGGTTGCCATCGTCGTCCAGGTCCAACGAGATATTGGCAGCCGTATTCTCCGCCATATCGTCATTTGATATCGCCACCTCGAACGACCACTCCGCCTCCCCCGTCGTGGCGTCGATGGTGCGCACGCCGTACCACACCTGAAACTCCGCCGAGCTGTCCGGCCTTACGCTAAAGGCCACATGAACCTCGTCAGACTCCGCCAGGACGAAGCCCGGGATCCGGTCTGGCGAGGAGGCGCGATATCCATCGGTGATCGGCACCGCCTCCGTGATCCACTGGTCGGTCTTTCGGCTATAATGCAGATTCGCATCGGTCGGCCCATAGGTATGAATCACATGGGGCCGGTCCGCGTAGCCCAGGTGCATCACCGTGTGGCGCCGTCCAGATCCGTCAAAATCAGCGAGGCTCGAATTCCACTGGCTTCCATCCCACTCGATATACCGCGGAATCCCCTGTGTCTGGTAGCTTCCATCCATGCCGCATAAGAGGTGTGGGTCGTCGTCGCTGTCGACGCCCATCGTGCAGGTGCCTCCGATCATGAGGCTGCCGGGAATCCCGTCCAGGGGCGTCCAGCTCTGCCCCTGATCATCAGAATATTGATAATAAACTGAGGCCGAGTGGCGAGCATAGGTATGATGGACTCGCCCCGTGGGGGCTACGGATATACTGGACCGAGCATTGCCGCTATTATAAGAGAAGAACTCCCATTCTCCCGTGGCCGCCGTATAGACCGTCAGCCCCGTCCCCCAGGCACTCCCCGAGGGCAGGGAAAACGTCATATACACATTGCCCGAGTCGTCGACATCCAGATAGGCAGAAGAGCCGCGCTGCTGGGACACGACGTGACTCTCCGCCGGACAGCAGCCCACAGCACAATCGTAGGTCATGAGGGGACAAAAATCGGTGAGGGTCACCTCAAAATCGGTGCTCGTCGACAATTCGCCATCGGAGACGGTGACCTCTACCGTGGCCGTGCCAAACTCCTCACCGGCTGACACCTCGATGGTGCGCACTTCCCCGCTCCCACCGAGGACTATCTGGTCCTGCGGGAGAATATCGGGATGGAGTGACTCGGCGCTGACGATCAGATCGTCGGCCGCCGTCTCCGCATCGCTGACCGTAAACTCCAATGGACCGGTCGTGCCCGACGGCGCGACGACCTGATCTGGAATCGACGAGATCTCGGGCGCGCTATTTACGGCGTTCACCGTAATCGTAAGGCTCAACACCTCGGAGTTCGCCCCGCCGCCGTCGGTGCCCATCAACTCCACCGTATCTTCCCCGACGAAATCGCCCTCCGGCGTATAGGTCAACTCCAAAGGCGCGAGCCCCTCCTCGGGCGTGATCGTCCCATGAGCCGGCCCATCGACGACCTCGATCGTCAGATCCCCGCCGCCGCTTCCCGCATAGCCGTCCACCGTAAATGACAGCGCCGTGCCCTGGTCGGTGCTCAACTCTCCGGGCGCAATGAGCTCCGGCGCCGCCGAACCGCATTGGGACTCGTCCTGCTCGATCTCCAGACCATGACAGTCGATGACGCATTCATTGCAGTATCGCTCCCCGTCTGAGGCGCAGAGCCTCTCTTCCGGGGCCGGACAGGCATCGGGGCAAGCATCCAGGCATTTCTCTAATTCGGACTCCTGATTATTCGTCTCCTCATTATTCGTTTCCTGATTATCCGTCTCCTCCTTATTGGAGTTGTCTAATTCTCCATCGTCGGAGCCGCAGGCCAACCCACTGGATACCGCAAAAAGACAGACCATAAGCCAGGTCACAAGGCGCGTTTCTCTTCTGATTTCCATATCACCACCGCGTAATGTTTTTATACCAACCAGTTGCCAACCTGCCCGGAGGGTAGCAGACCCGAAAAATCCTCGACAGCCTCGCCGCCCCACGAAATTCTTTGTTGGAGCGCGAGCTGCCAGCCCGCACGCCCCATGAAATTCTTTGTTGGAGCGCGGGCTGCCAGCCCGCACGCCCGACTTTGCGATCAACCAGACGAACCACGGAAACCCTCTCGCGCCTTCGCTCTTAGTTTGTTAGGGTTCCCCTATTCAACAAAGCAGTATTTTTCGACCGTAGTGGGTACACACGCGGCGCGTACCACAATTCTGGTCGCCGCATTGCACCGACAACAGGAGATATTTATGCGCTATCTGGCATTGCTGACGATTGGTATTTTTGGATGGACTATTGGATGTACGACCACCGCCGAACCTCGTGACCAGGCCCAGGACAGTCAGGGCCATATGGAGGGGATGGACGAGATGGATCACGACCGGGGCGAACACGCCCATGGTGAGGTGGACTTTCCCACCTCCTGCAGTGATGAAGCCCAGGAGTCCATCGAAGCGGGGCTGGGTCACCTCCATCACATGATGTACGCCCAGGCTCGACCCCACTTCCAGGAGGCCGCACAGGTCGACGATGAATGCGCCATGGCCCACTGGGGAATCGCCATGACCGCCTTCCAACCGCTCTGGGCACCCTCGAGCGAAGAAGATATGGCCACCGGAAAAGAGGCCGTTGAGACCGCCCTGCGAATCGGCGCCCCCACTGAGCGCGAGCAGGCCTATATCGCTGCCGTCGACGCCTATTTCTCCGATCCCGATCCGCCCGCTAAAGATCGCCCCGCCGACAACCAGGCCAGGATCAAAGCCTGGAAGTCGGCTCAACGAGAGGTCCACCAGGCCTATCCCGACGACGTCGACGCCGCCGCCTTCTATGCACTCGGCGAGGTGGCCTATGCCATGACTCTATTTTCGCCGGACGAAGAACGCGACTACACCCGAGAGATTCTAGCAGGCGAACTCCTGGAGGATTATTTCGAACATCATCCCGAGCACCCCGGCTTATTTCACTATCTCATCCACGCCTACGACAGCACCGAGCTCGCCCCCCGTGGACTGGAAGTCGCCCGTCAATACGACCAGCTCGCCCCCAACGTCCCCCACGCCCTCCATATGCCCAGCCATATCTTCGTCCGCCTCGGGCTCTGGGAGGAGACCATCGACTGGAATATACGCTCCGCAAAGGCGGCCAAGGACCAACCCCTCAACGGCGCCCACTCCATGCACTACCCCCACGCCCTGGACTATATGATGTACGGCTATTTGCAACTCGGCGATGAGGAAAGGGCCCAGGAGACCCTGGAAGCGATCCTGGAAATCGAACAGGCTCAGCACCACTTCGCCGCTGCCTACGGCATCGCCGCCCCTCAGGCGCGATATCATCTGGAACGACATCAATGGGAGGAGGCGGCCCAACTCCAAAGCCGCAACCCTGCGGCCGTAGACTGGGATGAATTTCCCGCCGCCGACGCCCTCTTCCACTATGCCCGCGGCATCGGCGCCGCTCGCTCCGGCGATCTCGAACAAGCTCAGAGCGAGGCCGACCGCATCGACGAGCTCGTCCAGACCCTCCGCGAACAGGGCGATAATTATTGGGCCTCCATGACCGACGCCCTCAGCCAGGCCGTCAACGCCTGGATCACCTATGAGCGCGGCGACACAGAAGAGGCCCTCTCCCAGATCCGTGACGCCGCCGACCTCGAAGAAGCCATGGACAAACACCCCATTACCCCGGGGGAGGTCTTCCCCGTACGCGAACTCCACGCCGAGATGTTGCTCCTCGAGGGTCTGGCCGACGAGGCAAAGGTTGCCTTCGAGCACTCCCTGGAGCGCACCCCCAATCGCCGCAACGCCATCGCAGGCGTCGAAAGAGCCGACGAAGCCGTTGCCTCCGACGAATAAAGCAAAGGCGCCATCCGACGACGGCCCCTTACCAACGGGGGGCCGTCGCATACCCTCACCTCTTGCAAGCCTCCAGGGAGGGGTGCCTCAACATATTCCCCACTACAATTCCAACCACAGACGGCATAAACTGACAGGGAGTTCCAAGATTTTTCGGTCAGTCCCATGAATTTCCGCCCATCATTTTGCGCTTTGCTCACAACCCTGGTGGCGCTGGCGGCATTTTCACCAGCCGCCTCCCAGGCCCACACCTCGCCATCGCCAGGCGAACAGGACGTCCAGACGCCCCACCACTCCGAACGGATGATCAGCGGCTCACTTCGAGGCGCCATGGTCAGCGGCACCGACGACGGCCTGCCCACGGGCTATCTCTGCGGGGATATGACTATTGGCCCAAGACTCGCCATGGTGGGCTGCGGCAGCGGATCGGGATTTATGACCCCTCAACTCCCAGGGGCCGGCCCGGAGATCGCCCATTTTCGCCTCGACCTATCGTTGCCACAGTTAATCCGCTCCCCCTATCTGGAGCTCAGTGTGGGAGCCGGCCTGGCCGAAGCAGAGCTCGGCCCCGACGAACTCGGCTTCGTCTTCAACCCCGGCGCTCAACAGAATGTGGTGGAGGTCGCCGGCCCCGAAGTGGCGGCGGGCCTGAAATTCACACCGCCCACGGCAGGCCCCGTATTTGACCTTCGGGCTCATCTTGATGTCGGCGTTGCCTGGCTCCCCGGCTGGACCGCCATCGGCGGCCCCGGCGGCGACCTGGCCCCCTTCGCCGTGCTCACCGCCAACGGGCGTTTCTAGCCATGGTATTCACCCGTTGGTCTCCGAAAAATCACCGGACCACCGACGGAAACCAATCGCGCCCGACCACGGAGATATGATATGCGAATCGACTCGAAATATAGTACTCTGCTCAACGCTATGACCATGACTCGTCTTCCAAAATATCTGTGGCTTCCGTGCCTGCTCCTCGCCGCTCTCTTCGTCGCCTGCACCTCGACCGATGTCGACGGGAGCGACGTCGGCCAATCCCCGGACTCCAACGCTTCAGAAGCTGATACGGCAGATGACGCCGATGACGTCAACGACGATGCCCACGACGGTGGCGATATCCCGAACGGAGACCAGTTCTCCTGGGCACAGGAGCCTCTCGATATCCCGGGCGTCTCCTACCACACCTTCGAAAGCACGGCTGTAGATGACACCGTCGGGATTCACGTCTTTGCTCCCCAGCCCTATCATGCTCAAACCGATCAAGACTTCCCCGTACTATACTGGCTGCACGGAAGCCTCGGTGGCCGTGGCGGCATCGAGCCCTTAACGCAACTTTTCTCCTATGCGATGCGAGAAGGGTACGTATCTCCTTTCCTCATCGTCTTCCTCGACGCGCCGCCCTTTAGCCTTTGGCTCGACGCCTACGATGGAAGCGCCAACGTCGAAGAACTCTATATCACCGAACTAGTCCCCTTCATCGACGCCGAATTTCGCACCATTGCATCCCCGGAAGGCCGCTACGTCGAGGGATTCAGCATGGGAGGCTATGGAGCGCTTCGCTACGCATTCCTATATCCCGACATCTTCGGCGCCGCCTCCAGCCTCGCCGCGGGCCCCCTGAGCCCGGACTTCAGCGACACCCCGGCCGTCGATGAGGAGCGCCGACAGGCCATTCTCGACCAGCTATTTGGCGGCGACATCCAGGGCTATATCGACGCCAGCCCCTGGACATTGGCCGAGACCGAATTCGATCGCTTCAACGGCGAAGTCGATCTTCGCCTCGTGATGGGCGAACTCGACGCCACACGGGCCAATAAAGAAGACTTTCACGAGCACCTCGTACAGCTGGACGTCGACCACGACTTCTTCCTCATCCCCGACGTCGGCCATCAACCCGTCGCCCTTCATCAAGGGCTGGGCGAAGATCGCTGGACCTTCTACCCCTGATTGCCACCGCGAGATTCCTCGCACCGATCAAAACACCACAACACGGCGCCTGGCACCGTTCCTCCAGAACGGACAAGAGCTGATCTGGCGAATCTTCTGCACTCTGTCTTCGAACAAGCGAAGGCCGGTCGAAATATTTTTTCGGGGGTTTTGGGCGACTTCTCCGTTTGTCTCTTTGTGAAGGCTCCCGGTGCGTCGAGCGACGACCGGGACCGGTTTCTAATGAAGAATTCCCCAATCTCATCTCAACCATGGAGAAAATAGCATGCTCCTTCGGCCAAAACAGACCCTCATCATCGCCCTGATCTTTTCCCTCCTGACCACAGCTCTCTTCGCCTGCGGTGAAACTGCGGAAGAGGCCGACCCATCCGACTCTCATCATCACCTCCACGTCGCCGACATCGAGGTCTTCGAATCCGACAGCGGAGACGTGCTGGCGCACAGCGAAGGAGAGAGCTGGCACGGAGCGTTGCCGCCGATCACCGTCGCCGGAGAACGGCTCTCCGTTAAGGTCAACGCCTTCGACGAACACCAGGAGATGATCGAGTTGGACTTTGACAACCACCACGATCTCCGAGCGCACTTCGCCGATGACGCGCCGGAGCTCGTCGAGATCAACCATTGCATGATGCGAGGATGCACCATCCATCTCGTACCGGGAGCCCAGACGGGAGAGACGGCGATTCACATCCGCGTTCTGGAAGACGGCGAAGAGATCTACCAATCCCCGCCCCTTCCGGTCCTCCTCGTCGATCCCGCGGACGATTGATGAACCGACAGCCGCCATCCCCACTCTGGTGGAGTCAATCTCCAGGAGGCATAAAGATGCACCTTTTAAAAACTAGCGTCGCCTCGAGGCTCACAGTCGGTCTACTCCTCTGCTGGCTGGCCCTACCTGCCGTGGGATGTGGCGAGGGTGACGCCGGCGGCAACGACGGCGCAGACCAGGAGGTATTTTCGGTCTCTGATTCGGGACATTTCGAAGCCCGGATGGTCCTGCGACCGAACCCACCGGTGGTGGGGGACAATGAGCTGATGCTCTACCTGGGCAGCACGGAAAGCATGTCCTGTTGCTCCGGTGAATCTGTGAGTGGCGCAGAGCTGACCGTCGTGCCCTGGATGCCCGGCCACGGTCATGGATCCCCGAAGACCCCAGAGGTCATCGAGGAGGGCGATGGCACATACCTGGTCACCAACCTCTTCTACAGCATGCCCGGTCATTGGGAGCTGCAAATCGACGTCGTCGATGAGCACTTCGCCGACACCTTCGTCGTCGATCTTCAGGTGGAGTAGGTAAATCGTGACGGTCCCGCCCGCCTTCTCAATCAACGACAAAGATCTGGTGCTGACCGCCATCTTCGCCGTCGGCACCGGAGATCGCGCCCGCCCCGCCGTCTCCGCCCTGCCCCGCCGTCTGCAGGCTAAACGTATTCGACGTCGCCGAGGCATCGACGCGCGACAGGTATGAGAAGACGCCGATCGAGCTTCCACCGGCGCCGCCGGCGCCGCCGCTGCCCATGGAGCCGCTTCCGCCGTCGCCCCCGTCTCCGCCGTCTCCGGCGTCATCCAGCCCGGCTCCGCCCTTGCCTCCGTCGCCGCCGCTTCCCCCCGCACCACCGGCACCGCCGGCTCCTCCATCGCCGCCGGCGCCGCTGACGAAGTGGGTGTTCCGGACCTCGACACCATCGGCGTTGATCAGCATCAACCCGATGGAGTGGCCACCGCCCTGGCCGCCCCCGCCGCCCTCACCGCCGCAGCCTCCGGCGCCGCCGCCTCCTCCGCCGCCTGCGGGCAGGGGATTGCAATCGGGAATCAAGAACCCATTCTCACATCGTCCGTAGCGATGACCTCCGGCGCCGCCTCCGCCGCCGCCGGCCCCTGGCGAGCCACTTTCGCCATCCAGTCCGTGTCCGGCGCGCCAATCGTCATCGCCGACGAGAAAACCCATCACCTGATCGTCGGGCACGTCGCCGCCTGCACCGACGGAGCCGGCGTTGCTCCCATTACCCCCATCTCCTCCTTCCAGATCCCCCGTAAAAACACATAACTCGGTATAGGAGGCGCGTTCTCCATAACTTCCCCCGGGCGTATTTTGGTCGGGCGAATCCCCCGTTTCTCCGCGATCGCCGCTGACGTCTTCTATCGCGGAATCACCGCCGGCGCCGCCGCTGGTGCCCGGGCAGGCCGGGTTGGTCCCCGGCACGCCGCCCAGACCCGGCGTCAGCCCGTCGTCCTCCGGACATACCGCCCCGCCCTCGCGTACCCCCGCCGTGCCCGGATCACCCTCTCCACCTTCTACGCCCTCGGCCCCATCGGCCCCGACCGAACCGGCCGCGCCGTTGCCCGGGTACAGACTATTATCCTCGATGACGAAACCCTCGACGTCGCGCAAGATGATAGCCCGCGTCGACATCTCATCGCCGCCCTCTGCGGCGTCGGCAGTCTCGATGATGAAGCCGCCGATGGTGCCCCCCCCATGACCGACGGCGCGCACGCCCACTGTGGTATCCGAGACGATGGCCGTCTTTCCGCTCAGGTCCCTTTGCCATACCCCGCGGTCCCCATCGACGAAGAAGCCGCCCCACATGCTCACCCCCGCCGGCAGCTCGACGCTCTCATTATAGGTCCCATGAGCGACGTAGACCTGGTTGCGATACATATCGTCGGCCGCGGCGTCCACCGCATGTTGGATGGTGGCAAATGGCTGCGCCATGGTGCCCCGATTGGCGTCGTCTCCGTGGCCCTCGTGGACGTAATAGGTCCTCCCAAGCGCCAGCCCCAACAGCTCGCAGGGCTCGCCGCCCTCCTCGATGCCCGGAAAAGCATCGACGTCAATATCCGCCGGGCACTCCGCCTCACATCCCGTCGCCGGATCACCGTCCAGGTTGACCCACGCGTCCTCGCATTGCTCAATATCGCACTCTCCGCCGGCGCAGCGATGGGAGCGCACATTCGGCAGGTCGCAGTCCACGCCGCACTGACCGCAATGCTCTAACGTCGACGACAGGTCAGTCTCACACCCGGTGGCCAGATCTCCGTCGCAATTGCCATAATCCTCGACGCACTCGTCGATATCGCATTGCCCCTGGTCGCAGCGGGCGACCGCATTTTCGAACTGGCAGGCCTCAAAACAATCCCCGCAATGCTCGGGGTCCGACTCCGGATCGGCGCACTCCCCGTCGCA